>DAIMZS010000162.1:0-2294 GCA_036733825.1 Rudaea sp.
CGTCTCGCCGACGCTGCGGTTCTGCGCCGAGGCCGCGATGTTGCGATGGCGCGTGGCCAGACGCTGGCCGTACTCGAGCCAGCGCAACTCCTCGACCGGCGAGACCGAGATGTGGCTGTCCGAGCCGACGCCGAGCGCGCCGCGCTCGTCGAGGTAGGTCTTGAGCGGAAACAAACCATCGCCGAGGTTGGCCTCCGTCGTCGGACACAGCCCGGCGACCGCGCCGGACTGCGCCAGGCGCTGCGTTTCCTGCGCGGTCATATGCGTGGCGTGCACGAGGCACCAGCGCGGATCGACCGGCAGGTTGTCGAGCAGCCACTCGACCGGGCGCGCGTTGCGGATCGCCAGGCAATCCTGGACCTCGCCGATCTGCTCGGCGATATGGATGTGGATCGGCATCGTGCGCGTCGCCTCGGCGCCGAGCACTTCGCGCATCGCCGCCTCGGGCACGGCGCGCAGCGAATGCAGCGCGACGCCGATGCGCAATGCATCATTTTCCACTTTTACCAATTGCTGCAAAAGCGACAAATACGTGTCGACGTCGAAGCCGAACCGGCGCTGCCGTTCGGACAAGGCGCGGCCGTCGAAGCCGCCGGTCATGTACAGCGCCGGCAGCAGAGTCATGCCGATGCCGGCCTCGCGCGCGGCCTCGATCAGCGCCAGCGACATCGCCGCGGGATCGGCGTAGGGCCGGCCGTCGGGCTGGTGATGCAGATAATGGAATTCGCAGACGTGCGTGTAGCCGGCCTTGAGCATCTCGACATAGAGCTGGGCCGCGATCGCGCGCAGATCGTCCGGACCGACGCGGCTGGCGAAGGCGTACATCGTCTCGCGCCACGTCCAGAAGCTGTCTTCGGGATTCGTCTGGCGCTCGGCGAGGCCGGCCATCGCGCGCTGGAACGCGTGCGAATGCAGGTTCGGCATGCCCGGCACCACGTAGCGCCCCAGACGTTCGGCGTTTTCGCGCGCGGGTTTCGCATCCACGGAAACGATCCGCCCGTCCTCCAACCCAAGCTGCGCGCCGTGTACCCAGCCCTGCGGACTCCATAGTGTTTCGGCGAACCCGTTCTTCATGCTTTCGTTTCCTTCGATGTAGCGCGCAGTATGCCAGCGCAAGGCATAAGAATACGTTGCAGCGGCTCCGTCTTTGCTGCGTCGTCGCGGGCGCGGCCCGCTCTCTGCGATAATCTGCACATGCCGGAATCCAACGATTCTTCTCTGCGTACGCGCCTGCGCCGCAGGCTCGGCGACGAGTTGTTCGCCCCCGCGCTGTGGAAACGGCGGCTGGCGCTGTGGGGCGGCGGCGTGCTCGTGGGCCTGGCCGCGATCGCCTTCGCGCGCGCGAGCGATCTGGCGTTCGCCGGTTTTCGTTCGCTGCTCGCGATATCGCCGTGGCTGCCGCTGGCGGCCCTGCCCGCGGCTTTCGCCCTGCTCGCCTGGCTCACCTCCGGACCACTGCGCGCGACGCGCGGCAGCGGCATCCCCCAGGTCATCGCCGCACTCGACGTGCCCGACACCGCGTTCCGCGACCGGCTGCTGTCGCTGCCGGTCGTGTTCGCGAAAATGGGACTGACCCTGCTCGGTCTCGCCGCCGGCGCGTCGATCGGCCGCGAAGGTCCGACCGTGCACGTCGGCGCGGGCATCATGTACGCGGTCGGCAAGCGCCTGGGTTTCGACGATCCGAAGGCGATCTCGCGTTTCATTCTCGCCGGCGGCGGCGCGGGCATCGCCGCGGCGTTCAACACGCCGCTGGCCGGCGTCGTGTTCGCGATCGAGGAACTCGCCGGTACGTTCGAGCACCGCTTCAGCGGCATCGTGCTGACGGCGGTCATTTTCGCCGGCGTCGTGTCGCTCGGCGTGCTCGGCAACTATGCGTATTTCGGCCGCGTCGCCGCCGAGTTGCCGCTCGGACAGAGCTGGCTAGCGGTCGCGCTCTGCGGTATCTGCGGCGGACTCGGCGGGGGCCTGTTCGTGCGCACGATCCTGCTGCACGATCCCGACCCGGCCAACCGCAATCCGCTCGCGCGCATCGCGGCCGCGCGCGCGCGCCGGCCGGTCGCTTTCGCCACGGCCTGCGGCTTGGCGCTTGCCGTACTCGGCGTGACGAGCAGCCACTTTGGCAGCGGCATTTACGGCACCGGCTACGCGGAAGCGCGCGATCTGGTGCAATCCGCGCACGGCGCGGCATTCGCGTTCGGCTGGCTCAAACTGGCTGCGAACATCCTCTCCTATTGGGCCGGCATTCCCGGCGGCATCTTCTCGCCGGCGCTCGCGGTCGGCGCCGGCATGGGCAA
>DAIMZS010000162.1:2394-7548 GCA_036733825.1 Rudaea sp.
GCATTCCCGGCGGCATCTTCTCGCCGGCGCTCGCGGTCGGCGCCGGCATGGGCAACGCCGTCTCCATCGTGCTGCCGCACGCCGATACCTCCGCCGTGGTGCTGCTCGGCATGGGCGCGTTTCTCGCCGGCGTCACCCAGGCGCCGCTGACCTCGGCCGTGATCACGCTCGAGCTGACCGCGAACCAAAGCATGGTGATTCCGATTCTGGCGGTATGCCTGCTGGCGCGCGCCATCGCCTCGCTGATCGCGCCGGTTCCGGTATATCGTGCCTTTGCGCAACGACTGGTGGACGAGCACGAGCGGCAACGCGCCGCGGAAACTCCCGCCGCGTCTGCAACAACATCAAACGAGGGGAAATGACCATGCGCTGGGACGGACTGCTGCTCGACTGCCGCCTCGCCACGATGGCCGCGAACGGCACCGCGTTCGGCCTGATCGACGATGCCGCGCTCGGCTGGAACGACGGCAAGATCGTCTACGCCGGCCCTGCCGCGGAACTGCCCGGCAAACCGGATGCACTCGCGCGCGAGGTGGATTCCGCGCGCGGCGCCCTGGTCACCCCGGGATTGATCGATTGTCATACCCACCTCGTCTTCGCCGGCCACCGCGCCGAGGAATTCGACCTGCGCCTCAACGGCGCCAGCTACGCCGACATCGCCCAGGCCGGCGGCGGCATCGTGTCGACGGTGACGAAGACGCGCGCGGCGAGCGAAGACGAACTGCTCGCGCAGTCACTGCCGCGGGCGCGCGCCCTGCTCGCGGACGGCGTAACCACGCTCGAAATCAAGTCCGGTTACGGTCTGGATCTCGACAGCGAGACGAAGATGCTGCGCGTCGCGCGGCGCGTCGGCGACGAGTTGGGCATCACGGTGCGCACCACGTTTCTCGGCGCGCACGCCTTGCCGCCGGAGTTCGCCGGGCGCCAGTCCGACTACGTCGACGAAGTCTGCATCCACATGCTGCCGAAGATCGCACAGGCTGGCTTGGCGGACGCGGTGGATGCGTTCTGCGAAAACATCGCGTTCACGCCGTCCGAAGTGCGGCGCGTGTTCGAGACCGCGCGTGCGCACGGGCTGCCGGTGAAGCTGCATGCCGATCAGCTGTCGGACTCGCACGGCGCCGCGCTTGCCGCCGAGTTCGGCGCGCTCTCGGCCGATCATCTCGAATACACGAACGAGGCCGGTATCCAGGCGATGGCCGCCGCCGGCAGCATCGCGGTGTTGCTGCCGGGCGCGTTCTACTGTTTGCGCGAAAGCAGGCTGCCGCCGATCGAGGCGTTCCGCCGGCACAGAGTCCCGTTGGCGGTGGCGAGCGATCTCAATCCCGGCACCTCACCCCTGCTGTCGTTGCGCCACGCGATGAATATGGCGTGCACATTGTTCCGCATGACGCCGGAGGAAGCGCTGCTCGGCGCCACCGTTCACGCCGCGCGGGCGGTGGGCTTGGCCGACCGCGGCACGCTCGTGCCCGGGCAGCGCGCGGATTTCGTCGTATGGGACGCCGGTCACCCCGCGGAGCTGTGCTACTGGATCGGCGGCGCGCTGGCGCGCCAAGTGTTTGTCGCGGGTAAACAAAACCCCGCCTGACGCGGGGTTTGTGTCGGTACGTTCGCGAGCAATCAGGCCGGCTTCTTGGCCGCGGCCTTCTTCGCCGGAGCCGCCTTCTTCGCCGCCGGCTTGGCGGCCTTGGCCGCGCCGGTCGACTTCTTCGGCGCATGCGGACGCGCGTTGCCGTAGCTGCGCACGGCGATCTTGCCCTTCTTGGTCTTGCGGTCGCCTCTACCCATGGTTGTCTCCTGTAATCAGTTTGAAAAGGTGGCGTAGCTTAGCAGCGTGGGCGCGGCTTGAGAATTGTATTTTCAGGCGTCAGCTCGCCCCTCTGGCCGCCACGCGCCGGCGCGACAGCGTGGTCTGGGCGAGCAGGAAAGAGATCGCCGCGCAGGTGCCGATAGCGAAAATCATCGTCTTCGAGGTGCGGTCGCCGATCGCTCCGGTGATCGCCATGACGGCGGCGCCGGTCATGAATTGCAGTGTGCCCATCAGCGCCGAGGCGGTGCCGGCGATCGCGCCGTGCTCCTCGAGCGCGAGCACGGAGGAGTTCGGAATCACCAGGCCGAGGAAGGCGTAGCCGACGAACAGCACCACGATCATCACGGCGAGATTGTCGATGCCGAGCGCGGTCAACGCGACGAGCAGCAGCATCGCCGCCGCGTAGCCCCAGGTCGCCGTGCGCACGACATGATGCATGCCGAACATCTTGGCCAGCCGGCCGTTCGCCTGCGCCGCGCCGAAGAAAGCGACCGCGTTGATCGAGAAGCACAGGCTGTATTGCGTCGGCGTCAGCCCGTAGTGTTCGATCAGGACGAACGACGAGTTGGCCAGATAAGCGAAGAAGCTCGCCACGCCGAACGAGCCGATGAATACGAGACCGAGGAACATCGGATCGCGCAGCAGCACGCCGTAGGCCGCGAGCGCGCTGCCCAGGCTCGAATCCACGCGCTGGGATTTCGGCCGCGTTTCCGGCACGAACAAGGTGAGCAGCGGCAGGGCGACCACAGCCGCGCCGATCACGCTCCAGAAAATCGCCCGCCAGCTCGCCCAGGCGATGACGAAGCTGCCGGTGAGCGGCGCGAGAATCGGCGAGACGCTGAACACCAGCATCAACAGCGACATCAGGCGCACCGCCTCGGCGCCCGTGTGCATGTCGCGCACGATCGCACGCGTGATCACCATGCCCGCGCAGGCGCCGACGCCCTGGACGAAACGCAACGCGATCAGCGTGCCCACATCCGGCGCGAGCGCGCAGCCGACGCTGCCGACAATGAACAGCGCGAGGCCGAAGTACAGCGGCGCGCGGCGCCCGACCATGTCCGAGACCGGGCCGTAGATCAGCTGGCAGATGCCGAGCGCGATGAAGAACACCATCAGGCTCATCTGCGCTTCGGCCGTGCTCGCACCGAGGCTCTGCTTGATCGACGGCAACGCCGGCAGATACATGTCGATGGCGAACGGGCCGATCGCGGTGATCAGGCCGAGCACGATCGCGTACTTGAGGAATTGGGTTTTCATTCCGTTTCTTGTTGTTTCCCGTCGCGAACGGCTTCACTGGGGGCGCGCCAGCGTAATGCAACCCCGGTTGACATAAGTTGCCGTTATGATGCCGCATGGCCGACACACGCGGGAATGGCAAGATCAGCCTCGCCTTGCAGGGCGGCGGCGCGCACGGCGCATTCACCTGGGGCGTGCTCGACCGGCTGCTCGAAGACGGCTCCGTCGACTTCGACGGCATCAGCGCCACGTCGAGCGGCGCGATGAACGCGCTCGCGCTTACCCAGGGCTGGCTCGACGGCCAGCGCGACGGCGCGCGCGCGATGCTGGCGAAGCTGTGGGATTCCGTGGCCGCGCAGGCCGGCCTGATGAGCTGGGCCTTCTCCACGCCGGCAGGCGCGGCAACCGAGCGCATCCTGCTCGGTCTGACGCGGTATTTCACGCCGCAGGAAATGAATCCGCTCGGCCTCAATCCGGTGAAGAACGTCGCCGCGGCGCTGTTCGACTTCGACTTGATCCGCGCGAGGTCGCCGTTCAAGCTGTTCATTGCCGCCACGCGCGTGCGCGACGGGCGGTTGGTGCTGTTCGACGACGGCAGCCTCACCCTCGACGCGCTGCTCGCGAGCACCTGCTTGCCGCAGCTGTTCGCGCCGGTCGAAATCGACGGCGAGGTATATTGGGACGGCGGCTATGCGGGCAATCCCGCGATCGAACCGCTGGTCTACCGCTGCAGTGCGGAGACCATCGCCTGCGTACTCGTGCAGCCGATCGAACGCGCGCAGCCGCCGGCGACGGCGCGCGAAATCGGCGAGCGCATCACCGAGCTGTCGTTCTCGACCACGTTCATCCGCGAACTCGAGACGCTGCAAACCGCGCAGAACATGCTCGCGAAGAATTTTCCGCTGACTCCGCTCGGCCAGCGCCTGAAGAAAATCGACATTCAAATCCTCGAGCCCGGCGAATCGCTCGACACCTACAGCGCGAAGACGCGGCTGCACACGCGCCTGGCTTTTCTGCACGACTTGCGCGACCTCGGCCGCGAACGGGCGCAGGCGTGGTTGGAAGGCAGAAGCGTTTAACGCGGATCAGAGCGGAGTAAGACGGATCAGAGCGGATCAAGCAAATTCAAAAAATCCGCTCTTATCGGTTTTTATCCGATTTGATCCGCGTTAAAAATTACTTCAATGCGAATGCGCATGAGCGTGAGCATGCGAACCATGTCCACAGTCTTCGTGCGCGCAGTCGCGCCGTTCGATCTGCACGGTCGCGTGGACGATCTGGAAGCGTTCGCGCAGGATGGCCTGCACCTGGGCCAGCGCCGCGTGCGCGTCGGCGTCTTCGGTCAGGCGCGCGTGCAAGGTCGCCAGGCGGCGTCCGCCGGCGAGCTGCCAGATGTGCACGTGATGCACGTCGACGACGCCGTCGCTCTCGCGCGCGGCGATCGCGACTTCGGCAGTATCGACGCCTTCGGGCGTGCCTTCAAGCAGGATATGCGCCGAACGCTTGAGCAGCTTCCATGCGCTGTTGAGGATCAGCAGCGAGACGAGAATCGAAAACGCCGGATCGGCCCAGAGCCAGCCCTGCCAGCGGATCAGCAGCGCCGCGGCGACCGCGCCGAGCGATCCGAGCAGGTCGCCGAGCACGTGCAGGCGCGCACCGGCGGCGTTGAGGTCATCGTGATCGTGGCCGCCGAGCACATACAGCACGAACAGATTCACCGCGAGGCCGGCCGCGGCGATGCCGAGCATCGTGCCGGACAGAATCGGCTCGGGGTGAGCGAAACGCCCGATCGCTTCGATCACGATCCAGGCCACGAGCGCGAACTGGAACAACGCGTTCGTGTAGCCGACGAGCACCTCGATGCGCGCATAGCCGAAGCTGCGCTTGTCGTCGGCGGGCCGCCGCGCGAAATACGCGCCAAGAAAGGCGAGCAGCAGCGCGAACGCGTCGACGAACATGTGTCCCGCATCGGCGAGCAGCGCGAGCGACCCCGAGAACCAGCCGCCGGCCGCTTCGACGACGAGCATGACCGAGGTCAGCACGAACGCCCAGAGCAGGCGGCGCTCGCCCGTGCTGGCGTGGTCGTGATCGTGATGAGCGTGCGG
>DAIMZS010000163.1:0-7525 GCA_036733825.1 Rudaea sp.
AGCCAGATGTCGTCCCACCACGGCACGGTGACGAGATCGCCGAACCACTGGTGCGCGATCTCGTGCGCATTGACGTTGAAGCTGGAACGGTAGCTCGACGCCGGCGACTTGGCGTCGATGCGCAGCAGCGCGTCGCGGTAGACGATGAAGCCCGCGTTCTCCATCGCGCCGGCGGAGAAATCCGGTGCGCCGACGAGGTCGAGCTTGTCGAATGGATACGGCTGGTTGGTGTATTCCTCGTAGTACTTCACCGTCTGCGGCGTTTGCTCGAGAATCCACTTGAGCTGCGGCCCGGTGCCGCGCGGGCCGACGCCGCGCAGCGGGATCGGGTTCTTGCGTACAGAATTGGCCGGGATCGTCGGTCCGTCGACCACGTCCCACGGCCCGACCGCGAGCGCGACGAGGTAGGTCGGCAGCGGCTTAGTCTGCGCAAACGTCAGCGTCTTCCACTGCTTGTCGGCGGACTCCTTCGCGGCCGTCTGCAGCGTATTGGCGAGCGCGGCCTCGTCCTTCGGCACCGTCAGCGTGATGTCGAACGGCGTCTTGAAGCGCGGCTCGTCGAACGAGGGGAAGGCGTAGCGCGCGCTGATCGCTTCCATCTGCGTGGTCACGTAGGCGTCGTCGCCGACTTTGACCTTGTAGATGCCTTGCAGCTTGGCGTTGAACGGCGCCGAGTAGTCGAAGGCGAGCTCGATGTTCTGCGCGGGCAGCTTGGCGCCGAAGCTCACCTCGGCGACGCCCGAGGAATCGCGCACCGCGAGCTTCGCCTCGCGCGTCTTGCCCGACGCGTCGGTCAGCGTGACTTTGGCGACGTCGAGCTCGCGCGCGTGCAGCCACAGATGATCGGCTGGCTTGGCGAGCTTGACCTGGATGCGCACGTGGCCGTTGAAACGGTCGGCTTTCGGGTCAATCTTCAAATCGAGGGCGTAGCCGAGCGGCTTCGCATCCTCGGGCAGCTTGCCGGTGGGCACGGCTTCGGCCGCCGTGGCAATCCGCGACAGCAATGCGGCTGTCAACGCCGCGGCAAATAATCCGGAAGTCACGCGCATGGGCAAACCTCGTGTAAGCGGGGGCCGGAGCTAAGCACGCGGCGCGCGGTTCCGGCAAGCCCCACAAGTCATTCTCCGCCGGCGAGCCGCCAATTGATAGATAAAAACTATCAATACGGTGTGATAAATCAATTTTACAAATATGCGGCAGCGCACTAAAGTACACCTCACTCCCTTACCACCAACCCAGAAGGAAGCAAGCAATGTCCTTGATCAACACCCAGGTCAAACCTTTCAAAGCGACGGCCTACCACAACGGCAAGTTCGTCGACGTCAGCGATGCGACGCTGAAGGGCAAGTGGTCGGTCGTCGTGTTCTATCCGGCCGACTTCACCTTCGTCTGCCCGACCGAACTGGAAGATCTGGCCAACAACTACGACGAGTTCAAGAAGCTCGGCGTCGAAATCTACGGCGTGTCGACCGACACTCATTTCGCCCATAAGGCGTGGCACGACACCTCGGATGCGATCAAGAAGGTGCAGTATCCGCTCGTCGGCGATCCGACCGCGACGCTGTCGCGCAACTTCGAAGTGCTGATCGAAGAAGAAGGCCTCGCCCTGCGCGGCACCTTCGTGATCAACCCGGAAGGCCAGATCAAGCTGTACGAAATCCACGACAACGGCATCGGCCGCGACGCGACCGAGCTGCTGCGCAAGGTCAAGGCCGCGCAGTACGTCGCTTCGCATCCGGGCGAAGTGTGCCCGGCGAAGTGGCAGGAAGGCGCGAAGACGCTGAAGCCCTCGCTCGATCTGGTCGGCAAGATCTGATCTCTGTTTTTCCCTTCTCCCTCTGGGAGAAGGTGGCGCGAAGCGCCGGATGAGGGTTCGTCATCTCTGAAACGTCGGTGGATGTCCGGACCCTCACCCCAACCCCTCTCCCGACGGGAGAGGGGCTTTTAAGAACAAGGAATCTCGCCATGTTGGACAACGACATCAAATCCCAGCTCCAGAACCATTTCGCCAAACTCGCGCGCCCGGTCGAGATCGTCGCCGCGCTCGACGCGGGCGAGAAATCGCAGGAGCTGCGCGAGCTGCTGACCGACATCGCCGGCCTGTCGCCGCAGTTTCGCCTGATCGAACGCAGCGAGCCGGGAGTGCGCACGCCCTCGTTCGCGTTGACCACGCCGGGGCAGGACATCCATCTGCGTTTCTCCGGCATGCCGATGGGCCACGAATTCACCTCGCTGATCCTCGCCCTGCTCCAGGTCGGCGGCCATCCGTTGAAGCTCTCGCCGGAGACGATCGAGCAGATCCGCGCGCTCGACGGCGAATACAAATTCGAAACCTTCGTCTCGCTCACCTGCCAGAACTGCCCGGACGTGGTGCAGGCGCTGAACCTGATGGCGACGATCAACCCGCGCATCGGCGTGGAGATGATCGAAGGCGGCACGTTCGAGCAGGAAGTGACCCAACGGCAAATCCTTTCCGTGCCGGCGATCTTCCTCAACGGCGAGGAATTCGGCCAGGGCCGCATGGGCGTGGAAGAAATCCTCGCCAAGCTCGACTCCGGTGCGGACGCGCGCGACGCGGCCAAGCTCGATGCGCGCGCGCCGTACGACGTGCTCGTCGTCGGCGGCGGCCCGGCGGGCGCGGCGGCGGCGATTTACGCCGCACGCAAAGGCATCCGCACCGGCGTCGTCGCCGAGCGCTTCGGCGGCCAGGTGCTCGACACGATGGAGATCGCCAACTACATCTCCGTCACCCACACCGAAGGTCCACAGTTCGCGGTCGCGCTCGAAGAGCACGTCAAGGATTATCAGGTCGACATCATGAATCGGCAGCGTGCGGACGGACTCGTCGCCGCCGGCGATCTGGTTCAGGTCAAACTCGCCAACGGCGCGACGCTGAAGTCGAAAACGATCATCCTCGCCACCGGCGCGCGCTGGCGCAACATGAACGTGCCCGGCGAAAACGAATATCGCACGAAAGGCGTGACCTATTGCCCGCACTGCGACGGCCCGCTGTTCAAGGGCAAGCGCGTCGCCGTGATCGGCGGCGGCAATTCGGGCGTCGAAGCGGCGATCGACCTCGCTGGCGTCGTCACCCATGTCACCCTGCTCGAGTTCGACAGCAAGCTGCGCGCCGACGAAGTATTGCAGCGCAAGCTGCGCAGCCTGCCGAATGTCGATGTGATCGTCAGCGCGCAGACGACCGAGGTGCTCGGCGACGGCGCCAAGGTTACCGGCCTGAAGTACACCGACCGCGCGACGGGCGATGCGAAACAGCTCGAACTCGCCGGCGTGTTCGTGCAGATCGGCCTGCTGCCGAACACGGACTGGCTCAAGGGCACGCTCGCGCTGTCGCCGCGCGGCGAAATCGAAGTCGATGCGCACGGCCGTACCTCGCTGCCCGGTGTGTTCGCCGCGGGCGATGCGACGACGACGCCGTTCAAGCAGATCGTGATCGCCGCGGGCGACGGCGCGAAGGCGGCGCTTTCTGCCTTCGACTACCTGATTCGCAGCCCCGTGGCAACGGTAGCGACGCAGGAAGTTTCGCAAGCGATCGCCGCTTGATCGCTTTTGCTCGTCATTCCCGCGAAGGCGGGAATCCAGCGACTTTGCTTTTCGGTTTTACGCCACGAACTAAAGACACTGGATTCCCGCCAGAAGCACGCGGGAATGACAAGCAAAGAAATCGGCTCGCTTGAATTGATCGATGCCGCCCCGACGATAGACAATACCGATCGCCCAGCGCCCGGAGCTTCACCATGAACCTGCGCGACCTCAGCTACCTCGTCTCGCTCGCCGAACACAAACACTTCGGCCGCGCCGCGCAGGCGAGCTTCGTCAGCCAACCGACGCTGTCGACGCAGATCAAGAAACTCGAAGACGAACTCGGTGTCGCTCTCGTCGAGCGCACGCCGCGCAAGGTGCTGCTGACCGAAGCCGGCAAGGAAATCGTCGCGCGTGCGCGCGAGGTGCTGACCGAGATCGACCAGATCAAGGCCATCGCGCGGCGCACGATCGACCCCGAATCCGGCACGCTGCGCCTCGGTATCTTCCCCACGCTGGGCCCCTACCTGCTGCCGCACGTGGTGCCGCAGGCGCGCACGCGTTTTCCGCGCTTGGAATTGCTGCTCGTCGAAGAAAAAACCGAGACGCTGCTCAAGCAATTGCGCGAAGGCCGCCTCGACGCCGTGATCCTCGCGCTGCCGATCCACGATGATCAGCTGCACGCCGAGTTTCTGTTCGAAGAGCCCTTCCTGCTCGCCGTGCCCGAGCATCACGAACTCGCCAAGCGCAAGACGCTCAAGCTCGATGATTTGTCCGACCAGAGCCTGCTGCTGCTCGAGGACGGTCATTGCCTGCGCGACCAGGCGCTCGAAGTCTGCGAGCTCTCCGGCGCGAGCGAGAAATCCGGCTTCCGCGCGACGAGCCTGGAGACGCTGCGCCAGATGGTCGCGGCGAACGTCGGCGTCACCCTGCTGCCGACGCTCGCAGTGAAGCCGCCGGTCGCGCGCTCGGAAAACATTCATCTCATCCAGTTCCGCGGCGACGCGCCGAGCCGGCGCATCGCAATGTTCTGGCGCAAGAGTTCCGCGCTCGCGCCGTTCCTGAAGAAATTCGCCGCCGTGTTCCGCGAACTGCCGCGCGCGCTGCTCGATCCGCACACTCTTTCGCAACTCCCGCCGTCCGAGCCGGCGTCTAAACCGGCACGCGCACGCACGCAGAGATAGCGCTCTTTAAGGAGGTTCGCATGGCTTCCCAACTGAAAATCAGCCTCGCCGCCGTCGTCGGAACGCTGATTTATCTCGGGCTCGCGATACTCGGCTGGGGCGACTTCGGCACGTTCTTTGCCCACCCCGCGCGCACGGCGCTCGTCGCGATCACATTCGTGCTTCTCGTCGCGGCGATCCCCGCGGGCGGCAATCTCAGCACCGGCGAGCGCGAAGATCGCGGTAATCGCTGGGTGCTCACCGTGTTCGGTGTCATCGGCGCGCTCATCGCGCTGCTGCCGGCCTATTGCGACCGGCGCGAGGTGCTGGTTTTCGGCGGCGACGCGGTGCGCTGGGCCGGCGTCGTGCTGTATGCCTTCGGCGGCGCGCTGCGCCTGTGGCCGATGTATGTGCTCGGCAACCGCTTCAGCGGCCTCGTGGCGATCCAGCCCGGACACCGGCTCGTCACGACGGGACCGTACACCTTCGTGCGCAATCCGAGTTACACGGGCCTGCTGATCAATTCGCTCGGCTGGTCGTTGACGTTCCGCTCGCTCGCGGGCGTGGTGCTGACCGCGCTGATGCTCGTTCCCCTCATCGCACGCATGCGTTCAGAAGAGGCCCTGCTGCGCTCGCAATTCGGCAAGGAATACGACGACTATTTCGCCCGCACCAAGCGGCTGATTCCCTGGCTGTACTAGTCGCGCATCTCAGGTCGATGTTGGCGTGCGCACGGACTGCCCGCGCACCGCATCGTCCACGCTGGAATAATCGAGCGCCGTCGCCGACGGCAGTTGCGCGATATTCGCGCGCACGAGCGCGTCGCGCGCGAGATCCTTGAGTCGGGCGATGCGCAGGGTGATGCCGCGCGCGTGCAGCCACGCGCAAAATTCCTGCAGCGATTCGATCGCGGTGCTGTCGAGATCGGGCGATTCCTCCAGGCTCAGCACGACCAGCTTCACCGCGCCGCGCTGCGTGACGAGCTGCCGCGCCTGCACGAACAACGGTTCGGCGTTGGCGAAGAACAGCGGCTCCTCCGGACGCAAGACGAGCATGTCGGGCACCTTCGCCGCCCGCCGAAAGCGCGACAGACTGACGTAATCGTGCTCGCCGACGCGGCCGAGCTCGGCGAGGCGCGGGCTGGCAAGCGTGCGCAGCAGCATGACGACGCTGAACGCGATCGCCGCGAGCAATCCGTCGAGGATGCCGAACCACATCACCGCGATCACCGCGGCGAGCGCGACGAGGCGGTCGCGCTGCCAGAGGAAGTAGTTGCGGAACACGCCGAGGCGCAGTGAATGGCTCACCGCGTGGATCACGATCGCCGCCAGCACCGGCACGGGAATGCGCTCGATGTACGGCAGGAACAACAGCACGAGCAGCAGCACGACCGCCGCCGCGGACAGGCCCGCGAGTCGCGTCTGCGCGCCGGACGATTCATTCGCGGAGGTGGCCGAATAGCCTGCGCCGACCGGCGTGCCCTGAAACAATCCGGAGACGACGTTGGCGACGCCGAGCGCGAGCAGATCGCGGTTCGATTGCACGCTATCGTCATGCTTGAGCGCATAAGTGCGGATCGAACTGTACGACTCGGCGTAGAGCACGAACATCAGCGCCAGCGCGAACTCGACCAGCGGCAGCCATTCGGCCTGAGTCGGCAACACAAAATGCGGCCATTCGAGGGCGAGATGAATCGTTCCCGTGAGCGCAATGCCCTGCGCCGCGAGCCATGGCGACACGGCGATGCTGGCGACGATGACCGCGAGCGCGCCCGGCACGCGGCGCACGCGTTCGAGCGCGAACAGCGCGGCGAGCGCCGCCAAGCCGCAGACGAGGCTGGGCATTTTCCACTCGCCGAGGCGCTGCAGCAGCTCGGCGAGCAGCGCGAAGAAGCTCGTACTCCGCGCAGGCACCTCGACCAGATGCGGCCATTGCTTGACCGCGATGACGATGGCCAAACCGAACGCGTAGCCGCGCAGCACCGGGCGCGCGATCAGGTTCGACATCGCGCCCAGACGCAGCGACCCCGCTAGCAGAAATGCCGCCCCGGTGCCGACCACGAGAATCGAGGCCAACGCGATGCGCTGCGCGGCGTCGCCGCCGACGAGCGCGAATGTGGCCGCGGCGAGCACCGCCGCCGAAGACGACGTCGCGCTGACGATCGCGTAGCGGCTGCGGCCGATCAGACCATAACAGACCAGGCCAACGACCAGAGCGATGACGCCTGCCTGCGGCGGCAATCCCGCCACGCCCGAGTACGCCACCGCTTCGGGGAGCAGCAGGCCCGCCATCGACAAGCCCGCGATCAGATCGGCCGCGGGGATCTTTCCCGTGATCGACATCTTCATCCTTCTCGTCCATGCGGCATGCGCCGAACACGCAGCTTACGCCGAAATTCGGGAAGAATTTCGCGCCTGTATCGATAGGCAGTTACTATCGAATCGATCACAACAATCAATTTCATCCCGGACCGAATCTGCATTAGGCTCGTGCCTTCCGCAGCGCAGCTGCGGTGTCGCCGCTTCCTCCAGCAATCACAGCAAGAGGTGAGTCATGAGCAATCTGAAAGGTTCCAAGACCGAGGGCAGCCTGAAAGCCGCGTTCGCCGGCGAGTCCCAGGCCAACCGCCGCTATCTCTACTTCGCCGCCAAGGCCGACGTCGAGGGCTACAACGACGTGGCCGCGGTGTTCCGCTCCACGGCGGAAGGCGAAACCGGCCATGCGCACGGGCATCTGGAATATCTCGAAGCGGTCGGCGATCCGGCCACGGGCCTGCCGTTCGGCGGCACGCAGGACAACCTGAAGTCCGCGATCGCGGGCGA
>DAIMZS010000164.1:0-7403 GCA_036733825.1 Rudaea sp.
GCGTCGCCAAGTTCGTGGCTGAGCAGACGGTGAAGAAAATCATCATCGTGCCGGGCAAGATCGTGAATATTGTCGTAGGATGACGCGCATGCAGACGATCGTTCGTACTTTCGCCGTACTCGCCGTGTTGTCGCTCGCCGCCTGCGGCTTTCATTTGCGTGGCGAGATCAAGCTCGCAGCGGGCCTGCAGCGCATCGTCGTGATCAGTTCCGATCCGAGCAGTCCGCTCAAACGCAGCGTCGAGGACGCGATGAAGCGCGCCGGCGCCACCATCGCGGCCGCGCCCGGCGAGGGCGTCGGCGAGATCCGCATGACTCAGATCGGCGTGCAGACGCTGGTCGGCTCGGTCGGCGGCAACGCGCGCGTGAACGAGTTCAACATGGTCTATCACGTCGAACTCGAAATCGTCGACGGCGCGGGCAAGACCGTGCTCGAAAAGCAGCCGATCGAGCAGACGCGCAGCTTCACCTTCGACCAGACCCAGGCCGCCGGCACCGGCGCGCAGCAGGACGTGATCCGACGCGAAATGGACCGCGACATGGCGCAGACCGTGATGCGCAAGATCGACTCCGTCGAACGCCGCTTGGCGAAGTAAGCTTCCGCCAACCGGAATATGCCGACTCCGCTGCCGGCGCTGCGCAAGCAACTCGTGACGGGCGAGCTCAAGCCCGTCTATCTGCTCGCGGGCGAGGAACATCTGCTCCTGCTCGAAGCCGCCGATGCGCTGCGCGCACGCGCGCGCGAGCTCGGCTACAGCGAACGCGAGGTGTTCGATGCGGATTCCGGTTTCGACTGGAACGCGCTGGCGCAAAGCGCGAGCGCGATGAGCCTGTTCGCCACGCGCAAACTGATCGACCTGCGCGTGCCGACCGGCAAGCCCGGCAAGGAAGGCGCGCAGTCGATCGCGGAGTATTGTGAAAATCCGCCGCCGGACACGGTGCTGATGATCACCGCCACGCAATGGTCGAAGGCGCACGAAACGAGCTGGGTCGCCGCGGTCGAAAAAGTCGGCATGTTCGTGCCGCTGTGGCCGCTCAAATCCAATGAATTGCCCGATTGGGTCGCACAGCGCATGGCCTCGCGCGGCCTCAAGCCGACGCGCGATGCGATCGAGGCGCTCGTCGAGCGCGTCGAGGGCAATCTGCTCGCCGCCGCGCAGGAAATCGACAAGCTCGCGCTGCTGCAGGGCGACGCGCCGCTCGATGCGGCGACGCTCGAAGACCTCGTCGCCGACAGCGCGCGCTTCGACGTGTTCAAGCTCGCCGACGCGGCGCTCGCCGGCGATTCCGCGCGCGCGCTGCGCATCCTCGCCGGCCTGCGCGCGGAAGGCGAGCAGGTCGTCGCGCTGCTCGGCTGGATCTTGAACCAATTGCAGATGCTGGCGCGGCTGGCCAATGCACGCGGCAATCTCGCCGCCGCGTTCAAGGCCGAGCGCATCTGGCCGGCGCGCGAGGCGATCTACAAGAAAGCCTTGTCGCGCGCCGATCGCGCGCACTGGGACGCGTGCCTGATCCAGGCCGGCCGCGTCGACCGCATCGGCAAAGGCCGCGGCACGGGCGATGCGTGGCTGGAATTCGAACGCCTGCTCATCGCGATCGCGCAGCCGCGTGCGGGTTTGCTTCGTGCCGGCTAAGAAAATCAGAAAAAACGCTTTCTCATGCTGCCCATAGCCATCCTCGGCGGTACCTTCGACCCCGTGCACAACGGCCATCTGCGCGTCGCCTGGGAAGCGGCCGAGGCGCTCGATGCGCAGGTGCGCCTGATGCCCGCGCACGTGCCGCCGCACAAGCCCGCGCCGCTGGCCACGCCGGCGCAGCGTGTCGACATGCTCGAACGCGCGCTCGCCGGCCAGTCGCGCCTGGTCGTCGACGCGCGCGAACTGCGCCGCGAAGGCGTCTCCTACACGGTGGACACGCTGCGCGGCCTGCGCGCGGAGTTCGGCGAGGCGCAGCCGCTGGTCCTGCTCGTCGGTGCCGACGCGTTCGGCTCGCTGCCGACCTGGCGCGAATGGCGGCAGTTGTTCCGCCTCGCTCACATCGTCATGCTGACACGCCCCGGACGCACCGAGCCGTGGTCGGGCGAACTCGTCGGCGAAGCCGTGCCGCGGCGCGCGCGTTCGCCGCGTGAGCTGCAGGAAGCGCCGGCCGGCAAAGTTCTCAGCATTCCGGTCACGCCGCTCGACATCTCGGCGAGCCAGGTGCGCGCATTGCTCGCGGCGGGCCGCGAGCCGCGCTGGCTGATTCCCGAAGCGCTGCTCGCCGATCCTGCCATCCTCGCGCCTTACCGCAACAAGAAGTGACGGCGCGTCAGAAATCGTAGCTCGCGCTCAAGCGGATCAGCCGCGGCGGCTGGCGCACCAGCGTGGTGCCGTAGAGCGGGTCGGGCGAGTTCGGATCGCTTTCCGAATACGGATACACATTCAGCGGCGCTTGCGCGTTGAACACATTGAACACGTTCGCGCTCAACGCGAGTTTGTGGTCCGCGAACTCCGGCCGATACGTCACGCCGAGATCGACCTGGCGCACCCACGGCAGGCGCCCATGGCTGCCCGGCGGCGACGGCTTGCCGTCGCAATAGCGATAGTTGCCGCCGTAGCCGCTCGGATCGGAATGGTCGGCGCCGTAGTAGCCCAGGCAGATGCGCGGCGTGCCCGAGATCAGCTGCAGATTGCCGGAGACGATCCATTCCGGCGTGAGCTGATAGTAGCCGTACGCCTTGAACTGATGCGTGTGGTCGTTGCTCTGCGGGCCGTCGGTGTATTCCATGAGCTGGGCGAAGTCCCAATCCTCGCTCGTCGAGGCGGCGGTCTGGCGCAGATCCGAACGCAGCTGGCCCTCGGTGTTGCCGTAGCTGCGCGAGAAGACGTAGTCGATCTTCGCGTACCAGGTGCCGTCGAACGGGCGCTCGAACGAGAAGTCGAACGCGTAGTACTTGCGCTTGAGCGGATCAAAACCGAGCTCGGCGTTGGACAGCGGCACCTTGACGTATTTGCCGCTCGTGTCGATCAGCACGAAGGTGTTGTCGCGGCCGGGATTGAACAGATAGCAGCTGTTGCTCGAAGTCACCGAATAACCGAGCGACTGCGCTTTCGCCAGCACGCGGTCGATGTCGCAGTAGTCGTCGATCGCGCTGCGCAGGATGCGGTCGGTCGCCTTCACACCCCAGACCCAGTCGTTCCACTGTTTGCTGAAGCCGAGAATGAATTCGTCCTGGTATTCGGACTTGAGATTGTCCACCGCAACCGTGCGCGGATCGGGCAGCACGCCGAAGGTGCCGTTCGCCGAGACCGGGTTGGACATCTGCGTTAGCCCGGATGGCGTGCCGTCCGCACCAATGCCGCCGTAGGTGAAGTATTGCTGCGTGGCCAGCGTCGCGCCCGCGGCGTTGAGCGCCGGATTGAGCGGCAGACTCAGATAGTAGCGGCCCGCGTTGCCGTAGACCTTGAGGCTCGCGTCGCCGTTCACGTCCCAGGCGAAGCCGAGCCGCGGCGCCCATTGCGGTTTGGTCTGGCGCACGAAAGCCTGGCTGTCGCGGTTGTAGTTGGTGAACTGATCGTTGCGCAGGCCGAGCGAAAGCAGCCAGCGGTCGGCGACCTGCCATTTGTCCTCGATGTACTGCGCGCGCTGCGAAAGGCTCACGCTGGCGACGGCGCTGTAGACATTCTTGATGACGTAGAAACCTTGTTCGCCGTTCGGAAAACCGCCGGTCGCCGGCACACCGAGGCCGGTGGAAATCGGCGTGTTCGGATCGGCGTGGCCGTAGCTCCAGTAATAACCGGGCCCGGAGGTCTGCCGGCCCTGGTCGATCGCCTGCGCGTTCTGATTGTCGATGCCCGCGGCGAGGGTATGGCTGCCCAGTGTCCAGGTCAGGTCCAGGCGCAGATTGCTCGTGCGATTGCTGCGATCGGGATCGTACAGACGGAACACGGTCTGGTTGTTGCCGATCGGCTGACCGCCATTGAGCGCGGGATTCTGATTGGTGATGGCGGTGACGTAGGTCAGGCTCGGATCGTAACTGCCGGGCACGTCCTGGTTCTTCGTGCGCATCTTGCCGTACAGCGCCGAGACGGTGAGATCGTCGGTCAGATATCCGGTGTACTTCAGCGAATTGAAGTAGCCGCCGGTGCGCGTATTGTCGGCGGCGTTGACCGCGGCGCCGCGCGTGAGCGTGGCGTAGTCGTAGTCGAACAGCGTGCCGCGCGTCTTGCGCTCGTCGCCGACGCTGGTGAATTCGAGGATGTGGCTGTCGGTGATGTTCCAGTCGAGCTTCGCGTACCAGCGCGGCAGCCCGTAGTTGAACTTCACGTCGTACGGTCCGCTGCTGATGTCGTCGACGGCGTTCACGCTGTGTCCGTACTGGTGCTGGAATTCGCCGGCGACGAAGAAATACAGACGGTCTTTGACGATCGGGCCGCCGACATAAGCCGAATAAGTCGCCGAATCCAGTTCGTTCTCGCGATTGGGTTGATAGAGGCTGCCGGCGACCGGAGAAGCGGGCAGGCCGTTGCGGTAATACTCGTTCTGCGCCTGCGCGCGGCCGTCGTCGGGCTCCCACACGGCTTGGAATCCGAAATGCCAGTCGTTGGTGCCGCGCCGGCCGACCTGGTTGATCACGCCGCCGTCCGAACGTCCGTACTGCGCGCTGTAGCCGCCGGTGTAGACCTCCTGCTGATCGATCGAGCCGTACGGCAGCTCGAGGCCGCCAAAACCGCGCAGCGGATCGGTCGTGGCGAACCCGTTGATGTAGTACGCGTTCTCGCTCGCCGCCGAACCGCCGAAGCTGACCAGCGAATTGCCGCCGCCCGCGCTCGTCGGCAGGCCGGGCGTGCTGGTGAATCCGCCCGAGTTGTTGATCACGCCCGGGGCGAGTTGGGCGATCGCCTCGGCGCTGCGCGCCAGCGGCAGCTGGCGTAGCTGCTCGGCGGTGACGACGGTGCGCGAGTCCACCGCGGTCACGTCGATCGGCGGCGTCTTGTTGGCGGTCACGCTGACCGCGGCCAGCTGCGCGGCCGCCGTCGTGAAGTTGACCTCAATGCCGGCGCCGACGCGCAGCGCGATGCCGCTGCGTGCGTCGAGCGTCCTGCCGTCGCGGCGCAGAGTCACCGTGTAGCTGCCGAGCGGCAACTGCGATGCGGAGTAGCGGCCGCGCGCGTCGATCGGCACTTCGCGATTGAGGCCGGTATCGCTCACGATCGATATCGTGTCGCCTTCCGCCGCCGGCGCCTGGCCGAAAATGGTGCCCGTGGTCGATTGTGCGACGGCGGTCAGCGGTGCGACCGCCGTCGCGATCGCGGTGAGGGTCAGGCGCGCCAAGCGCGAGCGAGGTGTAGCGGTCGGTTTCATGCGTGAATGGCTCTCGTAGTCAATCGCAGGCAAGCCGGGAGCGAGGCCCTCCGCGAGGACCGGCAGCGACTTGCGGAACAACCTGTCCGCCGTTCCCCGGCGTCAAGGTTTCAGTGGTGGCTCATGCGGCCACAGGTGAAAACTATCGTCGATCGGCGTGTTTGGCCATCCAGACGTCTGCATGTGGATATTCCGGTCCGGAATGAATCAGAAATCCCATTTTATAAATTGCATATTTGTATAAAATGTCGCGGCAAAAATATCTTATCGGCGAAATCCTGTTGCCGCCGGTGGGCGGCGCCGGAAAACCGCAAAAATCGAATGCCGCGAGGCGGTCTCCCCGGATCCGGCGCCGGGTTCCCGGCCGCCGGCGCGCGGTCACTTCCCCTGTAACGAAATCGGCGTATAGTTTCGCCTTGCGGCCTCCGGGCCGACCGTGCCATCGATCAGGTGAAACGTTTTTGCCCACGCCAACCAAAACCCGAACCACCGCGAAGCCGCGCAAAGCGGCCGCGAAGAAGCCCGCCGCCAAGGCGGCATCCCCGGCGAAGAAACCGGTTGCCAAAAAGGCCGCCGCAAAGAAAGCGGCGAAACCGGTAAGCAAGGCTCCGGCCAAATCCAAGAAGATTTCCGCTCCGACCGATCCGGTCGAGGTATTGCGCCTGCGCGTATTGAACGCGCTCGACAACCTCAAGGCGCAGAACGTGCAGGAAATCGATGTCCGCGGCAAAACCTCGATCGCGGACCATTTGATCGTCGCCAGCGGCACCTCCACCCGTCATGTGAAATCGCTGGCGGATGAAGTCATCAAGTTCGCCAAGCAGGCGGGCATGCAGCCGCTCGGCGTCGAAGGCCAGCGTGAGGCCGAATGGGTGCTCGTCGACCTCGGCGACATTGTCGTCCATGTGATGCTGCCGCGCGTGCGCGAGTTCTACGGCCTGGAGCGGTTGTGGACCGTGGGCGACGACGCCGCGCGCGCCGCGATCGCAGGTTGAACAAACGCCATTCCGCCGCCGGCGCGACGGCGTGCCGGCGTGAAGCAGGCACGCCATGCGCGCCACCCTGATCGCCGTTGGCGAGAAGATGCCTTCGTGGGTCACCGAAGGCTACAACGAATACGTCAAACGCCTCTCGCACGAGCTGCCGCTGCAGCTCGTCGAAATCACGAGCAAGCTGCGCGGCCGCACGAACGACGTCGCGCGCGTCATCGCCGACGAGGGCGCGCTGATGCTCGCGGCGATTCCGAAGAGCGCACAGGTTGTCGCGCTCGATGGCCGCGGCAAAGCGTTCAGCAGCGAGCAACTCGCCGAGCAGCTGGCGCGCTGGCGCATGGACGGGCGCGATCTGGCTTTCCTGATCGGCGGTCCGGAAGGCCTGGCGCCCGCGGCGCGGCAGCGTGCGAATCAGACCTGGTCGTTCGGCCCGGCGACCTTGCCGCATCCGCTCGTGCGCATTCTCCTCGCCGAACAGCTTTACCGTGCGGCGAGCCTGCTCGCCAATCACCCCTACCATCGCGCCTAACCACGATTTCCGGAGGGGGCGCTAAAATGCGCCTGCGTTCGGAAGCGGCATTCCGCAGGACGAAGCGTCGATCGAATTTGGAGTGTGAATGCTGTACTTGGCTTCCCAATCGCCGCGGCGGCGAGAATTGCTCGAGCAGATCGGCGTGCGCTTCGGCACCGTGCAGCTCGATCTGCCCGAGGTGCGTGCGCCGGGCGAACCGCCCGAGGACTACGTCAGCCGCGTCGCGCGCGAAAAGGCCGGGGCGGGGCTGGTGCAGCTGTCCGGCGTCGCCGACGCCGTGGTGCTCGGCGCCGACACCGAAGTGGTGCTCGACGACGAGGTGTTCGGCAAGCCCGCGGACCGCGACCACGCCGTAACGATGTTGCGCAAGCTGTCAGGGCGCACCCACTTGGCCATTTCGGTGGTCTGGCTGGTCAGCGCCGGGCGCGAGGAGCACGCGGTGTCGCGCACCGAAGTGACGTTCGCCGAACTCGACGAGGCCATCATCGCCGCCTACGTCGACAGCGGCGAGCCCATGGGGCGCGCCGGTGCGTACGC
>DAIMZS010000165.1:0-1278 GCA_036733825.1 Rudaea sp.
CTGCTGTTGCGCGGGAACAGAGAGGCGTTTTCACTGATCGTCGGCGATCCGGGCGGCATTGGCGCGATCCGCTACGTCATTACGCTCGACAGCGATACTCAACTGCCGTGGGACGGCGCGCGCCGCATGATCGAAACCATCGATCACCCGCTGAATCGGCCGACGTTCAATGGCGAAGGCACGGCGGTCGTCGCCGGCTACACCATCATCCAGCCGCGCGTGGGCCATCTGGAAGCGGAGGGCGGGGCAACGCGCTACGCCCGTCTGTTCGGCGGTGAAACCGGTCTGGATCAATACACACGCTCGTCCGCGGATTTGTATCACGATCTGTTCGGCGAAGGTTCCTATACCGGCAAGGGCATCTACGACGTCGCCGCGTTCGACCGGCTTCTGGAACATCGTTTTCCCGACAATCGGATTTTGAGCCACGATTTAATCGAAGGCTGCTTCGCGCGCGCGACCGTGGCGACGGACGTGGTCGTCTTCGAGGAGTACCCGGCGACGTACGCCGTCGAGCACCATCGGCGCCAGCGCTGGATTCGCGGCGATTGGCAAATCGCCGCGTGGCTCGGACCATGGGTGCCCGTCGCCGGCGGGCGTTACGAATTCAACCGGCTCTCGCTGCTCTCCCGATGGAAGCTGTTGAACAACCTGCGCCGGAGTCTGTTCGAACCCGCGGCGCTCGCGCTGTTGATTCTGGCCTGGTTTGCCGGCAGCGATGCCGCGCTGTTGACCGTGGCGATGCTCTCGCCGTTTCTGCTGCCTGCCGTTTCGCAGTTCGCTCGCGCCGCTGCCGAGCGCCTGCTCGACATCGGCAAGGCGGTGATCAGCGAGCCGATCGGCGAGGTGCTCGGAGTTCATCTGGCGCGCGCGATATTTCGCTTGGCCTGCCTGCCGTACGCGGCGCTGCAAGGGGCGTTCGCCATCGTCAAGACGTTCTGCCGGGTTCACCTCACGCACCGCAATTTGCTGGAATGGGTGGCGTTCGATGTATTGCAGCGCCGATCCGGCAAGCCGAAGCGGCGCGTGATCTCGGTGGATCTCGCGTTGCTCGGCGTGAATTGGGCGTTCTGCGCCGTGATGATCGCGGCCTTCGGCGGATGGCAGCCGGCAATATTGATCGCGGCGGTTCCCTGGCTGGGCTTGTGGATCGCGGCGCCGTTTCTGGAGGTTTGGAGCAGGGGCCGTGCAGCGGTTCCGGTTTCGCGGCTCGCCGCAGACGACGTCGCCTTCGTCCGCAGCGCGGCGCGGCGCACCTGGGCTTTCTTCGAGGACTAC
>DAIMZS010000165.1:1378-7383 GCA_036733825.1 Rudaea sp.
GTGAGCGACACGTTCGCGATTTTGCGCGAATGTGCGACCGTGGACGCCGCGCTCGCGCAGGAATTCGAAACGCGTTTGCGCGATCTGTCGAAACTCGCCGAGTCGAATGCCGCGCAGTTGCACGCCGATACGGCCGCCTTGGCCGAAACCGCGGATCGAATCGCCGACTCGCTGGACGGCAATGCAGGCGAGGGTGCTCAAGCGTGGTCCAACAAGTTGCGCGGTCATTGCGCAATGCTGGTGCGCAACCTCGGTCGGATGCCGCCGGACGCCGAGGTCGGCCTGACCGCGGAGGCGGCTTCGTTGATCGCGATCTGCGATCGGCTCGCCGATTGCGATTTCGGCCCGTTCTACGACGAGGAGCGCGAGCTGCTGCACATCGGCATGGACACGCGCAAAGGCAAATGCGATGCCGGGCACTACGACATGCTGGCCTCCGAAGCGCGGCTGACGGCGTATCTGGCGATCGCGCGCAAGAACATTCCGCCCAATGCCTGGTTTTGCCTGGGCAGACTGCAGACCTGCGAGAACGACACTCCGGCGCTGCTGTCCTGGAGCGGATCGATGTTCGAGTACCTGATGCCGAATCTCGTCATGCCGAATTTCCCCGGCACGCTGATCGATGTCGCCGTGCGCGGCGCGGTAGACAGGCAGATCGCCTACACCTCGAACACGGGCACGGCGTGGGGCATTTCCGAATCCGGCTATGCGGATTTCGAAGACGACGGCAGTTATCGCTACCGGGCTTTCGGCATTCCTTCGCTCGCCTTGCAGCCGGGCCTGTCGGGCAATTTCGTCGTCGCGCCGTATGCGAGCGCGCTCGCGCTGCAGGTCGATCCGCCCGCGGCCGTGGCCAATCTGCGCCGCCTCGCCGCGGAAGGCGCACTGACCTCTTGGGGATTCTACGAAGCCGTCGACTACGGATCGCGGTCAAATCCCAGTTTCACGGGTTCTGTCGTGCGCGAATTCATGGCCCATCATCAGGGCATGAGCCTGCTGGCCTTTGCGTCCGCGGTACTCGGCGATCGCATGCAGCGCAGATTTTGCAGCGATCCCGAATTCAAGGCGGCGGCGATTTTGCTCAAGGAGCACATGCCCAAGCGCAGCCCGGTCGTATCCCGCGACGCCGTGAGCGAACACGTCGAAACCGAATTGCCGTCCGCCTCCGCAGACGAGGCCGCGCAATCCGCGATCGAAGACGACGCCGACGTCGATACTCCGTCCGCGATCAGACGCCGACAGGATGCACTGATCCGGCAATATTGCGGCCTGCGGCCCACGGAAGCGCGGATTCTTCGAGAACTCGCGGCGCTGCATTCTTTCGGGTCGGGGCCCGAGCACGCGCGCGCTCCCGTCGTGCTGGCCCGAATACCTGATCACGGCGGGCAATCGTTTTGCGCACAAGTCCTGGCCTTGCACGGCTACAGCTATTGCCGGGGGCAGATTTTTACTCTGGCATTGTTGACTCAGGGGAGATTTACCGAGCAACCCGCAGCGATTGTCGAGATACATCGCGCCATCGCCGCTTCGTCGCT
The DNA here is from genome assembly GCA_036733825.1 of Rudaea sp. Lineage (GTDB taxonomy): Bacteria > Pseudomonadota > Gammaproteobacteria > Xanthomonadales > Rhodanobacteraceae > Rudaea. The sequence goes on from DAIMZS010000165.1 coordinate 2,914, forward strand.
CGGACGCTGGTTTCGTGAAAAGCCCGGCGGCGTATTCGTCGTCGTGGACGGCGACTCGTCGCCGAAGGAGCGCAACGAATTGGAGGCAGTCGCAGTCGCGGAATTTGTGGCGGCAGGGGAAACCTTGCACCTGATCGCCCGGCATGGCACATCCCGAGACGTCGAACAGCTTGAAGGTGTGGACTGCTGAAATGTCGCCGGTCAAAAATCGATTGCGCCGGCAGTATCTAATTCGTCGCCCAGGTCTTGCCGTTGCCGGCTTCCTTGCGCGGCAGGCAGCCATGATAGGCACCGGGAATGGCGGCGTATTGCAGCACCTGCGTCGCGCCCGGCTGCGAGGTGAAAAAGCCGAGCAGCGCCAGCTCCTTCGTCGCCAGGATGAAGGTACGCCGGTGCGCGTGATTGCTGACTTCGGTGCGCTGTTCGAGCTCCTTGGCGCCGCGTATTCGTTGCGCCAGTTCCTTCTGCCACTTCGCGCCGCCTTCGCGTTCCGCGGCGATCGCGGCATCCTGAATATTTTTCACGTGGGCCAGCTGCCGCGCCGGCGGCAGTTCGAGGAACGGCTTGCGATAGGCCTTCGCGGCCGTGGCGTCGAACTCATGCAGCCCTTCCAAATAATGTTCGCGGTCCGCCTGCGTGTAGACCTCGGCGAGCATCGAATCGATGAAGGCCGGAACGCCGGCGTCGAGCGCGCCCGGCAGATCGGTGCGCGGCAGCATGATGTCGACGATGCGGCTCACGATGGCGAACTCGTCATGGCCGAGCGCCGCCGGTTTCCAGTCCGGACCCGGTTCGTTGGCGTGGCCGTTGAGCGCGGCGAGCAGCGCCGGCGCCGACAGCGCGCCGCCCATCAGCAGCGCAACCCGTTGTATTGCTTCGCGACGATTCATCGATCGATCCTCAAATGTTCTGGCGCTTGAGTTCTTCCACGGCGTGATTGGCCGCGCGCGCGGTCAACGCCATGTAAGTCAGGGACGGGTTCTGGCACGCGGATGAAGTCATGCACGAACCGTCGGTGACGAAGACGTTCTTGCACGCATGCACCTGGTTCCAGGCGTTGAGCACGGATGTTTTTGGATCGTGGCCCATGCGCGCCGTGCCCATTTCATGGATGCCGAGGCCGACGCCGTACTCGCCGTCGTACACGGACACGTTGCGGTAGCCGGCCGCTTCGAGCATTTCCGCCGCGTCGTTGATGATGTCGCGGCGCATGCGCATCTCGTTCTCGCGCATGCGCGCATCGAACGCGAGAATCGGCAGGCCGTGCTTGTCCTTGCGGCTGCGGTCGAGGGTCACGCGATTGTCGTGGTACGGCAGGATTTCGCCGAAGCCGCTCATGCCGATGCTCCACGGCCCCGGCGTCTGCGCCTTCTTGATCAGATCCGCGCCCAATTCGTTGGCCGATGTGAGATTGTTCCAACCTTGGCGCGACGCGCCGCCCTGGTAGCCGTAACCGCGCAGGTAATCGCGCTTGTCCTTGCCGACGTTGCGGTAGCGCGGAATATAGAACCCGTTCGGGCGCCGGCCGGAGTAATAGCGGTCATCGAAACCTTCGACCATCGCGCTCGCGCCGGCGCCGTAGCTGTGATCCATGATGTTGCAGCCGAGCTCGCCGCTGTCATTGCCGAAGCCGTTCGGGAAGCGGTCGGAAATCGAGTTGAGCATGATGTGGGTCGAGCCGAACGTCGACGCGCAGAGGAAAATTACTTTCGCAAAGTAATCGGTCTGCGCGCCGGTTTCCGCGTCGAGCACGCGCACGCCGGTGGCCTTGCCTTTCTTCGCGTCGTAGATCAGCTCGTACGCGATCGCGTTCGGCAGCAGGGTCATGTTGCCGGTTTTCTGCGCCGCGGGTAGCGTGCTTGCATTGCTCGAGAAGTACGCGCCGAACGGGCAGCCGCGGATGCACTGGTTGCGGTAACGGCAGGTGCTGCGCTGCGGGCTCTGATCGTGCGTGAGCGGGGCAGTCAGATGTGCGGCGCGGCCGATCGTCAGCGCGCGGCCGAATTTATCTTTGACCTTGCGCTGGAACTCCTGCTCGACGCAGTTGAGTTCCATCGGCGGCAGGAATTTGCCGTCGGGCAATTGCGCCAGTCCCTCATTTTGGCCGCTGACGCCGATGAACGTTTCCACATGGTCGTACCACGGCGCGATGTCGGCGTAGCGGATCGGCCAGTCGACCGCGACGCCGTCTTTCGCGTTCGCCTCGAAATCCATTTCGCTCCAGCGATAGCTCTGCCGGCCCCACATGATCGAACGGCCGCCGACGTGATAGCCGCGAATCCAGTCGAAGCGGTATTTCTCCTCGTACGGATGGTCGATGTCGTCGACGAACCAGTGCTTGGATTCCTGCGCGATCACGAAGCTGCGCGCCTGCTTGGGCTGGCGTTCGAGGTCGTGCGCCGTCGGCTGGTTGCCGTGCGCAAGCTGCCAGGGGTCATCGGTGGTGGTCGGATATTCGCCGTGGCGGACCATGCGGCCGCGGTCGAGCACAAGCGTCTTCAGACCTTTTTCGGTCAATTCCTTCGCAGCCCAGCCGCCGGAGATGCCCGTGCCGACCACGATGGCGTCGTAAGTGTTTTTTTCCATTGCGGAACTCATGAGGAAGATTCAATTGATGGAATGCAGGTAGTCGTAAGCGACCTGAGCCGCCTCGAGCTGGCTCATGCGCGAGAACGGCCCCTCCTGCTCGGCGAAATAATGCTTGAGCCCGGCCGCTTTCGCCGCGGCGAAAATCGGCCGGTAGTCGACCGTGCCGCGGCCAAGTTCGGAGCCTTGCATCTGCTCGCTCAACAGCGCAGCGTTTTTGTTCTTCTTCGGCAGGAAATCCTTGACGTGGATCAGCGGAATGCGGCCCGGATATTTCCTGAAGTAGTCGATCGGATCGCGTCCGGCGAACACCATCCAGCCGCAGTCGACTTCGAACTGCACCAGTTTCGGATCGCTCTCGCGCCAGACGATGTCGTAGCTGACCTCGCCGTTGCCGAGATCGCCGAACTCGCGATCGTGATTGTGCAAGGCGAACTGCAACCCGGCGCGCTTCGCGGCTTCGCCAATGCGATTGGCGACGTCGACCGTGCGTTTGGCCTCCTCGCGGCTCATCGCGGATTTCCATTCGAGTTTGCTGCCCATCGCCTTGCTGACCGGCCCGATCAGCGACGAGGCGACGGCATACGTCGCGCCGAACGTATGCGCGTCGTCGAACGCCTTGCCGAGATTGTCCATGTCGAACTGCAAGTGCGTGCTCGGGCAGCGCAGGCCCGCCTCGTCGAGCAGGCGGCGGAATTCTTTCGGTGAGAGGCCGGCGAATTCCGCGACTTCGACCTGCTTGAAACCGATCTTGGCGAGCTGGTTCAACGTGCCCGCGGGATCGCGTCTGAGCGCGTCGTTGACGGTCCAGAGCTGGATGCCGACCGGCTTGTTCAGCGGATTGGCCGGGAGACGCCGCGATAAGGCCGCCGCGGCCAGCGCCGCTCCGGCTCCGAGAAACTGTCTGCGTGAAAACGATGTCATGCACTACCTCTGCGAAACGGTGACTGCGGGAGGAAAGACCTCGTCACGCTGCGACGAGTCAATGCGTAGCGACGCGAAGAACGCCCCCTTCAGTCGCTTCGCGACAGCTTCCCCCGCTTCGCGGAGGAAGCGAAGATTTTTTTCCTTCCCCTGCGAAGCGGGGGAAGGTGCCCCGCAGGGGCGGAAGGGGGCGCTCTTCATATCCATACCTCACTCTAACCTTCCATCTGCTCAAGCTCCTTGCCGCGCGTTTCGTAGACATAGCGCAGCACGAAGAACACCGAGATCGCCGCGGCCACGGTGTAGATTCCGTACGCACCGGCCAGACCAATACCGGCGAGCAGAATCGGAAACGTGACCGTGATGAGGAAGTTCGAAGTCCACTGCGCGGCGCCCGCAATGGCGAGGCCCGAGCCGCGGATCTGGTTGGGGAACATCTCGCCGAGCATCACCCACATCACCGGGCCCCACGAGACGTTGAAGAAGATCACGTAGACGTTCGCCGCGACGAGGGCGAGCACGCCGGTCGCGCCGGTCAGCACGAGCTTGCCGTTCGCGTCGAGCGCGGCGCTGGCGAATGCCGCGGTGACCAGCGCGAGCGTGACCGCCATGCCGATGGAACCCACGAGCAGCAGCGGCTTGCGGCCGATGCGGTCGATCAGGAACACCGTGACGAGGCAGGCGCCGATGCTCAGCGCGCCGGAGAGCACGTTGATCAGCAGCGCATCGCTCTCGGAAAAGCCGACGGCCTGCCACAGCACCGCGCCGTAATAGAACACGACGTTGATGCCCACCAGCTGCTGGAACGTGGCCAGACCGATACCGATCCACACGATGGGCCGGATCTTGCCGGTGGTTTTGTTGATCAGGTCGGACAGGCGCGGACGATGGTGGTCGGCCGACAGCGAGGCATCGATGTCGGCGAGTTTGTTTTTCGCCGACTCCGTCCCGTACAGACGC
>DAIMZS010000166.1:0-3720 GCA_036733825.1 Rudaea sp.
GCCAAAGCATTTCCATGCTTTCCGCGGAGCCTTTCCAGGTGTAGTGCTGCTCTACAAGCCTTCGTGCATTTCGCGCCAGTTCGCCGGCGAACACGCTGTCATTCAGCAACCGCGACACGGCCTCGGCGTAAGTCTGCGCATCGTCTGCGACGAGTAGATGACGGCCGGCCATCGCATCGAGCCCGCCCATGGCCTGGGACGTCGCCACGACCGGAGTGCCGCACCCCATCGCTTCAAGAATTTTGATCTGCTGCCCCGAGCCGGCGCGCATCGGCGCCAAAGCCACCGCGGCGCGGCTCAAGTGAGAGCGCATGTCGTCCACGGGGCCGATCAGACGCACCCCGGGCGCGGTTTCGGCCAGGCGCCGCAGAACCCCGGCCGGACGGGCGCCGACCAAGTGCAGTTCGGCTGTCGGATGTTGCGCCCGCACTAGGGGAAACACCTCGCGCACGAACCAGAGCGCGGCGTCCACGTTGGGGAAATAACCCAGATTGCCGCTGAACACGAGCCGGTGCGATTCGCGCGCCTGCGCCGAGAAAGCGAATTCGTCCGCGTCGATGCCATTGGCGACGACATGCAGCGCCGGCAAATCGCCGCCGAGCGCATCGCGGTCGCGCGCCGAACTGATCGCTGCGGCGTCGACGCGCGCACAGAGCCGGCGCTCGTACGGCCGCAATCGCGCGGCTTCGAGGCGCGCGAGCAGACGCATCGGTCCGGCGTCGTAACGCGCGCGCTGCGCCATGTTCACCGACAACGCATCGACCAGATCCAGCACGCAGGGCAGCGAACCGAGCAGCGGCAGCATCTCGCCCATGCGCGCGAGCAGAACATGAGCGAGGTCAAACCTCGATGTGCGCACCAGCTCCGTCAGCGCGCTGCGAAATGCGTGCGTGTCGTTCATCGCCGCCTGCAACGGAACCGATCCCGGCAACGCACGCAGCGCGCGAATCCAGCGGCCGCCCGCGGACGGCTCGACGGTCACGACACGCCGGCACCAGCGGCGGATTTCCGCGGTGACGGGCGACTTCTCATCCTCCGGCGCAAATGCGAGCAAGGTGATCTCGTGGCGCGCCGCCAACTCGCGCAAATGCTGATACGCGCGCTGCTCGTCGCCGCGACGCAGGCTCTGCGGAAATCGCGAAGTGATGAACAGCACGCGCATGCCGCACTCTACACTGCTTCTTCGCAGCGCCACCATCTTGCGCGTAGACTCGCGCCGATGCGCATCCTGTGTGTGGCGACGAAATCCCCTTGGCCGCCGCGCGACGGTGGGCGCCTCGCGCTGGCTCTCACGCTGCAAGGTCTCGCCGAAGACGGCCACGAGATTCGTCTGGTCGCACCGGTTCACGGCGATGACTCCACGCAGGCGGATCCCGCCGGCAGGATTCGCCTGCACAGCGTCGCGCTGCCGCGCCTGCCGTGGCCAATCGCGGCGACTCGCGCGCTCGTCACGCGCCGCGCGCTCAGCATCGTCCGCCATCATCGAACCGAGCTGGAAAACGCAGTCGACGACGCGCTCGCCGATTTTCGTCCCGACATCGTGCATGCCGAACAATTGCAGGCCCTGGCGAACTGTTCCGCCGCGCTGCGGCGCGGCACTCCGCTCGTTTTGCGCACGCAGAATGTGGAATCGCACATTTGGCAGCAAGTCGGCGCAGCCAGCCTGCGTCATCTGCCGCTGATCTTCGAAGCGCGCCGGCTTCGCGCCGAGGAAAGCCGCGCCGTCGCCGCGGCAACCCGCACGCTGACCCTGACTGAAAACGACGCCGCCGCATTGCGCGAAATCGCCCGCCCAGCCGGCGCCAAGATCAGTGCGTTGGCGCCGCCGTTTCCTTCGCGGCTGGCGCCCGGTGCGACGCTGCCCGGCGAACCGGCGATTGCGCTGTCCGGCAGCGCCGGATGGTGGCCGAACACGCAGGCCACGCAATGGTTTCTGCGCCACGTGCTGCCGCTCGTTTCCCGCCAGCTTCCGCGCGCCGTGGTGCACGTGTTCGGCGGCGATGCGCCGGTCTCCGCGCCGAACGTGCGCCAGCATCCGGCACCGGCCGATTCCGCCGACGCCTTTCCCGACGGCGCGATCGCCGCCGTGCCGCTGTTCGTCGGCTCGGGCATCCGCATGCGCATTCTCGAGGCGTGGGCGCGCGGGCTTCCGGTGGTCGCCACGTCCGTCGCCGCGCGCGGTCTGGAAGTGACGGCGGGCTGCGAACTGGCGATCGCCGACACGCCCGAAGCATTCTGCGCTGCGATCCACATGCTGGCGGAAAACCCGGACATGCGCGCGACGATGATCGAGGCCGGCCATCGTTATCTCATGCAGCGACATGATCCCGCGCGGTTGACCCAAGCCCTGGTTCGCGTCTATCGGCACGCCATCGCACCGCATTACGCCCTCATGCAGTAGCGGGCGAGCGGGATAAACTCGATATCATGCGCGCATGATGAAAATCGTCGTCATCGGCGGCAGCGGATTTATCGGCACGCGGCTGGTGTCTCACTTGCTGCAGCGCGGGCACGACGTCGCGATTTACGATATCGCCGCGAGCGCGGCCCATCCCGAACGCGTCGTTCTCGGCGACGTGCGCGACACCGCCGCGCTCACCCGCGCGCTCGCCGGCGCCGACGCGGCCATCAATCTCGCCGCCGAGCACCGCGACGACGTTCGCCCCGAATCGCGCTATTTCGACGTGAACGTCGACGGCGCCGAAAGCCTCGTGGCCGCCGCCGAAAAGAACGCGCTGCGGCGAATTCTTTTCGTCAGCAGCGCCGCGGTGTACGGTTTCGATCAGGCGAACGCCAACGAGTCCGCTCCCCTGCTGCCCGCCAATGCCTACGGCAAAAGCAAAGTCGAAGCGGAAAACGTGTATCGACGCTGGTGTGCGGCGGATGCTTCGCGGGCGCTGCTGATCGTGCGGCCCACCGTCGTCTTCGGCGAAGGCAACCGCGGCAACGTGCATCATCTGGTCGAACAGATCCGCCGCGGCCGCTTTCTCATGATCGGCCGCGGCGACAACCGCAAGTCGATCGCCTACGTCGGCAATCTCGTGGAATTTCTCGGCACCCGGCTCGAGACGGCGGCCGGCGTGCATCTGTACAACTACGCCGACAAGCCCGACAAAAGCATGCGCGAACTCGCCGCGACGATCGGCACATTGACCGGCCGCGCCACACCTCGTCTCGCCGTGCCTTATTGGCTGGCCTGGAGCATCGGCGGCCTCTGCGACGGCCTCGCCCGGATCCGCGGCAAACCTCTGCTGATCAGCCGCGTGCGCGTGCGCAAGTTCTGCGCCGACACGCGCATCGACGCGGCCGCGCTCGAACGAAGCGGTTTCGCGCCTTCGCACACGATCGAGGAGGGCCTGGCGAAAATGATTGCCGGCATGGCGCCCGCCGCAAGAGCGGACGCCGGCTTGGATCACCGTCGCGCGGCACCGCGCTCATGAAGAATGCCAGCACGCCGCGCGTGACGATCTCCATCGTCAACTGGAATACGCCCGAGCAGACCTTGGCCTGTCTGCAAGCGTTGCAAACGTCGACGTACCCGCACTCTCGCATCGTCGTCGTCGACAACGCCTCGCGCGACGACAGCGTGGCGCGAATTCGCGCCATCCATCCAAACATCGCCATCATTGCCAACACCCGCAATGCCGGCTACGCGGGCGGCCACGCGTTGGCGCTGCAGCAGGCACAGAACGAGCAAGCCGATGCGCTATGGCTGCTCAA
>DAIMZS010000166.1:3820-7358 GCA_036733825.1 Rudaea sp.
GCCGTTTCCGGCGCGGCGTTCTTCGTCCCGCTGCGCGTCGTTGAACGATACGGCTGGATGGACACGAGCTGGTTCATGTATTGCGAAGAGATCGACTACTGCTATCGCCTGCGCGAACACGGCGTCGCGAGCTGGCTCGTGCCGCAGGCAAGAATCCGCCATGCCGGCGGCGGCAGTGCGCAGGGGCGCGCCGATGTTTCCGATGCGCTGCAGTACTACCACGCGCGCAACGAGATCGCGCTGGCGCGGCGCTACGGCGGACGCGGGACCGCGCTGCGCTTCGCGCTGAAAAAACTCGTGCGCGGCGCGGCGACATGGCCGCTGCGTCCGCGACGCGCGCGTCATATCCTGCGCGGCGCCTGGCACGGTTGGCTCGGCATCGACGGCGCACGCGTCGCGCCGGACGAATGGCTGCCGCCCACGCACCCTGCGCTTTCATCGTCATCGACGGAGCCTTGAAACGGATGCTCGGCAAGCTGCGCTCCCTCTTCCGCCGCCGCGCGTGCACGATCGAGCGGATCGGCCGCGCCTCGATCGCCTATCATCCAGAACACACGATCTACCTGCGCGAGTATTACCTGTATTGCGTCGACCTGTGGCGCACCGCGCTGGCGCGCATCGATGCGCCGCTCAACGTGGTATTCGGCGACTATCGCGTGGATTTCGGCAACGCCTGCCGCAGCGTGCGCGTCGATCTGCAGTACGAGCACACGCTGGTCAAGCCCGGCGGCAGGGACAGCGAAGGCGCGCCGCTCGGCCGCATTCCGCTCGGCGACGGCAGCGGCTGTTATCTCGTGCGCCTCGCCAACCGCGAATACATCGAATCGCTCGACACGATCGTCGAATACAGCCTGCCGAACCTGATCAACGCGCGCACCTCGCCGGGGTTCGACGCCTATGTGCGTAAAGCTACCTACATCGCGCCGCTGCTGTACGACGTCGATTTCGGACATCGAGCGCGCGATATCGACCTCGTCACCTTGATTCACGACGTCAATCAACCGCGGCGGCGGCAGTTCTTCGAACGGGCGCGTGCGGCGCGGCTGCCTCTTCGCAACGTGCGCGGCACCTTCGGCAAACTCGCGCTGCGCACGCTGTACGACCGCACGCGCGTCCTGGTCAATCTGCATCAAACCGACCATCACGACACGCTCGAGGAGCTGCGCATCCTGCCCGCGCTGCTTCGCGGCGTGATCGTCGTCAGCGAAGACGTGCCGCTGCGCGAAGAGGTGCCCTATCACCGCGCCGTAGTCTGGTCGCGCTACGCCGACCTCGTCGACACGACGCGGGATGTGCTCGCCAACTATGAACAATACCGCAGCCAGCTGTTCGGCAATCCATCGCTCAGTGTGATTCTGGAAAATATGCGCCGAGACAACCTCATCCACGCCGAGCAGGCCGTGCGAGCGCTATTGAACGACTGATTTCCGAATTTTCGATTTCCCGGCTCGCACAGGCGGAAGCTTTGGCGCTTCTGATTCTTTCAGAAAGTCGGCCGCCCGCACCTTCGGCGCCTGCACGGCCCAGGCCTGGATGAGCAATTCGCGCAACTCGGCGCGGCCGATTTCCTTGAGGCGCACGAGCACCGCGGGAAATCCGTCGTAATGCGGTTCGGTGAAGAACTTGCGCGAATCGGCCATCAAGAGAATTTCCTTGGCATCGAGATCGGCGACACGCACCGCCAGCACGTCCGGGCAAGGTACGCGCGCTTTGCGCGGATCGACCCGCTGCATCCACACCCAGGCGTAGCCCTTGTACTTCGAGCCGTTCAGCACTTCGAAGGCAAAACGGCCTTCGACCTCGCGCGTCGCGGGCAGGGTAAGGGCAATTTTGCGGACGTCGTTCTGCGTCGCCATGGCCGTTTCGTTACGGAGGGATGCGCCGGAACCAGCAGGTACGTTGCAAGTACCTGCCCAGTTTCGCTTAAATGGACGCCGTCCGCAGCAAGTCTTTGTTCAGATAACTTTTTGCACGGAACGTCGTGATGGTTCCCTTTTTGCCGTTCGCCTCTCCCATGGATTTTGTGAGCCTGCTGGCCGACTCAGTCACCCACGCGCGCACGCTCGAGGAGCTCGTGCGCCCACTGTTGGAATTGCTGCAGGCGGTGACCAACCTTGAATCCACCTATCTGACGACGATCGATTCCGACGAAGGCTTTCAATACATTTTGTTTTCGCGCAATACGAGCCGTCTGCAGATTCCCGAAGGGCTATCCGTGCCGTGGGAAGGCACGCTGTGCAAGCGCGCGCTCGAAGAAGGCCGGCCGTTCACCGACGACGTGGCGAACTGCTGGGCCGATTCTGTACCGGCGCGCGAGCTGGGCATCGCCACCTACGTCAGCACGCCCGTGCGCACCGAAGACGGCGCACTCTACGGCACGCTGTGCGGCGCCAGCAGCGATCGCAAGCCGCTGGCCGAAGGCGCAGAGCAGGTGCTGGGCATGTTCTCCCGCCTCATCAGCCAACAAATCGACCGCGAGCGCATGATGCAGGCGCTGCAGCAGGCGAACGACACGCTCGCCACCCGCGCATTGACCGACGCGACCACGCATTTGCCGAACCGGCGCGCACTGATGGAGGAAATGCAGCGCCGACGCAGCGCGCAGACGGGCAGCGAGCGAGCGCTGCTGGTCGCCTTCGTCGATCTCGACCGCTTCAAAGCGATCAACGACCGCTACGGGCACGACATCGGCGACCGTTTCCTTGCCGCGGTCGGCGAGCGCATGCGCGGCGCGCTGCGCAGCGAGGATTTTGTCGCGCGCCTGGGCGGCGACGAATTCATCGCTTTGTCGAGCGCCGAGGTGCACGACGCCGCGGATTTCGCCGCGGCGATGCACGCGCGGCTGCGTGCGGCGACGACGGGTCAATTCCATCTCGGCGATGTCTTGATCGACTATGCGGGGCCGAGCATCGGCCTTGTCGTCGCCGAGCCCGGCGCGGATGCCGATACGGTACTCGCTCAGGCCGACGCGGCCATGTACGACGACAAGCGCCAACGCAAATACGCCGCGCTGAAGCACTGAATTTTTCAGAGCCGCGCCGCGCGCTCGGCCGGGGATTTCCTGCGAGGGCTACAACCCGCCGACCGCCTGCGCCACCGCGCGGAACAGTGCGCGGCATTTATTCATCGTTTCCTTCCACTCCAACTCGGGCACCGAGTCGGCGACGACGCCGCCGGCGGCCTGCACGTGCAGCTGGCCGTCCTGCACGATCGCCGTGCGGATCGCGATCGCGAGATCGGCCTCGTCGTGCCAGTTCCAATAGCCGATCGCGCCGCCGTAGACGCCGCGCTTGACCGTTTCGAGTTCGGCGATCACTTCCATCGCGCGCACTTTCGGCGCGCCGGTCAGCGTGCCGGCGGGGAACGTTGCGCGGAACACGTCCATGAACGACAACTCGGGCTTCAGCTTGCCGATGACTTCGGAAACGATGTGCATCACGTGGGAGTAGCGCTCGACGACCATATTCGCGGTCAACTCGACCGTGCCGGTCTCGGCGATGCGGCCGATGTCGTTGCGGCCGAGATCGATCAGCATCAG
>DAIMZS010000167.1:0-7350 GCA_036733825.1 Rudaea sp.
ACCGCCGCGTGTGGCCCGGCGGCGGGATATGCGACACTTGGCGCATGCCGATCGTCCTCCTCACTCTCGCCGCCACCGCGTTGTATCTGACGGCCGCCGCCATCCTCGCCCTGCCCTTGCTGCACCGTCAGCCGCAGCCGCGCGCGGTCGGGCTCGGTTTGGGAACGCTGGCCGTCGTTCTGCACTTCATCGTGCTGTTCACCGCGCACCGCGGCGGGGTGGACCTGCATTTCTTCGCCGCGCTGTCGCTGGTCGGCGCGTGCATCGCCGCGCTGTGCCTCCTAGTCAATTTGAGCCGGCCCGTGGCGACGCTCGGCGTGATCGTGTTTCCACTCGCCTCGCTGTTGCTCGGCGTCGATGTGTTCTTGGCGCCGTCGACGCAGCCGATGACGCTCGAATGGCAGATCAAGCTGCATGCGATCTTCGCCCTGCTTGGCTACAGCGTGCTCAGCATCGCCGCGCTGCTCGCCATCCTGCTCGCGCTGCAGGAACGCGCACTGCACGCGCGCCGCTTCAACGGCCTCGTGCGCACGCTGCCGCCGCTGACGCTGACCGAAGCGCTGATGTTCCGCCTGATCGGCGCCGGCTTCGTGCTGCTGACGCTGACCCTGATCACCGGCATCCTCTTCGTCACCAACCTGTTCGATCAGCACCTCGCGCACAAGACGATCCTCTCGATCGCCGCGTGGATCGTGTTCGGCGCGCTGCTGTTCGGCCGCTGGCGCTACGGCTGGCGCGGCCGCCGCGCGGTGAACCTGACGCTGATCGGCATGGGCTTGCTGCTGCTCGCCTTCTTCGGCAGCCGTTTCGTGCTCGAAGTGGTTCTCAAGCGGGTGCCGTAAAGCTGCGGCCACGTCCGCGCCTCGGCATCCAATCGCGGCCATCGTTCTCCAGGGCTCCCTCGAATCGCGACGGAGAGCCGCTTCGCGCCGCCGATCCATTGCAAACGAACTTCCGGAAATAAATTTTTCCGCACGCGATTCTTTTCGCCTTCGACCGGCGTCTGGTGTGGTGACGGATAGCGCGGCGCTGCCCAGCGTTGCGAATTTCTTCAACCAGAACCGGAAACCGACCATGCGAACCCTTTGCCTCTCGTCCGCCGTGACCGCGGCGCCTCCCGCCCCTTCGCGCCCGCGCCGGCGATGGCGCACCGCCGCGCTGCTGCTCGGCCTCGCCGCCTTCTGCGCCGATGCTTCCGCCGCCATTTTCGGCCCGGCGGGCGTGCAGCCGGCCTACTATCCTTCGACCTCCGCGCAGGCCACGGAGGCGCCGAGCGCGGCAGTGTTCGGCGATTTCAACAACGACGGCTACCCGGACGCGGCCGTGATCGACGCCGGCACGAACACCTTGATGATCTACACCGGCAACGCGATCGGCACGCTGTCGCCGACGCACGAGTACGGCATCTTCAACTTGTCGTTCTACGACGGCATGGACGCTTCGATCAGCACGGCCGACCTCGACGGCGACGGCAAGCTCGATCTGGTCATCGGCGACAAAAACGGCGTGTCGATCCTGCTCGGCGTCGGCGACGTATCCGCCTCGTTCGTCGCCGCCAATCCGCAGCGTCCGCAGTTGCCATCGAGCATGGGCTGGGGCGTTGCAAAGACCGTGCTGCGCGATATCAACGGCGACGGCCGGCCGGACATCGTGATGGCGCGCAACGACACCGGCGGCATCTTGGACCCGCTCGGCGTCACCCACGTCACCGTGCTGCTCAACGCCGGCGGCGGCAAGTTCGGCCCGCCGGACGACTACAGCGCCGGCACCAACACGACCTATCCCAACTCGCTCGTTCTCGCGCCGTTCGACGGCGACGGCGTCGCCGACATTCTCTTCTACGACGCCTACGGCAGCAGCAGCAAGCTGTATTTCATGAAAGGCAACGCCGACGGCACGTTCCAGTCCAAGCAGCTGCTCATGGATCCGGCGCCGCAAGGCATTACTTTCGGCGAAGCCGTCGATATCGACGGCGACGGCAAAATGGATTATCTGATGTCGTTCGGGTCCACCATGGCCTGGCTCAAGGGCAACGGCAACGGCACGTTCCAGCCGGCGCAGACGATCCTGCCGAACACCAACACGCTGCACAGCTACGAACCTTCCGCGCGCCCCGTCGTCGGCGACTTCAACCACGACGGCCTGCCCGACATCGCCATGGGCGGGCGCATCTTCGTGCAGCAGGCCAACCACACGTTCCAGCAGGTCGAAACCGTCGGCTGGGGCGACGATACCTACATGCTTGCCGGCGCCGACCTCAACGGCGACCTGCGCACCGACCTTTTGACCAGCGGCCCCGATCCGAAGCATCTCGCCGTGTTCAAGACGACGGCCGGGCCGGCCACGCACATGGTCCTCACCGGCGGCAACAACCAGAGTGCGACGTTCAGCACCGCGTTCGCCGCGCCGCTGACGCTCAAGGTACTCGACGCGAACAACGTCGGCGTGCCGAATCAGCAGATCACCTTCAACGGCTTCCACGGCCTCAGCGCGGGCGCGACGCTCAGCCCCGGCGTCACCTACACCGATGCGCAGGGCAACGCGTCCGACACGGCGATGGCGAACAACACGATCGGCTGCTACACCGTGCAGGCCTCGCTCGCCAACAGCAACGTCGGCCTGACCTACAACCTGTGCAACACCGGCAACGACATGCTCAGCGTGGTCGGCGGCGACAACCAGTCCACGCAGGTCAATACCGCTTTCGCCATGGCGCTGCAGGTGAAGCTGACGACGTTCGGCAACGTGCCCAAGCAAGGCGTCACGCTCACATTCAAGGCGCCGGCGAGCGGCGCGAGCGCGGCGCTGTCGGCGACGACCGCGGTCACCGATGCGAACGGCCTCGCCTCCGTCAACGCGACCGCAAACGGCACCGCCGGCAGCTACGACGTGCAGGTGACCGCGCCCGGCGGCGCAGCGCCGGCGTCGCTGCACCTGACCAACGCCGCCGCGGCCGGCAGCGCAGCGCAGATCATCGTCTCGCTCGCCGCCTCGCCGCAGTCGGCGCCGATCAACACCGCGTTCGCGCCGCTGGCCGTGAAGGTGGTCGACAGCGCTGCCAATCCCGTTGCCGGCGCGACCGTCGTCTACACGATCGGCGCCAATCCGACCACGGGCGCGGCCGCGGTGCTCGCGGCCGGCACGGCGGTCACCGACGGCTCGGGCAACGCTCAGGTCGGCGCGACCGCGAACGGCTTCATCGGCAACCACACCGTCAAAGTCAGCCTGCAGGGCAACGCATCGGTACCGACGCAGACGATCAATCTGCGCAATTACGCGCAACTGCCGAAAGCGATCGCCCTCGTCGGCGGCACGCCGCAGAGCACGCCGACGACGACGAAGTTCGCGCAGACGCTCAGCGTGAAACTGACCGATGCCAACGGCCAGCCGACGCCGCAGGTGCTCGTCTATTTCCTGCCGCCGGCCTCCGGCGCCGGCGCGACGCTTTCGGCCGCCAGTGCGTTGACCGACGCCAACGGCATCGCTCAGGTGACGGCGACGGCGAACGCGATCGCGGGCAGCTACCAGGTCGGCGCGGCCGTGTTCCAGACCAGTATCGAAACTCCGATCCTGGTCGCCTTCAACCTGACCAACACCGCACTGCCGCCGCCTCCCCCGCCGCCGCAGACCGCGGTGCCGGCGCCGGGGCTCAACCTCTGGGGCATGCTCACGCTGATCGGCACGCTGCTCTGTGCGTCCGCTCTCAGCGCACGCTTTCACGGTAAAAAACTCGAAGGCTGAGCACAGCCTCGCGACGCGCCCTGCGTCGGAGCGGCATCGCGCAAGCGGTGCCGCTTTTTTTTTTGCACTTCCCCGAACGGCTCAGCGCGCGGCGGACGCCGGCTCGAGCAGCGCTGCCAGCGCCCGAGTGCGCGGATGCGTTTCGCCGAGCACGCGGCGAAATACGCTCATCGCCTCCTCGCGCGCGGCGCGCGCCCCGGCCGCATCGCCGCTCCGGTCGGCGATGCCGGCGATCAGCAGGTCGATGTCGGCGAGGCGCACGCTGTCTGCGCTTTTGCCCTGGAGCAACGCCGCGCGCGCGGCGCGCGCCTCGGCGAGGTTTTTCTGCGCATCGCCCTCGCGCGCGAGCGCGGCCGCGTACGCGGCGACGGCGAGATCGCCGAAGCCATCGCTTGCGCCGGGTGAGCCCGGCCGCAGCGCGTCGCGCGCGTCGCGCAGCGTCGCCAGCGCCTCGGGGAGTCCGGCGGCGAGTTCCGCACGGCCGAGCCAAAGCAGCACGCGGCCGCTCGCCGGGTCGTTGTTCTTCAGATAAATGGCGCGCGCCGCGCGCAGATTTTCGATCGCCGCCGCGAAATCGCCGGCGTAGAAATGCGCCGCGCCGAGCGAACTCTGGATCGCGCCGTGCATCGACGAATCCGCCGGCAGCTTCGCACGCGCGAGCGCGTCGGCGCCGCGCAACGTTTCGATCGCCTCGGCGGTATGGCCCGCATTGGCCTGGGTCAGGCCAAGCACGTTGTCGACGTAGATACGCCGCGCATGCTCGGCGCCGAGCAGGTCGACGAGCATCGCATGCGCCTGGCCGGCCTGCGCCTCGGCTTGCGCGTAGCGTTCGGTGTAGAGCGCGTCGCCGGCCAGATTCATCAAATCCATGGCGATATCGGGACTGCGCTCGCCCTGCAGCGCGCGATGCTCGCGCAGCACCGCTTCGTGGTACCGGTAGGCGGCGGCGTGGTCGCCGCGCAGGTTTTCCAGCTTGGCCCAATGCGTCATCAAACTGACGCGCAGCTTGGCCCAGGCGGGACCGGCGTCGCGCAGCAACGCCTCAGCTTTGGCGAAGGCGGCCGCGGCCGCGTCGAGATCGCCGAGATCGGTGCTGTATTGCCCGAGCATCGACCAGCCCATGCCGACCTTCGGCGAGGTTTCACCGTAAAGCGTGCGCATCGCATCGAGGTTCGCGCGCGCGACGTCGCGCGCGCGGGCGATGTCGTCGAGCCGGTAGAGCACGTCGGCGATCGTCGTGCGCATTTCCACCTGCGTTTCGGGCGCGTCGGCGAAATCGCTGTCGATGCGCGCCAATGCGCTGCCGATCACGTCCGCGGTGTTCGGGCGGTTGGCGTGACGCGAGCTGTATGGATTCAGGTCTTCGAGCACGCCGACGAGAAACTTCTGGCTGCGCTGCGCGTGCTCGGCCTCGCGCCGGGCGATGCGCGCCTGCCAGACCACGCCGCCGATGCCTGCGGCGATGGCCGCGGCGAGCAGCGCGCTCGCGCCGACGCCGACGCGATGGCGGCGCACGAACTTGCGCGTGCGGTAAAGCCAGCCGTCGTCGCGCGCGAGGATGGGTTTGTAGTCAAGATAACGGCGGATGTCGTCGGCGAGCGCCTGCGCTGAGGCGTAGCGTTCGGCCGGATTCTTCTTCAGCGCTTTGGCGACGATCGTCTCGAGGTCGCCGCGCAGCGCGCGCCGCCATTGCTCGGGCGTGGTCGCACGCGCATGCGCGCGGCGCCGCGTGTCTTCGTCCGCATCGAGCGTGCCGGCGGACAGCCGGCGCGGCTCGGTCTCGACGATTGCGCGCGCCCATTGCGCAGGCGTGGCGAGATTGTCGTCGTACGGGCGCCGCCCCGACAGCAGAAGGTAGAGCACGTTGCCGAGGGCGTAGACGTCGGTCGCGACGGTGACGGGACGGTTCTCGACCTGTTCGGGCGCGGCGTATTCGGGCGTGATCGCCACGCCGCTCGCCCGCGTCAGCGCGGCGCCATCCTCGTCTTCGAGCAGCTTGGCGACGCCGAAATCGAGCAGCTTGGCGCCGCCCTGCGCATCGACAAAGATGTTCGAGGGTTTCAAATCGCGATGCACGACGAGATTCGCGTGCGCGTACGCCACCGCCGCGCACACCTGCACGAACAATTCCAGGCGCGCGGCGAGCGGCAGGCGCAGGCGGTCGCACCAGTCGTCGATGCGCTCGCCGTCGACATATTCGAGAACGAGATAACGCTGGCCGTCGCCGAGACCGCCTGCATCGAGCAGGCGCGCGATGTGCGGGTGCTCCAGGCGCGAAAGGATCTGCCCTTCGCGCAGAAAACGTTCCTGTGCGCGCGCATCGCCGCGCACGCTGCGCAGCAGCTTGATCGCCGCACGGCCAGCATGCGCGCCGTCGTCGCGCGCCGCAAGCCATACCTCGCCCATGCCGCCGCGGCCGAGCAGGCGCTCGATGCGCCACGCGCCGATGCGTGCGCCGGCGAGATCGCTGGCCGCGGCCGGCTCCTCGCGCATCGGTTCGACGTCGAGCAGCGCCACGCCCTGCATGAAATTCGCCGCGTCGACGCGCGCATCGGCCGCGATCAGCGCCTGGACGCGGGCGAACACGGCCGCGTCGCCCGCGGCGAGCGCGGCGAGCAGACGCGCGCGCTGCGCCTCGTCGGCGTCGAGCCAATCGTCGAAGTGACGCATCGCCGCGCGTGCGGCATCGATGGTCTCGCTCAAACGCACCTCGCCATCGTCATTTCCCCATTTCCAGACGCTATACGGCGCCGAATCGGATCACCCGTGCGCGCCGAGATAGTCGAACAGAAACGCGCGCGCGCGGCGCCAGTCGCGTTTGACCGTGGGCAGCGAGACTTCGAGCGCGTCGGCCACCTCCTCCTCCGACAGTCCGCCGAAATAACGCATCTCGACGACGCTGCAACAGCGCGCGTCGGTCGCTTCGAGCGCGCGCATGGCCTCTTCGATTTCGCCGGGCAAGTGGTCGGCGAACAGGCGCTCGGCCACCGCGGTGTCGAGAGTCAGCGCGCGTTCGCTGCCGCCGCGCTTGAGCCGCGCGCTGTCGCGCACGTAGTCGAGGATCACGCTGCGCATCACCTTCGATGCGTAGGCGAGGAACACGCGGCGGTTCTGGTGCGGCAGGCTGCCGCTGCGTTCCAGACGCAGGTAAGCGTCGTGGATCAGGCCGGAGACGTCGAGCGAGGTGGTGCCCGCGCGCGCGAGGTGGCCGCGTGCGAGCTGCATCAGTTCCGGATAGAGCGCGCGGTACAACGGTTCGCGCGCCGCATCGTCTTGCGCCGCCATGCGCTGCAGCAGTTCGGTTACCTCGCCCATGGTATCCCCGTTCACGGCACGTCCCCGGGGCGGAGTATACCCAAGCGCGTTTTCCGGAATCACGAACCGTGACGCATGCCGCGTTCGAGCTAATGGCGCGGAAAGGAAATCTCAGCGCACGGCGTCGAGCGCTTCGCTCAGCCGCTCGACGGCGACGATCTCCATCTCGCCGATCCGCGCCTTCTTCGGCGCGTTCGCCTTGGGCACGATCGCTTTGAGAAACCCGTGCGTGGCCGCTTCGCGCAGGCGTTCTTCGCCGTTCGGCACCGGGCGGATTTCGCCGGACAGGCCGAC
>DAIMZS010000168.1:0-5092 GCA_036733825.1 Rudaea sp.
GCCGCGCTGACGTCGACGAAGGCGCCGTTGCGGTATTCGAGGAAGATGGCATGGTCGGGGATCGATGTGGAGATGTCCTCGCCCATGGTGAAATAGCGCGCCTGCGTGTCGCCGATGTCGAGGATGGGGAACGGCTTGCCGGCGATTTCCAGCGGATGCAGCGGGCGGTAGTCGAGCGGCTCCACGCTGCCGGCGCGCACGAAGTAGGCGTACGGCGCGCGTTCGGTGCTGATCAGGCAATGAGCGAGGCGCTCGGGCCGGGCGGAAAGGCCTTTGGCGATCGGATCGCTGTAGCCGGCAAAGCCCCACAACGAGGAGGTCTGCAGGAAATAGATCTGACAGGCGTGCGCCGGAATCTCGGTGCGATCGAGCGCAGCTTCGGCGGCGGTGAGCGCGGCGATGTCCTTGCGTGTGCCGCTCGCGTAGTCGTGCGCGATGCGGTGCGACAGCGGCGCGAGCGCGATCAATGCGAGCACGGCGCCGGCGGCGGAGAGGCGCGGCGCCGGTTTCGTGATCAGCGCCAGCGCGCAGACCGCTCCTGCGAGGCTGAGATGAAAGAAGCGCGACGGCACGATCAGGTGGAAGAAGAACATGTCCGAACCGATCGTGCCGGCCAGATGCTTGTACGCCACGGGCGCCTGCACCAGGCCGGGCAGGAAGATCAGCACGAGCAGCGCCGCGGCCACGTGCAGGCGCGGCAGACGCTCTTGCGCGCGTAGCGCAGTGACCGCTGCGGCAATCCATAACACGACGGCGAGCGCGACGAGGACAAGGCTCCAGGCCGGTGCGCGCGGATCGTCGAACAGGAACACCGCGCCCGCGCGCAGCCAATTCCAGAAGCCGGCGGCGAACGCGGAGACGGCGGGAAGATGCGCCGAGGCGTCGCCGAACGAAGTCAACATCGCGCGGCGGTAAGCGAGCCAGGCCAAGGTCAACGCGGCGATCGCGACCAGTGCGACGATGCGTGGGCGAAGCGCGAGGTTCGAACGCGGCGCGAGGGCGATGGCGGCAAACGCCGCCGCGGCGCCCACGACGCCGAGTTCCTTGCTCAGCAGCCCGAGCAGCAGCGCACCGAGGAGACCGAGCAGTGTCGCCGCGCGCGGCCGTTCCGCGTGGGCGAAGGCCGCGTGCAGCGCGAGCAACGAGAACAGCGTGGTCAATAGGTCGAAACGGTCGGCCAACCATAACGCGGTGCCGACCGCGAGCGGATGCGCGGCGTACAGCGCGGCCCACAGCGCGTTCAGCACCGCGTCGCGGCGCAGGCGTTGCAACAAAGTATACAATGCGGCAACGCAGCCGAGATGCAGGGCGAGATTCAGCGCGTATTGCGGACGCGCTGCATCGTCCGCCGCCGCGGCGACGAGCCACCAGAGAAACACGCCGAGCGGACGGAAGTACATGCTGCCCGGAAAATGATCGTGCACGAACACCAGCCACGGCTGGTGCAGCAGGCGCACGAGCGCGAGGAAGGCATAGTCGTCTTGGGCGAACCAGGCGTGCAGCGCCGGCGCGTAACACCAGGCGCCGAGCGCGAGCGCGAGCAGCAGTCCCGCGATTGGCCACGGGCGCGAGGCGGCGGTAGCGGAAGCTGGAACGGAAACGGCGCCGCGCATGACGAGAGATCGGTGGGTGGACGACGCGCGACTATAGCCGCATCGCGACGCGCATGCGAAGCGGCAAGGTTGGCGAGGGGATCCAAAATGCGCCTCGGTTGAATTCCGAAATAACCGTTCGCCCTGAGCGTAGCGCCGAAGGCGCGAAGTCGAAGGGTGGTTTTGAAGCACGCTTCGACTTCGTTCGCTGCGCGAACTACGCTCAGCGTGAACGGTGTTTGGTGGTCCTTGCTAAATCAGGGCTGGATCTGCAGCGCCTGGCTGCGCTGATCGGGCGACATCGTCACCAGCTGGCGGCGATAGCCCTCGCGCTGATCCTCGGGCAGCGCTCGCCAGGCCTTGGCGAATGCCTGCCGCTGTTCGGGCGTGAAGCCTTCGAACATTTCGCGCGTCGTCTTGCGCTCAGGCGGCGGCACCGTCTGCATGACTTCGCGCACGATGCCGACGTGGCCCTGGATGCCGGCGCCGGCAAGAAACGCGCTGCGTTCGGCCGGGCTCATGCGTTCGAAGCGCTCGCGCAGTTGGGCGCGTTCGGCTTCGGGCAGCGCGTCGAAACGCTTGAACGCGTTGAGCATGCGCGTCTGCTGTTCGGGCGGCAGCTGATGGAATTGCTGATAGCGCTCGCGCAGCCGCGCGCGCTGCGGCGGCGAGAGGCTGGCCCATTTTTCGATGCGCCGGGCGAAGTCCTCGCGCTGCGCGTCGGTGAGTTTCGGCCAGCGCGTGGCGA
The DNA here is from genome assembly GCA_036733825.1 of Rudaea sp. Taxonomy (GTDB): domain Bacteria; phylum Pseudomonadota; class Gammaproteobacteria; order Xanthomonadales; family Rhodanobacteraceae; genus Rudaea. Next base: position 2,341 of record DAIMZS010000168.1, read on the forward strand.
CTTGGGCCAGATGCGCCTGCACGTCGGGCGCGAGTTCGTCCCAGACGCCGCGGATCGGCGCGAGCACCTGCTGCTGCTGGCCGTTCATGTCCGACCACGCCTTGGGCGGCAGTGGCGCCTCGGCCCGCACCGGCGGCGCGGACTGCGCGCCCTGCGCTTGCGCGTCGACGATGAGGAGAAACGCGGCGAAAACGAGAGTGCGCAATGCGTTCAACCGTCACCGCCCTTGTTTTGCGCCTCGAGCCAGGCGTAGAACTCGAGGTCCTGATAGAACTCGAGCGAGGCCTCGTCGGAAAGCGCGTCGGCGTCGCCTGTCTTGCCGGACGCCGTCTGGAGAACGCCCGCGTCGTCGTGGCGGTGCGGTTGCCACACGGCGACGGCGAGCAGAAGCATGCAGGCGCTGGCCAGCCCGGCCGGCAGCAGCCACACGCGCCCGGCGCGCGGGCGATGCAGGGCGAGCGCGGCCTGGCGCGCGCGATTGAGGCGCGAGAGCGTCGCCGCGTCGAGATCGCGCGCGGATTCCTCGAGCCGTTCCCTGGCCTGGCCGACCCAGGCCGGCTGCTCGGCGGAAGGAAGATCGTGATCGTTCATTGGTGGTCCTCCAGCGCGCGCCGCAGGGCGACGAGAGCGCGCGACAAGTGGGTTTTCACGCTGCCTTCGCTGCAATGCATGACCTGCGCGGTCGTCGCCACGTCGAAGCCTTCCCACATGCGCAGCAGGAAGGCCTGGCGTTGGCGCAATGGTAGCGTCTTCAGCGCGGCGTCGAGCGCCTGGCCCGCCTCGCTGCCGGCCAGGCGCATGAGCGGGCCGGGATCCTGCAGATCCTGCGCCTGCTCGATCGGATCGAGCGCGTCCTCGTCGTCGCGCTTGCGGTCGAACACCGCAAGCCAGCGGCTGCGCACGCTGCGGCGGCGGTGGAAATCGTTGAGACGGCTGTCGAGCACGCGATGGAACAGCGGCGCCCAGTCGCTCTCGGGCTTGCTCGCGTAGTTCTTCACGAAGCCGCACATGGCGTCCTGGACCAGGTCGAGCGCGTCGTCGCGGTTGCCGCAGGCGAGTTCGGCCATGCGCAAGGCGCGCCGTTCGACGCCGCGCAGGAATTGATCGAGTGCGCGCTGATTCGTGCTGATCGCGTCCACGCGTCGGGCGAATTCGGGGGAGGGGACTGCCATTGTGCCAGCGATTTCGGCCATGATTTTCACCTTGCAGCCTGTTACCGCTAGCACAACGCGCCGGTCCGCCGGCGGTTGACCGGAAGGGCGGGTTGTGCGGGGGTCGAGGCGGGTCTGTTCACAAGCGGTGTAGGTCCGCGCGCGTTGCGGCGCAGCGAAATTTTCGTTCCGGGCAGGCGCCGAAAAACAAATCCAACTCGTTGATTGAACAGCTATATTTCAAACTGGTTAAAGATTCGCCAAGACGAAGCAGGGCGCGCTACGATGCGCTTTGCACGGCTTGGTTCATGCCCTCGTCCACAGACTTATCCACAATGGCTGTGGATAAGCGAAAAAGCTCAACAGGAGCACCGACTTGCGGGCTAAAGTTGAGGTCCAGATCACATTCTCTTCGCAACTGATGATTCTTCGCCGAAAGCTCCGTTTTTGCCTCGATCCGGAACCGCCGTGCCGGCCGTTTTGCAGCTAGCCGTCCCGGTTCCGCTGGCGCAGAGTTTCGACTATCTGCCGCCGGCCGGAGTCGATGCCGCGGCCATCGCGCCCGGCACGCGCCTGGCCGTGCCGTTCGCCGGCAAGACGCGCGTCGGCGTGGTGATCGGCCGCGCCGACGACAGCGCGATCGACCCGCGCAAGCTGAAGCGTGCGCTGCGCGTGCTTGACGAAACGCCGTGGATCTCGCCGGAGCTGTCGGCGACGCTGGCCTGGGCGGCACGCTATTACCAGCATCCGCTCGGCGAGGTGCTCGAAACCGCGCTGCCGGTCGGCCTGCGCTCGGCCAAGCCGATTCCGATCGCCGCGGGCGAGCGCGCGCTGCGCCGGGTCGGCGGCGCTTCGCCGGAAAACCTTCCGCGCGCCGGTTCGCGCGCCGCCGCGCTGTTCGACCTGCTCGCTGCCGGGCCGCGCAGCTACGCCGAACTCGACGCGCAGTTGCCCGGCTGGCGCAGCGCGGCAGCGAATCTGCGCCAGCGCGGCCTGGCCGAAACGACCCAGCTCGCGCTGCGCGCGCCGGCGCGCACGCCGATCGCCGGTCCGCCGCTGAGTGAGGAGCAGGCCGCGGCCGTCGCCGACATCGCCGCGCAATTCGGCCGCTTCGCGCCGACGCTGCTGGAGGGCATCACCGGCAGCGGCAAGACCGAGGTCTATCTCGCGCTGATCGAACACGTCGTCGCGCGCGGCGGGCAGGCGCTCGTGCTCGTGCCCGAAATCGGTTTGACCCCGCAGACGCTGCGCCGTTTCCGCGAACGCCTGGCCGCGCGCATCGAAGTGATGCACTCGGGCCTGAGCGAAGGCGAGCGCACGCGCGCCTGGCTGGCCGCGGCGAGCGGCGAGGCCGACGTCGTCGTCGGCACGCGCTCGGCGGTGTTCGCGCCGCTGACTCGCGCGGGGCTCATCATCGTCGACGAGGAACACGACGCCTCGTACAAGCAGCAGGAAGGCTGGCGCTATTCGGCGCGCGACTTAGCGCTCGTGCGCGCCCGCGCGCTCGAGGTGCCCGTCGTGCTCGGCACGGCGACGCCGTCGCTGGAAACGCTGGCCAACGTCGACGCGGGGCGCTATCGCAAACTGCATCTGTCGGCGCG
>DAIMZS010000168.1:5192-7289 GCA_036733825.1 Rudaea sp.
TCGCGCCTGCGCTGCCATCACTGCGGCGCCGAGCAGCGCGTGCCGCCGGCGTGTCCGCAATGCGCCAACGTGCATCTGGCGCCGCAGGGTCTCGGCACGGAACGATTGGAGGAATCGCTCGCCGAGCTGATGCCGGACACGCCGCTCGTGCGCATCGACCGCGAAACGACGCGGCGCAAGAATGCGCTCGACGATCTGCTCGATGCGCTCTCACCCGACCGCGCCGCGCTGATCGTCGGCACGCAGATGCTGGCGAAGGGACACGATCTGCCGAATCTCACCCTCGTCGTGATCGTCGGCGTCGACGAAGGCCTGTTCAGTGTCGATTTCCGTGCCGAGGAACGTCTCGCCCAATTGGTCATCCAAGTCGCCGGCCGCGCCGGGCGCGCGCTCAAGCCGGGGCAGGTGTGGCTGCAGACGCATCATCCGGATCATCCGCTGCTGCGCACCCTGCTCGCTCACGGTTATGCCGCCGCCGCGCAACGCCTGCTGCGCGAGCGCCGCGAAGCCAATCTGCCGCCGTACGCGCATCTCGCCTTGCTGCGCGCGGATGCGCCTCAGCAAACGCAGGTCGACGAATTCCTGCGTGCTGCCGCCGCGCTGGCCGGCCAGTCCGACGGCGTCAGCCTGCTCGGTCCGATGCCCGCGCCGATGCCGCGCCGCGCCGGCATGCAGCGCGGCCAACTGCTGCTCAGCGCCGACGAACGCGCGCGTCTGCATGCGCTGCTGGCGGACTGGATCGCCGCCGTGCGCACGCTGCGCGAGGCGCGCCGTGTGCGCTGGTCGCTCGACGTCGATCCGATCGATTTGTACTGAATCCGCCACGCTTTCTCGCGCCGCAGCAAACCGATAGGATGGAAGCATGGCTACGGCACCCCATCGCATCGTCATCGTCGGCGGCGGTTTCGCCGGACTCTGGGCCGCGCGCGCGTTGCGCGATGCGCCGGTGTCCATTCTGCTGATCGATCGCGCGAATCATCATCTGTTCCAACCGCTGCTGTACCAGGTCGCGACGGCGGGCTTGTCCTCGCCTGACATCGCCGCGCCATTGCGCCATATCCTGCGCCGGCAGAAGAACGTCGAGGTGCGCATGGCGACTGTCGATCGCGTCGAGCCAGACGCGCGGCGCGTGCGCCTCGACGACGGCAGTGCCGTCGACTACGACACGCTATTGCTCGCCAGCGGCGCGACGCATGCATATTTCGGCCACGACGATTGGGCGCCGTTTGCGCCGGGACTGAAGACGCTCGACGACGCGCTGCTGCTGCGCCGCCGTCTGCTGCTCGCGTTCGAGCACGCCGAAGCGGAATCCGATGCGGAGCGGCGCAAGGCGTGGCTGAGTTTCGCCATCGTCGGCGGCGGGCCGACCGGTGTCGAACTGGCCGGCACGCTCGCGGAGATCGCACGGCATACGTTGAAACGCGAGTTTCGCCACATCGATCCGGCCTCGGCGCGCGTGCGCCTGATCGAGGCCGGGCCGCGCATCCTGTCGAGTTTTCCCGAGGCGCTGTCGGCGAAGGCGAAGCAGCAGCTCGAACGTCTCGGCGTCGAGGTCGTCGTGGATTCGCCGGTCGAGGCGATCGATGCGGAAGGCTATCGTTCGCGCGGTGCGTTCGTGGCGGCGAAGACCGTGGTCTGGGCGGCCGGCGTGGCGGCATCGCCGTTGGCGCGCTCACTCGGCGTCGAGCTCGACCGCGCCGGACGCGTGCGCGTGCTGCCCGATCTGACCGTGCCGGGGCATGCGGAAATCTTCGTCGCCGGCGATCTCGCCACCGTCACCCAGGACGGCAAACCCGTTCCCGGCGTCGCGCCCGCGGCCAAGCAGATGGGAAACTATGTGGCGCGAGTGATCCGCGATCGCTTCGCCGGCCGCACTTCGCCGCCGTTCCGCTATCGCGACTACGGCAATCTCGCCACGATCGGGCGCATGGCCGCGATCGTGGATCTGCATGGATGGAAATTGTCCGGCGCGCTCGCATGGTGGTTCTGGCTGGCCGCGCACGTGTTCTTTCTAATCGGCTTCCGCAACCGTCTCTCGGTGCTGATCAACTGGGCGATCGCGTACTGGAGCTATCAGCGTGCGGCGCGGATCATCAT
>DAIMZS010000169.1:0-7285 GCA_036733825.1 Rudaea sp.
GGACACATTGCAGAACGACCTCGGCACCGACCCGGTCGCCCAACTCGAACACCGCACCGGCCTGTGGGCGCTGCGCCTGCTGCTCGCGACGCTCGCGATCACGCCGCTGCGCCGTGTCACCGGCTGGAACAAGGCCGTGCGCTACCGGCGCATGCTCGGCCTGTTCGCGTTCTTCTACGTGACCGTGCATCTTGCGATCTATCTATTCGTCGATCTCGGCGGCTACTGGGCGGACATCTTCGAACAGATCGCGAAGAAGCCCTACATCACCGTCGGCTTCGCCGCCTGGCTGCTGCTGATTCCGCTCGCCGTCACTTCGACGCAGAAGATGATGCGCCGCCTCGGCCGCCGCTGGGGACAACTGCACAAGCTCGTCTACGCGACCGCGCTGCTCGGCGTGCTGCATTTCCTCTGGCTGGTGAAAGCCGACAAGCGCGAACCGCTCGTCTACATCGCGGCGTTCGTCGTGCTGATGCTGTGGCGGCTGCCGTGGAAGAAACTCAATTCGGCGGACAGGCGCCCTGCCCCGCCGCGTACGCACGCGCCGCAGACGCAATCCGACTAGCGATGGCCGCCAGCGCGCGGCGATGCCCCTGCGCGAGTTCATCGTAACCCGGGCCCACGGCTTCGTGCGCTGCGCTCGCGCACACCAGCGCCTTGGCGTTCGGCGTGTTCGTGCTCAGGCTCCACACCGCGTCGATTGCGATGTAGGCGCCGGCGACCGAGTCGAAGCGGCGCAAGTCGACTTTGACGATTATTACTCTCGCGCCTTCCGGACGCGGCTGGCCGGCGACATCGGTCGTCGCCAGTTCGCGCGAGAGGTCCGCCGACAGCGCCGCGCGCGCCTCGTCGGCAAGCGGCGCGATCCAGCGTTCCTGCTCGAGCGGCATCACGCCGCCGCCGTCGCGCACGACGAGCTGCGGCCGGTCGACTTGCGCGGGAATGCCGACCGGTTGCACGTCGATCAGAAACGGTGCCGGCGTGGACGCCGTCGTCGCTGCCGCCGGGTCGAGCAGCGTGTGGTAATGCGTCGGCGGCGCGCTCGCGCAGGCGCTGAGCATCAAAATTCCGAGCACGGCGACGGCGCGCGAGGCAACCGCGTGACAGGATTTCATGGTTGGTTTCCTTTCGCGTCTTGCTCGGGCGGCTGACGCAGCGCCGGATCGGCCGGCTTGCCGCGCAACATCGTTTCCGGATGCACGCCGAGATAGTCGGTCAACACGCGCACCGAGCGCGCCGCGCGCTGAATTTCCGCCAACGTCTGCGCGAGGTTCTGCTGCAGCGGCGAATCGGCGCCAACCGCGCGCTGCGCGCTGCCGAGCGTGCCTTGCGCGCCGCGAAGGGTCGCGTTGAATTCGGGCAAGGTCGATTCGTTGACCAGCCGCAGCGTTTTATCGAGCTGCGCGATCGTGCTGTCGAGGTTCTTGCCGATCGACTCGAACGGAATCTTGTCGAGCTTCTCGACGACGCCGGTGATCTGCTCCTGCAGACGGTCGAAACTGCCCGGCACCGTCGGCAGCTCCACCGGACGCGCGCTCGCATCGAACTCGGCCTTCGGCGCGTTCGGCACGAAATCGAGCGCGATGTACAGCTGCCCGGTCAGCAGGTTGCCCACGCGCGCCTGCGCGCGCAGGCCGCGGGCGATCTGCGGCTTGATGAAATTCGCCAGCCGCGTGTTCTGGTCGCTGTTGTCGTGCGACAGCTGCGCGATCTTTTCCGCCGCGCGGCCGAAACGATTCGGATAGATCACCACGCCGACGATCAGCAGGAATCTTTGTCTATCGATGTCGTAGTCGAGATTGATCGACACCACCTTGCCGACGACGATGCCGCGGAAATCCACCTGCGAGCCCACGCTCAACCCGCGCAGCGATTGGTCGAAGCGCATCTGCAGATATTCCGGCTCGCCGTCGGGCGGGGCCATCGCGGTCTGCAGGTCGTCGAACAGGGTGAACTCCGCGTCTTCGGCCGCGGGTGTCGTATCGCGCGGCCCGGGCGGCGTCTGGAACGCGACGCCGCCGGCGACCACGGTCGCAAGCGACTGCGTGTTGAGCTTCAGCCCGCTGGCGTCGAGATTCAGGTCGACGCCGCTCGCGTTCCAGAAGCGCGAGGACACGGTGACGTAGCGGTCGTACGGGGCTTCGACGAAGACGTCCACCATCATCTGCTTCCCATCCTTGTCGAGTTCGTACGAGACGACGCGGCCGACCTGGATGCGGCGGTAGTACACGGGCGAGCCGATGTCGAGCGATCCCATGTCGGCCGCGCGCAAGGTGAAACGTTTGCCGGGCGAGCCGTGGATCACGGCCGGCGGGCGTTCGAGCCCGACGAAAGCCTTTTGCAGTTCGTGCGACACGCCGACGTCGGCGCCGATGTACGCGCCGGACAGCAGCGTGCCGATGCCGGACACACCGGTCGCGCCGAAGCGCGGGCGCACGACCCAGAAGCGCGAATCCGCGGTGGCGAAACTCGATGCGTCCTTGTCGAGCTTCACGTGCGCGATGATGTGGGTGCGGTCCTTTGCCAAGCCGATCGAATCGACCACGCCGATGACGACGTCCTTGTATTTCACCTGGGTCTTGCCGGCCTCCAGCCCTTCGGCGGTGATGAAGGAGATCTCGATCTGCGGGCCTTCCGATATCCAGTTGTGCACGACCATGCCGATGCCGATCACCGCGGCGACGATCGGCACGAGCCAGATCAGGCTCGTGTTCCACTGCCGGCGCCGCTCCACCGGTACGTGTGGTACCGGCGGCGGCGCGGCTGCTTGCTCGGAACCGTCCTGCTCGTTCATCCCGGATTACCTTCTTCGCCGTCCCAGATCAGACGCGGATCGAAACTCATCGCGGCACACATCGTCAGCACGACGACGAGGCCGAAAAACACGATGCCGAGCCGCGGCTCGGCCGTGCCGAGCAGATGAAACTGCACGAGCGCGGAAACGAGCGCGACGACGACGACATCGAGCATCGACCAGTAGCCTATCAGCTCGACGAAGCGGTACAAACGCGCGCGCTGCAGCCGCGCCCAATGACTGCGCCGCTGCACCGTCACCAGCAAGGTGCCGAGCACGAGGAACTTGATCGACGGCACGGCCACGCTGGCGATGAAGATCAGCAGCGCGATGTCCCACGATCCGGATTTCCAGAATTCGACCACGCCGTGCAGGATCGTGCTGCTCTCGCCGCGGCCGAGCATGCTCGTGTACATCACCGGCAGGACGTTCGAGGGGACATAGAAGATCAGGGCGGCGATGAGAAAGGCCGCGGTGCGCACCAGCGAATCGGGTTTGCGCCGATGCAGGCGCGAGCGGCAGCGCGGACAATGTATCGCCTCCGCCGAACAGGCCGCGCCGCAGGTGTGGCAGCCGACGATGCCGAGTTCATCCGCGCGTGGCGCGAGTGCGCTCATTCGGCCCACTCCACTTCCGCGTCGTCGGACAGCCGCTCCCACAGTGTGCGCACGTCGCGTTTGGCGATCACGGTGATCAGCACGGTGAGCACCACCGTTGCGTACGTACCCGGACCGGCGATGACGTTGAGCATGTCCGAAAGCTTGACGATGGCGACGAGCACGCCAAGCAGGAACACCTCGGTCATGCTCCACGGCCGGATCCAATGCAGCACGCGCATCGCGATGCCGAAACCCGGCGCACGCCGACCCGCACGCGCGAACAGCAGCACCCAGCCGAGCAGCGCGATCTGCAGCAGCGGCACGCCGAACAAAGTCGCCCCCGCGACGAGACCGACGATCAGCGCCGAGCCCTGCGACAGCGCCGACACCGCCTGCAGCAGATTCGCTTCGTTGTGCATGCCGCTGACGGTGATGCGGATCACCGGCGAGACGTTCGCGATCACGAAGACGATTGCAGCGCCCAAGGTCAGCGCGAGCAGATGATCGATGTCGAGCCGGCTCGCGCGGTACAGCACGGCGCGGCAGCGGCCGCAGCGCGCGATTTCATCGATGTCGAGATCGTGTTTGCGATAGACCGAATCGCAGTGTTCGCAGACGACGAGAGCGGAATAAAGCATCATGAGTGGGATGCGCCGCCGAGCCGATCGTGTGTTCAGACGACCCCGAGGAACAGCAAGGCCATGCCGCCGGCGATCAACGCCGCCGCGGCGATGAGCCACCAAATGTCATTCTTGCCGTTGCCCGTTTCCTGTACTGCGCCGTCGGCAGACGCACCGGCGGCGGACGGCGACAGCGTTCGCATCGTCTGCGTGATGTCGTCGAACGGCTGTGCGTGCACAGACGGCGCCGCGCCGCTGCTGGAACGCTGCGGCAGGCCCGGCGCCTCGACGAGGAACCGGTCGCGGCCGAAGCACAACTGATCGCCCGCATGCAGGACCGCGCTGCGCGTTTCGACGCCGTTGACGAAGGTGGCTGCCGCGTCGAGCTCGCGCAGGACGATGGTGTCGTCGGCAAATTCGATCGCCGCATGGCGCGCGGCCATGCCCGGCTCGTCGAGGCTGAGGTCGGCCTGGGCGCCGCCACCGACGACCAGCTTGCCGCGCACCGGCACGATCTTGCCAAAGTACATGCCAGACAGCCCGCGCAGCAGCACGCGCGGCGGATAAGTCCGTGCCGCGTCGGCAGGCGCCACGGCTGCTGCCGGTGCGGGAATGTCGGCGCGGACGTCGTCGTCGCGATCGGGTTTGAGCACGAACTGCACGCTGCCGAGGCTGACCATGTCGCCTAAGCGCAGCATCGCGCGTTCGCGCACCGGGCGTGTGTTCACGTGGGTGCGCGCCTGCGGGTCGAGCACGGCCAGTTCGATTCCGCGCTCGCCCAGTTTCAGACGCAGATGGTGCGGCGCCACGCCGGCACCGCCGACGATGATGTTATTGTCTGCCGCCGCGCCGATCCGGGTCTCGCCGGCACCGACCAAGGTGTCGTCCTGCTCCTTGTTCGGAAAGGAAATTCGCATGCTCTGGAGTGTGTCCCGCTCGTTTGTACACAATGTAGCATACGGGGTCGGGAATCGGCCCTGAACAAACAAGGAGAACCTCATGCCCAGCATTGATATCCGCCGCAAACATCATCATTCGCTCAAGGAAGCGAAGGCCGCGGTGAAGAAAACGGCGGACGCGATCGGCAAGAAGTTCGACATCCGCAGCCAATGGGACGGCGACACGCTGCATTTCGAACGCCCGGGCGCCAGCGGCGCGATTCACGTCACCGCGAAGGAAGTCCACGTGACCGCACAGTTGGGCTTTCTGCTCGGCGCACTCAAGCCGATGATCGAGAAGGAAATCGAAAGCCACCTCGACAAAGGGCTGGCCTGAAAACCTGCACGCACATACCAGCAAAGATAGTGTGATTATTCTAGGCTGCGTACCTAGATTGGCCCCACGATGGCGCATCCGCGTCCGTGAATTCGAACCGGGAGGGAAACGATGGCTGGCAAACCGAAACTCAAGTCCAAGACCAAGCCGGCGGCGCAGTCGGGCGCGGCGGAGTCGAACAAGTCGATCATGGAATCCGCGCAGCAGATCTGGCTCGCCGGCCTCGGCGCGCTGACCCGCGCACGCGAAGACGGCACCAAGCTGTTCGAAAACCTGGTCAAGGAAGGGCTGAGCCTGGAAGCGGCCACGCGCAAGATCGCGACCGGCAAGGTCGACGAGGTGCGCGGCGCGGTCGAGTCGGGTGTGAGCCAGGTGCGCGAGCGCACGCAGGAAACCTGGGACCGCTTGGAGCAGGTGTTCGAGTCGCGCGTATCGCGCGCGCTCGGCAAGCTCGGCGTGCCCGGCCGCAAGGATCTGGATGAGCTACTCAAGCGCGTAGACGAACTCCAGCGTGAGGTCGTCAATTTCAACCCCGCGGCGAAGAAGGCCGGCCTCGCCGACGCGCTGACCCACCGGGTCAAGCGCGCGCGCGACGACTTTGGCGACCTGGTCAAGGACATCGAGGAAGCGCAGCTCGCCGCAAAGCAGACCGTGCAACGCCACGTCGCCCGGCTGACCGATGCAGTGGCTCCCGCCAAGCCCGCGCCGAAGGCGGCGGCCAAAAAACCGGCGAAGAAGGCCGTCAAGAAAACGACCAAGAAGAAAAAGTAAGCTGCGGCGAAAGTTAAGATCGCGACGTAAACCCCCGGCCTGCCGGGGGTTTTGCTTTTTCTGGCCACATGAAAAACGACCTCGCTCAGCGCCGGGGCTTGGGATTAAATAAACTTAATAGTATGTAATTGCCTTGACAATCATTGTCTAGGCAATATTATTGCTGCATGCAAAAGCCCCTCTCCCTGTGCGATATGCGCGACGACTCCAGCCTGCCCATGCTGGTCCGGCAGATTCGCGACGGCCTGCTGCGCCAGATCGAGCGCCAGATCGAAACGAACGACATCGGCATCAACTACAGCCAGTACCTCGTGGTGAAGGTGATCGCGCGCAATGGTCCGCAGATGCCCGGCGATCTCGCCCGCTTCCTCGACCACAACGCCGGCGCGATGACGCGGCTGATCGACCGCCTCGAAGACAAAGGCTACGTGCAGCGCAAACCGCACGCGGAGGACCGCCGCGCATTGACGATCGAACTCACCGAGGCCGGCCAGGAACTCTGGCGCGCGATCAGCAAGTACATCGAACGCGCGCAGGAACTGGCGCTGCGCGACTTCGAGCCGGCCGAGCGCACGGCGTTGTTCGAACTACTGCGCCGCGTGCGCGATTCGCTCGATAACACCCCTTAAGAATTCTGCAAAAGGACGTTTCATGCGTGCCCTCTCTCTCTCACCACTGCTGCTCGCCGTCGCGCTGACCGGCTGCGCCAGCATGGCCGGCCTGCACACCGATGGCGTGGCCACCGACCCCGCCGCGCTGCACAGCGAGCGCAGCTTCGCCAAGATCAAGACGACGCCGGCCGCCTGGCCGGCGGCGGACTGGTGGACGGCGCTCGGCGACGCGCAGCTGGACGCGCTGATCGCCGAAGCGTTGAAGGACAACCCGGACCTCGCCAGCGCCGACGCGCGCGCGAAGGATGCGCAAAGCCAGGTCGACGCGCAGAACGCCAAGCGTCTGCCGACGGTGAACGCCGACGCCAGCGTCGCCGGCGTGCGCCTGCCGACGACCGCGGTGCCGAAGCCGATCGGCGGCTCGTTCCAGGCGTTTCCGGCGGTCTACGCCAGCTTCAACTGGGGCTTGGACATCTGGGGCGGCAAGCGCGCCGCCTGGGAAGCCGCGCTCGGCCAGGCGCGCGCCGCCGACGTCGACGCACACGCCGCGCGTCTCACCCTTTCGGTCAATGTCGCGCGCGGCTATGTACAGCTCGGCTACGCGTTCGCGGAAAA
>DAIMZS010000170.1:0-1527 GCA_036733825.1 Rudaea sp.
TGGCGCGGCATCGGCATTCGCATCGAGGACGATGTCGTCGTCACGCGCGGGGAGCCGGAAATCCTCACCGCGACGGTGCCGAACGACGCGGACGAGATCGAAGCGCTGATGGCCGGGGCGCGGAATGCCTAAAGACAATGGCGTCCCCTTCCGGCTGCCGCCATCTTCCCCCGCTTCGCAGGGGAAGGATTCTCGCGCGAAGTCTTTCGCATTTCCCTTCCCCTGCGAAGCAGGGGAAGGTACCCGCAGGGCGGAAGGGGGCGCTTTTCACTTCCGATCCGCGCTTCTTAAATATTGCATCACTTTGTCGCTTTCGTTCGTCGCAGCAGCGCAAGCGACGACCCCCGTCCACTACGGCCTGTTCGGCGACGTGCATGTCGCCTCGCCGTCGGGCGAGTCCAAGCGCACGGTCATTTTCATTTCGGACAAGGACGGCTGGAACGCGCGCGCCGAAACGCTCGCGACGGCGCTGAGCAACGAAGGCGCACTCGTCTTCGGCATCGACATGCCGGTATACGTGAAGGAGATGGAATCGATCAAGAACGACGCCTGCCATTTCCCGTCCGCGCACATCCAGGAGATGAGCGACTGGATGCAGAAAAATCAGAAAGTAAAGAATTTCACTTATCCGCTCTTGATCGGCGACGGCGCGGGCGCGGCGTTCGCCTACGCGGTCGACGCGCAGGCGCCGAAAGGCACGTTCAGCGGCCTGATCACTCTCGGCTGGGATTTTTCGCTGCGTTTTCCGAAGCCCGTGTGCAAGGGCGATGCGGGAGAGCTGTCGGTCGCTGACGGCAAGGACAAATTTCGTCTGACGCCCGTGAGTACATTGCCGAATCGCTGGCTGCCCTTGCCGTTCGCCGACGGTGCGCGCGTCGATGGCGCGCTTTTCGTCGTCGAATCGCTGTGGCGTTCACTTCCGCTGCCGCCGTCGTGGCGCTCGCCGCCGCGAGAAGCCGGCACTGAATTGAACCGAGGTTTGGCGTGGTTGACCGCGCCGAGCGCCGTCGCGAAACCGCTGCCGGGCGATATCGCCGACCTGCCGTTGATCGAAGTGCCCGCCCAGGGCGCGTTCGCCGAACGCATCGCGATCGTCCTCACCGGCGACGGCGGCTGGGCCGGGCTCGATGTCGCCGTTGCCGACCAGTTGAGCAAGCGCGGCATCGCGGTGGTCGGCCTCAACACGCTGAAATTTTTCTGGCAGACGCGCACGCCGGCCGAAGCGGCCGATGCGGTCACGCGCATCGTCGGCCATTACGGCGCCGAGCATCCGAATGCGGACTTCGTCGTCGTCGGCTATTCGTTCGGCGCGAGCCTCGCGCCGGTCGTCGTCAACCGCGTGGCCGATGCGGCGCGCGCGCGCATCGCCGCGCAAGTGTTGATTTCGCCCGATCCCGAAGCCGTGTTCGAGATCCACGTCGGCGACTGGTTCGGCTCCACGCACCACGAGGGTGCGATTGAAATCGCGCCGGAAATCGCCGACACGAAAGTTCCGGTGATCTGCGTGCACGGCGCCGACGAAGGCGC
>DAIMZS010000170.1:1627-7263 GCA_036733825.1 Rudaea sp.
GGAAAGCTGCGCGAATCCGCGCAGCACGCGCTCGACGCCGCGCAACGGCTGCCCGAAGACGCGAACATGATCGGCAATGTCGCTAACGCGCTGCTGACCGTCGGCGAAATCGAAGCCGCGCGGCGCTGTCTGGCGCACCCGGCGATCACCCGCTGCCGCATCGGGCCCGTGCTTGCGCGGCTCGCAGGCATGCAGCAGATGCTCGGCGAGCATGCGGCGGCGCTGGCCCTGCTCGATCGCGCGCGCGCGGCGGGATTGAACGATGCGGACCTGAGTTATCTGCGCGGCGTGCAGCTCACCTTCAACGGACGCATCGATGAGGCGGTCGCCGAACTCGAACGCTGCCTCAAACTCGGTCCGACCTACGGCCGCGCGTCGGTCACGCTCGCGCGCCTGCGCAAGCAGACCGCCGAACACAATCACCTCGACTACATCCGCACGCAACTGCAGCACGTGCCGCGCGGCAGTGAGGATCATGCGGCGTTCGAATTCGCCCAGTACAAAGAGCTGGAGGATCTCGGCGAATATGGAGCGGCCTGGGGTGCGCTCGAACGCGGCAATGCGATCATGTATGCGCGGCTCGACCACGACATCGAGCGCGAACGGCGCCGCGTCGACGCGCTGATCGACCGCTGCACGGCCGAGTTCGTGCATGCGCGCGCGGCCGAACAGTCCGGTCCGCAGCCGATCTTCATCGTCGGCATGCCGCGTTCGGGCACGACCTTGCTCGACCGCATTCTCGGCAACCACTCGCAGGTAACCTCCGCCGGCGAGCTCGGCGACTTCGCGCGCCAGCTGCGCTGGGCCGCCGACCACGTCACCACGCAGCCGATCGACGAGACGATCCTGGAACGCACGCCGCGGCTCGACTACGCCGAGATCGGCCGGCGCTATCTGGCGCAGGCGCAATGGCGCGCGCAGGGAAAACCCTGGTTCGTCGACAAGCTGCCGATCAATTACCTGCAGGCTGGATTCATCGCACGCGCGCTGCCGCAGGCGCGCATTCTGCACATGACGCGCACGCCTATGGATGTCTGCTTTTCGAATTACCGCGCGTTCTTCGGCGGCGGCTACGCCTACAGCTACCACCTCGACGCGCTGGCGGCCCAATACGCGGACTATCGCCGTGTAATGGATCACTGGCATGCGGTCATGCCGGGACGAATCTTCGACGTGAGTTATGAGGCGCTGACCGACGATCCAAAGAAGGTCATGAGCGAGGTGTTCGAATTCTGCGGATTGCCGTTCGAAGCATCCGCGCTCGACATAAGTCGCAACGCCGCGCCCGTCGCCACGTTGAGCGCGATGCAGGTGCGCGATGGCATACGCCGGCGCGCGCAGGCCGAGTGGACGCCGTATGCCTCGCAGCTGCGCCCGCTGATGGATCGGCTCGCGCGATAGCGCCAACGCGGGAACCGCGCCGGCAAAGAAAAAGGGCCGGCGCAAACGCCGGCCCTTCGCAAACGCAACGGTCTTCTCGACTTACTTCGCGCTGCCGCCGAAATGCACGTTCATTTCGAGCATGACCATACGGCCGAACGCGTTGTAGTTGAAGATGTTGTAGTACGGGAATGCCGAGTAGGTGCGATCCACCGGCGGACGCGAGTTGAACACGTTGTTGGTGATCAACGACAGCGACGCGTCGTCGCTGAAGTTGTACTGGACCGTGGCGTTGTAGATCATCCACGGCGCCACCGTGTAGCTGCCGTCATAGCTGTACGACTTGCCGTAGCGAATCCCGTACGCGGTCGCCGTCCACGGCCCGATGTCCCAGGTCACGCTGGCGGAGCCGATGTTCTTGACCTGATTGTAGTAGTTCGTGTCCTGGAGAAGATTGGTGACCGGATCGTCCGGGAACTGCTGGAAGTCGTGCTTGAGCGTCGTGTTGTAGTCGGCGCGCAGGGTGAAGTCGCCGAACCGGCCCGTCTCGAGTTTGTAGGTCAACCCGGCCGTGATGCCCGACACCGTTTCGTTGGCGATATTGATCGGATAGGTGCTGACGGTGTTGAGGGCGCCCGGATTGATCGTCGCGTTGAGCGGATTGCGGCCGACCTGAGAGATGAACGCCAAGCAGGCGGGCGAATTGCCGTCCACCGGCGTGCCGCCGCGCGTGTGTCCGAGTCGGCAATCCGCTTCCTTCTGCAGAATCGTATCGACCGAATAGCTCGAGACTTCGTTGGCGATCTTGATGTGGTAGTAGTCGGCCTTGATGTTGAAGTTCGAGGTCGGCGACCAGACCACACCGTAGCCGAACGACTTCGCGGTGATGTACTTCAGGTCCTTGTTGCCGTTCGAGTAGCCCTGATACTGGACGGAGTTGTACGGCGGGTTACAGGTCGTGTAGTTGTCGCCCTGGACGCGACGGCAGTTGTAGTAGTCCTCATTGGAATTGAAGAACGAACTGCCGGTCGAGAAGACGTAGCCCATGTCCGGCGCGCGGAACGCGGTGCCGTAGTTGCCGCGCAGCAACAGGGTGTCGATCGGACGGAACTCCAGGCCGATCTTGTACGTAATCTTGTCCTGGCTGCTTCCGGCCGCGGAGTAGCGGTCGTAACGCGTCGCGATGTCCGCGTTGAGCATGCTGAAAATCGGAATGGTCAACTCCGCCGCCGCGGCCTGACGATCGCGCGTGCCGTGACCGCTGGTGCCGCCGATGCCGAAGAAGTCTCCCGCCGTAACGCGCGGATCGATCGGATTGTCCCACAGCTGGTTGCCCGCCTCGACGAGGCCGGCGAAGCCCACAGAGCCTGCCGGCAACGAGAAGAGGTCGGTGTTGGTGATCGTGATGTTCGCGTTCTGGCTGTAGGTTTCCGATTCGCTGCGGATCACATCGGAGAACGCCATGTAGTCCGCCGGCGTGAAGGCGCCGAAGAAATGTCCGCTCGTGCGCAGATGGTAAGCCGGATAGCCGTAGCCGTATGGATCGGTGCCGGTCTGTTCGCCGAGGAAAAAGGCGTTCGCCTTGGCGGTGAGAGCGCGGCGCTGGCGCGAGGTGACGTCGTCCTGCGAGCGGTGGAAGTACGCGTCGTAGTTCCAGTTCGAACTGCCGAATGTGCCGCGGATGCCGGCGTTGAAGACGTAGCTGTTCTCCAGGCCGCTCGCGGTGTTGAGGCCGCCCGTCTCTTCCGGCGCATAGATGTGCTGCAGACGGACCAGTTTCGCATCGTCGATGTCGTAGATGTACGTCGGCATGCCCGAGCCGGTGGACCAGAATTCGGCGTTGCCGCCGCCGGTCAGGAAGGTGGTCTTGCGCACCTGATAGGTCAGGTCGGTATACGCCTGCATATTGTCGGAGATCTGGTATTTCAGACTGCCGTAGGCGCTCACACCCTTGTTGCCGTTCAACATCGTGCCCTGCGCCGGCTGGTAGATGCTGCCGCAATAACCGCCGCCGAAGCCCGGACGCGTCGAGTATTTCATCGTGCCGTTGTACAGCGAGCTGATCGCCGAGCAGGTGGCCGCGCCGATGTCGTCGTACTTGCCCGTGAATGCGTCGATCATCACGCGGTCGCGCGAAGCAATCGGCGGCGCGCCGTTCAGAGTCGGATTCGCCGCGGCGCTGGAGCTCACGTCTCGCTGGCGGAAGAAGACCGGCTCGATGTTGTCGAGCTGCAGGCCGAACATGGCGTCGAGCTTGCCGAACGAACCGCCCCAGCCGAGCTGCAGACGTTGCTGCTGGCCGCCGCCGTCGCTGTACCCGCCGACGCGATAGTCGAGGGTCAGGCCGTCCATCTTCTGCTTGGTAATGATGTTGATGACGCCGGCGATGGCCGCGGAACCGTAAATGGCCGAGTTGTTGCCCGGCAGCACGTCGATGCGCTCGACCAGGAACGAGGGGATCGAGGACAAATCGACGAAGTTGCTGTTGCTGTTGTAGAGGAACGGATAGTCGGCGAGGGGACGTCCGTTCATCAGCACCAGGGTAAAGCTCGGATCCAGGCCGAGCAGGCTGACGGTCGTCGCGCCCGGCGTGAAACCCGCGTTGAACTGGCTGTCCTGCACCGAACCGACCGCCGTGGGCAACGAGCGGATCGCGTCGTAGACGTTTTTGAAGCCCTGCCGCTTCATGTCCTCGGCGGTGATCGTGATCGTCGGCGACGCCGTTTCAATCTGCGCGCGCGGAATCAGCGAGCCGGTCACCGTGACGCCGGTGAGTTCGGTGGTGTCTTTCTTCTTATCCGCATCGTCGGCGTTCTGCGCCATCGCGCTGCTGACCGCCAGACCCGCATACAGCCCCATGATGATGGACGAAACAAGGAGACGTTGTTTCATGTTTTCCCTCGATGAAAAAGTGAGCCCGGGGGCTGACGCGTCAACCCGACAATGGATTAGATGTGCGGTCGCTTTGCGGATCGCTTCTGGAGCGAGGCGACTTTCCCCAATCGAGGGTTCCCAAACCCCGCATCCACGCGCTGCGCGCGGATGCTCCGACACCTGTAGCCCGACCATAACAAGTCGTTAACTTTACTGTCAACTTGGTGAAGCGATCTTCATGTTTGTGAATTTCTGTCAACGTACGTTGTGTCAATAGGGTCTCGGAAGCGTAACCTCGGGAAAGCCAAGCCGCTGGCGTCTGGGCAGCGCGCGTTTGCGAGGCTAGAATCGAGCCGATCCATTGTGGGCGGATGTCGGCACGTTCCAAGGAAAGGCAGAAAACTTGCGGAATCGCAAACGCTGGCGGTTGCTACACGAAAGGTGATCCAGTTCAATTTCTGTCTTTTGGAGACTAGCCATGCGAATTCTTCTCGCCACTACTGTTCTCTCCGCGGCCCTGCTGGCCGCGTGTGGCCCGTCCACCCCGCCGCCCCCGCCGCCGCCGGCCGTCGCCCCGATCGCGAACGCGGTCACCGGCACGATCTCCCTGATCGAACCGCGCGAGCTCAGCGACGCGGCCAAGGTCGACATCAAGGTGTATGACGTGGCCCATCCGGAAATCGTGGTCGCGCAGACGACCATTCCGAACGCCAAGCAGCTTCCGCTGTCGTTCAACCTGCCGGTCGAGACGAACAAGGTCGATCCGAAGGGCATTTACGCGCTCGATGCGATCCTCACCGACGGCGATCGCCGCTTCCTGAAGAAGCTCGAATATCAGGTGCTCACCGACAAGGCGCGCACCGCCAAGGTCGACGTGCAGCTCGCGCCCGAGCCGACGCCTGCGGAGAAGCTGTTCGAGGAATACAAGAAAGCCGCCGCGCAGACCGGCAACCTCAAGCAAATCAGCGGCAAGTATTCCAACGACAACTTCGGCACCGCATGGGACGCGTTCACCTCCAACGGCAAGGTGAAATTCGTGCGCGAGGTGACCGACGCTTACGACGACAGCGGCCGCACCACGTATAAGATTGCTTACAAGGATGACAAACCGTGGGTGATCGTGCGCGAAAGCTCGCCGGTCGGCTCACGCACCGTGCTCGCGACGACCAAGGTCGGCTGGGGCGACGACGGCAGCCTCGTGCTGCACGAGAAGGTGGCCAACGGCCAGACTTCCGACGTGTCCGACGCCGACGCAAAGGCGCTGCAGGCGCACGCCGAAGCCGCGCTCGATGTGGCCCAGGGCCACGCGCCGAAGCCGCAGACCGGTGCGCAGACCGACGACAAGTCCAAGAAGGGCGCGCCGGCGAAGAAGAAGCACTGAG
>DAIMZS010000171.1:0-7251 GCA_036733825.1 Rudaea sp.
GGCGCGAGTTCGGTGAAGACGGCGTAGTGCGCGGTCGGAATGCCGTGGCGCGCGAGGAAATCCTTGGCGAACGCTTTCGAACCTTCGAGTTGCGCGGCCTTCGCGCTCGGACCGAAGCAGCGCAGCCCCGCCGCCGCGAACCGGTCGACGAGGCCGGCGACGAGCGGCGCCTCGGGGCCGACCACGGTCAAGGCGACATTTTCCACTTGGGCAAAATGCAGCAGCGCGTCGACGTCGGTCGCCGCGATCGGCGCGTTGCGCAGGCCGGGCTCGCGCGCCGTGCCGGCGTTGCCGGGCGCGACGATCACTTCGCTCACTTTCGGTGATTGCTTGAGCTTCCAAGCCAGCGCGTGTTCGCGTCCGCCGGAGCCGATGACCAGTATTTTCATGAGAGCCTCTGCTTTCCTTCTCCCACCGGGAGAAGGTGGCGCGGTAGCGCCGGATGAGGGTCCGACAGCAATGTACGCTATGCCGAACCGAACCCTCATCCGCCCCTTCGGGGCACCTTCTCCCGAGGGGAGAAGGGAAAAATCCCTAATGCCGGAAGTGGCGCACGCCGGTAAACACCATCGCAATATCGTGCTCGTCCGCCGCGGCGATCACCTCCGCGTCGCGCATCGAGCCGCCGGGCTGGATCACCGCTTTGATCCCGGCTTCCGCGGCGGCGTCGATGCCGTCGCGGAACGGGAAGAACGCATCGCTGGCCATCACCGAGCCGGGCACGACAAGATCGGCATCCTTGGCTTTGATGCCGGCGATGCGCGCCGAATACACGCGGCTCATCTGGCCCGCGCCGACGCCGATGGTGCGCTGGTCTTTGGCGTAGACGATGGCGTTCGACTTGACGAGCTTCGCCACCTTCCACGCGAACAGCAGATCGGCGAACTGCGCTTCGGTCGGTGCGCGCTTGGTCACGACCTTGAGTTCGTCGCGGGTGACCACGCGGTCGTCGGCCGTTTGCATCAGCAGCCCGGAACCGATGCGCTTGGTGTCGATGAAGCCCTTGCTCGCCGGCGCAACCGGGATGCGCAGCACGCGTACGTTGGCCTTCTTGGTCGCGTAGTCGAGCGCGGCCGGTTCGTAGTCCGGAGCGATCAGCACTTCGACGAACTGGCGGTCGAGGATCGTCTTCGTCGTCGCCGCGTCGAGCGTGCGGTTGAAGGCGAGAATGCCGCCGAAGGCCGAGGTCGGATCGGTGGCATAGGCTTTTTCGTAGGTGTCCAGCGTGCCGGCGCCCACGGCGACGCCGCAGGGATTGGCGTGCTTGACGATTACGCAGGCCGGCGCATCGAACTGGCGCACGCATTCCCACGCCGCGTCCGCGTCGGCGATGTTGTTGTACGACAGTTCCTTGCCCTGCAGCTGCGTGAACGTCGCCAGCGAACCGGGCGCCGGATAGAGGTCGCGGTAGAACGCGGCCTGCTGGTGCGGATTTTCGCCGTAGCGCAGGTCCATCACCTTGACGAAGTTGCCGTTGGCCTGCGCCGCGAACAACGAGCGCGAACCGTCAGGTTTGATCGAGGACAGATAATTGCTGATCGCCGCGTCGTACTGCGCGACGCGATTGAACGCGGCGACCGCGAGCGCGAAGCGCGTCTGCGCCGACAGCGCGCCGCCGTTCGCCTCCAATTCCGCGAGCACGGCCGCGTATTGCGCAGGCTCGGTGACCACCGCGACGCGCGGATAATTCTTCGCCGCCGCGCGCAGCATCGCCGGGCCGCCGATGTCGATGTTCTCGACCGCTTCGGCGAGGGTGTGGTCCGCGCGTGCAGTCACGGCCTCGAATGGATACAGATTGAGCACGAGCAGGTCGATCGCGTCGATGCCGTGCTGCGCCATCACCGCTTCGTCGACGCCGGCGCGGCCGAGCAGCGCGCCGTGGATTTTCGGATGCAGGGTTTTGACGCGGCCGTCCATGATCTCGGGAAAGCCGGTGACGTCGCTGACGTCGGTCACGTCAATGCCGGCCTCGCGCAGCGCCTTGGCCGTGCCGCCGGTGGAAAGCAATTCGATGTTGCGCGCGTGCAGCGCACGCGCGAGGTCGATCAAACCGGTTTTGTCGGAGACGCTGAGCAGCGCGCGCCGGATCGGAACGAGAGGGTCGGACATGGGAGTACCGCGGGGGAGGTGCGGAAAATTATACCGCCCCGGGCTGCTTGGCGTCGCGCGTCAGGTTTTCCGGCGCGGCTTCGCCGCAGGCGACGTCGTCCTCGATGCGCACGCCGCCGTACTGGCGGAAATGCTCGACCTTGTCCCAGGCGATGTCCTTGGCTTCCGGCTTGGCTTTCAATTCGGCGAGCAGCAGATCGATGAAGTAGATGCCCGGTTCGATCGTCATCGTCATGCGCGGCTCGATCGTGCGCGTCAGGCGCAAATACGGATGGCCGGCCGGCTTCGGCACGACGCCGCCGGTTTCGTCCTTCTGGAATCCGCCGACGTCGTGCACCTGCAGCCCGATCAGATGCCCCAGACCGTGCGGGAAGAACACGCTCGACACGCCGGACGCCACGGCGGCCTCCGCACTCATGCGAATGAAATCCTGATCGCGCAGAATGCCGGCAAGGACATGATGCGCATGCACGTGCAGCGCGGCGTAATCGGCGCCCTTGCGCACCTTGTCGACGAAGCCTTGCTGGGCGGCGTCGACCGCGTCGACGAGGCTCTGGAACTCGCTGGCTTGCGCCGAGGCGTAGGCGCGCGTGATATCCGCGGCGTAGCCGTGAAAGCTCGCGCCCGCGTCGATCAGGAATGAATGGAAATGCGCCGGCGGCGAGCGGTCGAGGGCGGTATAATGCAACACCGCGCCGTGCTGGTTCAGCGCGATGATGTTGGAGTACGGCAGCTCGTTCTCGGTCTCGTGCACGGCGTTGAGATAGGCCGTGTTGATGTCGTACTCGCTCGCGCTGCTGCGGAACGCCGCTTCCGCCGCGCGGTGCGCACGCATGCCGAGCCGGGAGGCGACGCGCATCATGCCGAGCTCGTAGTCGGTTTTGTAGGCGCGGTGCCAATGCAGATAGTTGAGCACGATTTCCGGGTTGTTCGGCACGTGCGCGCCGACCGTGGCGTTGTCTTCACCAATGATCGCGCAGCGTTCGACGTTCGCCGGCAGATGCGCCTTCGCTTCCGCCGCGTCGCGGATGATCGCGATGTCGAAATGCTCGACCCAATAGCCGGCCGGCGCATCCGGCACGACATGCCAGTAGTCGTGCGGCTGTAGATAGACGAGCTTGGGGCGCTGCCCGGGCGTGTACACGATCCACGAGCCGGGCGTCTTGGTTACCGGCAGCCAGTGCTTGAAATGCGGGTTGACCGCGAACGGATAGGGGCGATCGTCGAGAAATTGCTCGCGCGGCGTGCCGGCCGCGACGACGAGATGATCGTAGCCGCCGCGAGACAGCGCGGTGCCGCTGCGCTGCTTCAACGTGGCGAGGTGATCGGGATAGAGTTTGGCGAGAAGATCGGTCATGACGCGCATCCGCGAATTCGTATGCGCGTATTGTGCCGCAAGTACGGGATGCGGCGAAAAAGCTGTCCCTTCTCCCGCTTGCGGGAGAAGGTGCCCGAAGGGCGGATGAGGGGAGGGGAGGGAAGTCCTTGAGAGCTCCCCCTCACCCGAAACGCTGCGCGTTTCGACCTCTCCCGCAAGCGGGAGAGGTGGACATCGGCTACTTGCCCGGCGACCAGCTCACCGTCAAATAACCCGAGCGCCCCGGCGTGTTGTAGCCATAGGCGAGCTGATAATTCTTGTCGCCGAGGTTCTCCACGCGCGCGCCAATGCGCCATTCCGGGCTGATCGCGTAGCTCGCGCGCAGGTTGAGGATGGCGTAAGCGCCGAGTTGGACACCGCCGACATCGTCCGCACGCCCGGCGTAGACCACTTCCGCGCCGGCGCTGAACGCATCGCTGAGCTGCGCGTCGAAGGCGCTGGAGAATTTCTGCTTCGGCCGACGCAGCAGCTGTGCATCGGTGTCGTCGTTGCGCGCGTCCTGCAGGGTCAGCGTGTTCGTCCAGGTGTAAACCCCGGCGTGCCAATGATGGGTCAGCTCCAGCCCGTCGATCGCGGCATGGTTGATGTTGATCGCCTGGAATTTGTCGCCGCCGGAGAAGTCGATCAGGTCGCGCACGCGCGTGGTGAACGCGCGCGCGTCGAGGCGGTTGGCGTCGTCGGCTTTCCATTCGACGCCGATTTCGCCGGTGCGCGAGCGCTCCGGATCGAGCAGCGGGTTGCCGGCGTAGTAGCCGCCGTAGCCAGGCGAATAGAGCTGGCTCAGCGTCGGCGCGCTGAACGCGGTGCCGTAGCTTGCGGTCACGCGCAGGCTGTCGCTCAGCTTATAGCCGCCGGCGAGCGAGCCGGAGAATTCGCCGCCGAAGTCGCTGTTGTGATCGTAGCGTGCCGAAACTTCGCCGTCGAACGCGTCGTGCTGCAGGCGCCAGCCGCCGAACACGCCGGTGTTGTCGCGCGTCTGATCGTATTGGGTAACGCCGCCGAACGTGTCGAGGCTGCGCCCGCGGTCGTGCACGCTGTCGATGCCGGCGATGAGATGCTGATCCGCGGTCAGGGCGATATCGTTCGTCCACGACAACTGCTCGCGCGTGGAACGGTAGGCCGAGCCGAACGCCGGCGTGTCGATGTTCTCGCGCGAGGTGCCGACCGAGAGGCGATGCTGCCAGTCCGCCGTGATCGCGCCCTCGAGATTCACGCCGATCGCCTGATCGAGCGTGTGCGAAATGCCCGGACCGTAAGCGCCGTTGTCGAAACTCTGCGTGCCGACGCTGCGGAACGCGCTGGCCGACAACGTCTGCGTGCCGAGCTTGTACCAGGCCTGTGCGACGGCGTTATGGTTCTGGAACGGGTTGTCGTCGGGGTTGTAGACGTACGAGCCGGCCAGCGGATTCGACGCCGAGAATCCGTCGACGTGGCGGCCGCCGGCCTGCACGGAAAAGCCGGCCGTGTCGTTCTGCGCGCCGTAGCCGACGCTGCCGTCCGCACTGCCGTAGCTGCCATAACTCGCCGCGAGATGCGCACCGTCGAGCTTGCGCGTGAAGATCTGGATCACGCCGCCGACCGCGTCCGAACCCCAGTAGCTCGCGCGCGGGCCGCGCACGATCTCGATGCGTTCGACCGCGTCGAGCGGCAGGTTCTCGAACGCGAACGCGCCGGTGTTCGACGAAGCCACGCGCACGCCGTCGATCAGCACGAGCACGTGGTTCGAGTTGGTGCCGCGCAGAAACACCGCGGTCTGTTCGCCCGCGCCGCCGGTACGCGCGATGTCGACGCCCGCCTGCAGGCGCAGCACTTCGATCAAATCGGGCGCGTTGGTTTTCTCGATCTCGGCGCGAGTGATGATCGACACATCGGCGAGGCTCGCATCGACCGTCTGCGCCACGCGCGAGGCGGTGACTTCGATGGTCGGCTGCCACTGGGTTTCCTGCGCGCCAACGGCCGAAGTAAGGACGGCAAGCGCGGCGCCGACGGCGACGGAAAGAAGGGTTTTTTGCGACATTGTATACTCCGGAAGCACGCCCGCTGGGACGCGGCGCGCGAAGGATTGGAGTAGGAGTAACGGCGTGCGGACGACGCGCGATACGCCTGTCCGTTGCCCACCGCAACGCCGCAAGCTGATCAACCGCAACGCGGTCGCGCAGGCCGGTCTCCGGGCTTGCAAGCGTCGAGCATCGGCTCGGTGCTTCGATCGCCTTCCCATGCTCATGCACAGTGGCGCGTGATCGAAGCCAAACTTGCTTACCGTTGCGGGGGCAGCGCCGGAATCACACCGGCTTCCCGTTTCACCCCCGGCCGAGAACTTGGCCTAGGGCACCTGCGAGGCGCGCAGTGTAGGGAGGGCGTGGCCACGAAGCAAGCATTAAAGCCCTCCCCTTCAAGGGGAGGGTTGGGTGGGGATGGTTCCGATTTCAGCGCAACGCATAACACCATCCCCCTCCAACCTCCCGAAGGGGGAGACTAAAGCCGCGCTAATCGCGGTCGGTGCGCGTTTCGACGCCCAGCAGCTCGCCCTCGTCGCTCACGCGCAACGCGATCTCGATCGGCTTGCAGCACACGGCGCAGTCTTCGATATAGCTCTGCGATCCGGCGGACAGATCGACCGGCGTTTCGAAGCCTTCGCCGCAATACGGGCAATGGATGACAACGAATTCGACCATGATGTTTCAGGTTTTCTCGGGCAGGAACAACGTAATCAAATCGTTGAGGAAGCGTTGTCCGGAGTCGGTCGGCTGCAACTTTCCATCGGTGATGGTCAACCAGCCGCGTTGCATGGCCGTATCGAATTGCGGCCGGATCGCTTCTTCGCTCAGCCCGGTGGTAGCGCGGAAATCCGTCAGCGGAACTCCGCCGGTCAGGCGCAATCCGTTGAGCATGAACTCGAACGGCAGCTGCTCCCGCGCGACGGCGTCGTCGCCGCCGATCACGCGCTCCGACTTGGCGTGTTCGAGATAGCCGCGCGGCGCGCGCACTTTCCAGCGCCGCCGCACCTGCAGCGTCCCCGTCTCGTCGAAACGCGAATACTTGCCATGCGCGCCGGCACCGATGCCGAGATAGTCGCCGAAATGCCAGTAATTCAAGTTGTGCACGCTTTCGCGGCCCGGCCGCGCGTAGGCCGACACTTCATAGTGGCCGAAGCCGGCGGCGGCGATGTGCGCCTGACACGCCTCCTGCATGTCCCACGCGCTGTCCTCGTCGGGCAGCGGCGGCGGATTCGCGGCGAACGACGTGTTCGGTTCGAGTGTAAGTTGATAGTGCGACAGATGCGGCGTGCCGAACGCGATCGCCCGATCGATGTCGGCGATCGCACCGTCCAGCGTCTGCTGCGGCAGCGCATACATCAGGTCGAGATTGAGATTGTCGATGCCGTCGTCCTGCGCGCGCTTGATCGCGCGTTCGGCCTGCTGCGCATCGTGAATCCGGCCGATGCGTTTGAGCGCCGCATCGTCGAAACTCTGCACGCCGAAGCTGATGCGGTTGACGCCGCCGCGGCGATACGCCGCGAAATCGCCGTGCTCGACCGTGCCCGGGTTGGTCTCCATCGTGATCTCGATGTCCGGCGCGAAGCCGAGCCGCGCGCTCACGCCGTCGAGGATGCGCGCGATGTTGTCGGGCGAGAACAAACTCGGCGTGCCGCCGCCGAAGAAGATGCTTTGCAGTGGCCGGTCTTGCGCGAGCGGCAAGTCGCGATCGAGATCGGCGAGCAGCGCCTCGACATATTCTGTCTGCGGCAGATCGCCCGGCGCGTT
>DAIMZS010000172.1:0-4110 GCA_036733825.1 Rudaea sp.
TACGAGAGCACCGGCATGAACGGCGCCTCGTCGATCCGCAAGGTGGAATTGAAGAGCGGCCGCGTCGTGAAGCAGCACGATTTGTCGAACGCCGTGTTCGGCGAAGGCATCGTCGATTGGAAAAACGAACTGGTCAGCGTCACCTGGAAAAACCAGGAAGGCTCGGTGTTCGATCTCGACACGTTCGAGTTCAAGCGCAGCTTCCGCTACCCCGGCGAAGGCTGGGGCATGACGCACAACGACAAGAACCTCCTGCTCAGCGACGGCACGGCGTCGATCCGCGTGCTCGATCCGCAGACCTTGCGCCAGACCGGCGCGATCCACGTCTCCGCGCAAGGACAGCCGGTCGATCAGCTGAACGAACTCGAATGGGTCAAAGGCCAGATCTATGCGAATATCTGGCAGACCAACCGCATTGCGCGCATCGATCCGAAGAGCGGCAAGGTGACGGCGTGGATCGATCTGTCCGGCCTGCTCTCGCGCAGCGATCGCGAAACTGCGGGTGCCGACGTGCTCAACGGCATCGCCTACGACGCCAAACAAGATCGCCTGTTCGTCACCGGCAAATATTGGCCGAACTTGTTCGAAATCAGGCTGGTTGCGCCAGCGGCGGCGAAATAAGCGCGGTGTCGTTGGCGGCGTCGATGCGCGCGTGCGGCGGCAGCGCGACGGATGCGTCCGGCACATCGTCATAGAAATGATAAACGCCGTCCGGCCCGAGCGCGTGCCAGCAGTTAAGCCCGGCGCGGTAGGGAACGAGTCGGCCCGGCGGCCCGCCCGCGCGGTAGAGCAGCTCGTCGGTCATCGGCACGAATTGGCGCATTGCAACCTTCCTTACGCGACCCCATTTCTGAGCGTAGTAGAGCAATGCCGAGTGGAGCGGTCGTGGCCGCGTTCTGACTTTATTCTTGCAATCGCCCCCGATTGCGAAGATCCCGAAGCGGCCATCCCTGAATTTTTGCGCTCGTCCGTGATCGCGAAAATCAAAAAGCGGTCATCCATGACCGCACTTTTCAATAGAGCGTGCGGTTAATACAAATTCACAAGTTTCGAGATATGATCGGGCTAGCTCCCGCCCTGGAGAATAAGAACATGCAAAGGGACAATCCCTGGGACACGCTGCGCGGCGCCAAGGACGAGGACATTCCGCTGTTTTCTTCGGCGCTGCTGATCGCCAAGGACGAGTACCCCACGCTCGCCGCGGCCGACTACGAGACGCAACTGCAGGACTACGGCACGCGCCTGCGCAAGATTCTCGATCCGACCGACACCGCCGCTGTCCAGCTGCGCACGCTGAACGGATTCCTGTTCGACGAACTCGGATTCTCGGGCAACGAGCAGGATTACTACGATCCGCGCAACAGCTATCTCAACGACGTGCTCGACCGGCGCCTCGGCAATCCGATCTCGCTCGCGGTCGTGCAGATCGAGCTGGCGCGCCGGCTCGACGTGCCGCTCGAGGGCGTGTCGTTTCCGGGACATTTTCTCGTGCGCCTGCCGCTCGACGAGGGCATCGTCGTGCTCGATCCGTTCCAGAAGGGACGCTCGCTCGACGCGGCCGAATTGCGCCGCCGCGCACGCACGCACCTGGATACCTACGACATCGACGACGCGCGCCTGGCGCGCATGCTCGAGCCGGCCAGTCATCGCGCGATCCTCACGCGCATCCTGCGCAATCTCAAGGGCGTCTACGCCGAGCGCGAACAGTGGGACAAGGCGCTGCGCTGCTGCGACCGCCTGCTCACGCTCGATTCGCACCAGCCGGGCGAGTACCGCGACCGCGGCCAGTACTATTTGAAGCTCGGCCACGTACGCGCGGCGAGCGAGGATTTGCGTCGTTATCTGTCGCTGGTGCCGCAGGCGGACGACAGCGACACCGTCTCGCTGCAGCTCGCCGAGATCGGTACGAGTCTACCGCGCCTGAACTGATCGCGGTCTCAGGCGATTTCCATCATCTCGAAATCGGATTTGGTCACGCCGCAGTCGGGGCAGGTCCAGGTTTCCGGGATGTCTTCCCAGCGCGTACCGGGTTCGATGCCGTCGTCCGGCCAGCCCTGCGCCTCGTCGTAAATCCAGCCGCAGACCACGCACATGAATTTGCGGAACGGGGTGTCGTCGGTTTGCGGTGCGGCGTTCATTGCGGATCGTCGGAAATCGGAGTCTGGTGAAGTACGGCCGGAAGGGCCACTTTTGGGTTTTCGCGCGCGAGGGCGGCGCGAAAGGGGCCTCAATTCTAACGGTAGACTAGGCGCCATGCATCCACGCCTGAGCCGACGCGGCCTCTACGCGATCACCGACGGCCCGCGCCCCGACCTCCTCGCCGCGGTCAAAGCCGCGCTGCGCGGCGGCGCCGAACTGCTGCAGTATCGTGACAAGACCGCCGATTCTGCACGCCGTGCCTTCGAAGCGCGCGCGCTGCGCGAGCTGTGCGCGCGTCACGGCGTGCCGTTCGTCGTCAACGATGACGTCGAACTGGCGCTCGCCGCCGGCGCCGACGGCGTGCATCTCGGCGAAGACGACGGCGATGTTGCCGCGGCGCGCGCGCGCCTCGGAACCGAGGCGATCATCGGCGCCTCCTGCTACGACTCGCCAGCGCGGGCGCGACAACTTGCCGCAGCCGGCGCGGACTATCTCGCCTTCGGCGCGTTCTTTCCCTCGCCGACCAAGCCGAACGCGCGCCGCGCCACGCCGGATCTGCTGCGCGCGGCGAGACCGTTCGGCCTGCCGCTGGTAGCCATCGGCGGCATCACGCCGGACAATGCACCGCCGCTGGTCGATGCGGGCGCCGATTTCCTCGCCGTGATTTCCGGCGTTTTCGCGCAAGCCGACCCCGAAGCCGCGGCGCGGCGTTATGCGGCAATGTATACAAGTTGAGAAAGCGACAAATATGATCACGAATCACGATTGGTTTCAGCGCGCCCAACCCCTGATGCCCGGCGGGGTCAACTCGCCAGTGCGCGCGTTCAAGTCGGTCGGCGGCGAGCCGTTCTTCACCGACCGTGCCGACGGCGCCTATCTGTGGGACGTCGAAGGCAAGCGTTACATCGACTACGTCGGCTCGTGGGGGCCGATGGTCGCCGGTCACAACCATCCGAAGGTGCGCACCGCGGTCGTCGAAGCTGCGCGCGCGGGCCTCTCATTCGGCACGCCGTGCCCCGCCGAGGTGCGCATGGCCGAGGAGATCACGCGGCTGATCCCGTCGGTTGAGGTGCTGCGCATGGTCAACTCGGGCACCGAGGCGACGATGTCGGCGATCCGCCTCGCGCGTGGCGCGACAGGGCGCGACAAGATCGTGAAATTCGAAGGCTGCTATCACGGCCACGCCGACTCGTTCCTGGTCAAGGCAGGCTCGGGCGCGCTGACGTTTGGCGTGCCGACCTCGCCCGGCGTGCCGAAAGAGCTCGCCGATCTCACCGTTACCCTGCCGTACAACGACCTCGACGCCGCGCGCATCCTTTTCGCCGAGCAGGGCGAGACGATCGCCGGCGTCATCATCGAACCGGTCGCCGGCAACATGAATTGCATTCCGCCGGTCGACGGTTTTCTGGCAGGCCTGCGCGAGTTGTGCACGAGCCATGGCGCGCTGCTGATCGTCGACGAAGTGATGACCGGCTTCCGCGTCGCGCTCGGCGGCGCGCAGGCGTTGTACGGCATCACGCCCGACCTGACCACATTCGGCAAGATCATCGGCGGCGGCATGCCGGTCGGTGCCTACGGCGGCAAGCGCGAGATCATGGAGAAGATCGCGCCGAGCGGGCCGGTGTATCAGGCCGGCACGCTGTCGGGCAATCCGATCGCGATGGCGGCGGGCTTGGCGATGCTCGAAGTGATCCAGGCGTCGGGCTTCTACGAGGAACTCGAACGCAAGACGAATCTGCTCACCGACGGCCTCGTCGCCGTCGCGCGCGAAGCCGGCGTGCCGTTCAGCGTCAACCGCGTCTGCGGCATGTTCGGCCTGTTCTTCAGCGCGGAGAAAGTGGAGACGTTCGCTCAGGCGACGGCATGCGATACCGCCGCATTCAACCGCTTCTTCCACGCGATGCTCGAGCGCGGCGTCTACCTCGCGCCGTCGGCGTTCGAGGCGGGATTTCTCTCGACGGCGCACAGCGA
>DAIMZS010000172.1:4210-5663 GCA_036733825.1 Rudaea sp.
CGTCAATTCGCTTCTTTCACCGGAATCGCGCTGATACTGCTTTCGGCGAGCGCGCGCTTCGACGCTTCGGTTTCGCTCGCCGTCGCGAACGGGCCCAGACGCACGCGGTGCAGAGTCTTGCCGTCGACGGTGCTCGTGTAAACCTTCGCGGTGAAACCGAGCAGGGCGAGCTTCGCCTTCAGCGCATCGGCGGCGCCGGCGTCGCTCGTCGCGGTGACCTGCAGCATGTAGCGCCCGCCGCTTGCCGGCGGCGTTGTCGCCGCGGGCGGCGCGGCGCCGTTGTCCGCGGGGTTCGCCTGCGCCTGCTGTTTCGCGCGCTGCTGCTCGGCCTTGGCCTTGGCCGACAGTTCGGAGTCCGGAATTACCACTTCTTTTTCCGGCAGCACCGAATAGAAATCGTAGTTGTTCTTCGGCGCGGCTTTCGCCGTTTCGTCGGCGAGCGCCTTTTCCGATTCCTTCGGCGCCACGGCTTCCGGATTCGGCTGCGGCAAATTTTTGCCGCCGCGCAGCGTCGGAATTTTGCCGCCGTAAAGCACGGCGACCGAGCCGACCGCGCCGAGGGCGACGCCGAGCAGCACCATCGCCCACGCCGGCGTCTGCCGGCTGTTGCCGTTGCGCTGCGCTTGTGAATTCCGCTTTGCCATTACATTTGCTCCGGGGCGGAGACGCCCAACAAATCCAGTCCGTTGGCGAGCACTTGGCGCGCAGCGACCGCGAGCGCCAGGCGCGCGTCGCGCACGTCCGCATTCTCGACGATGAACTGATGCGCGTGATAGTAGGTATGCAGCGCGTACGCGAGCTCGCGCAGATAATTCGCGATCAGATGCGGTTCGAGACTCGCGGCGGCCGTTTCGACGACTTCCGGATAGCGCGATAGCTCGACCATCAACGCACTCTCGTGCTCGTTGTCGAGCTTCGCCAGTTGCGCAAGACCGTTGTCGCGATTCCAGCTCAAGCCGCGTTCGCCGAGCTGGCGCAGCACGCTGCACACGCGTGCGTGCGCATACTGCACGTAATAGACCGGATTGTCGTTCGACTGCGAGCGCGCGAGGTCGATGTCGAACACCATCTGCGAGTCCGACTTGCGCGCGATGAGGAAATAACGCGTCGCGTCGCGGCCGACCTCGTCGATCAGGTCGCGCAGCGTCACGTAGCTGCCGGCGCGCTTGGAGATTTTCACTTCCTCGCCGCCGCGCATCACCGTGACCATCTGATGCAGCACGTATTCCGGATAGTCCTTCGGAATGCCCATGTCGAGCGCCTGCAGACCGGCTTTCACGCGCGCGAGCGAGCCGTGGTGGTCGGCGCCGAGCTCGGTGATCGCGCGGTGATAGCCGCGCTGCCACTTCGACAGGTGATAGGCGATATCGGGCAGAAAGTAAGTGAACGTGCCGTCGGACTTGCGCATGACGCGGTCTTTGTCGTCGCCGAAATCCGTCGTGCGCAGCCACAG
>DAIMZS010000172.1:5763-7212 GCA_036733825.1 Rudaea sp.
CCCGCGGCGAGCGTGCCGCGGCCGTAGCGCGCGCCTTCGGCGAGTACGCGCCGCGTCTCTTCGTGGTACGCCGCCGGGCCGAGGAAGAAATTGATGAAGCCGGGCCCGGCGATCTCGACCTTTTCCACGAGCGGGCTCGCCGGCAGCGCCGCGACGAGCGCCTGCGCGAGCGCGCGCGGGTTCGTGCGCGCGGGCTTGGCCAGCGCCAGCGCCGCGTTCGTGGCGAAGTCGCCGTGGTCGCGGCTCTTGGTACGTTCGAGGACGAAGGCGGCGTTGGCGTCCGCCGGCAAGGTGCCGGCGCTGCGCAGGCTGTCCAATGCCTGCCCGATCAAAGTGCGGAGTTGGTCTTTCACGTGCTGTCGCGGTTCGAAACTGGCGCCTATTGTAAGGGGGACACGCCCGGTTGCGCTTGCGCGGCACGCATTGGTCCGTGCAATGTCATGAAATCGCCGTCGCCGCGGCAGCAACGGCGGCGCGCTGCGACAGCCGCTTGACGGCGTCCATGTGTATTGATATATTGATACACATGGACGCATCGTTTCTCCTCATTCAGCCCGCCGCGCCCGAGCCGATCTATCGCCAGATCGTCGGCCAGCTGCGCCGCATGATCGCGAGCGGCCAGCTCAAGCCGGGCGACACGCTGCCCTCGGTGCGCGATGTCGCCGGCCATCATGCGATCAATCCGATGACGGTCTCGCGCGCGTACAGCCTGCTCGAGGGCGAAGGCACGCTCGAGCGTCTGCGCGGCAAGGGCATGGCGGTCGCCGCCGCGCACCGGCGCGTGCAGCCCGAGGACAAGCGCATGGCCTTGATCGATCCGCATCTGCACGAACTCGCGCGGCAAGCGCGCGAGCTGGAACTGTCCGCCGAACCGATATTGCGGCGCCTGAGCGAACTTCTGGAGAACAACGAATGAACGCTGTCACCCACCACTTTGGCATGCAAGCATCGGCCGGTGCCGCCGGCCTGCGCGCGTCCGCAGCGACGACCGACCCGGCAGGCGCCGCGCCGCTCAGCGCGCAGGGCCTGTCCAAGTCGTACGCCGGCAAGCCCGTGC
This sequence comes from Rudaea sp., assembly GCA_036733825.1. Taxonomy (GTDB): domain Bacteria; phylum Pseudomonadota; class Gammaproteobacteria; order Xanthomonadales; family Rhodanobacteraceae; genus Rudaea. Next base: position 6,821 of record DAIMZS010000172.1, read on the forward strand.
TGCGCGAGGTGAGTCTGGGTCTCGAACCCGGCAGCGTGCTCGGCCTGATCGGCCGCAACGGCGCGGGCAAGTCGACCCTGATCCGCGCGATGCTGGGCCTCATCGAAGTCGATGCGGGCGAAGCGCGCGTGCTCGGCGAACCCGCGCTGGCGATGAGTGACGCGGTCAAGGCACAGATCGGCTACGTACCGCAGCAGCCCGACGCCCTGGCCTGGATGCGCGTCAGCCAGATGCTCGATTTCGTCGGCCGCTTTTATCCGCGTTGGGACAAAGGTTATGTCGAGGCGATGCTGGCGCGCTGGCAGTTGCCGCGTGATCAAATACTGGCCAAGCTTTCGCCGGGCGAGCGCCAGCGCGTGGAGCTGATCCGCGCGATCGCGCCGCAGCCGCAA
>DAIMZS010000173.1:0-7200 GCA_036733825.1 Rudaea sp.
GCCTTGTTCACCCAGTCCGGATCGGCGAGCAGCGGGCGCGCCATCGAAATCATGTCGGCATCGCCGCCGGCGAGCACCTTTTCCGCGACCTCGGGCATGTTGATGCGGTTGGTCGTGATCAGCGGCACACGCACTTCGGGTTTGAGTTTGCGCGTGACCCAGGTGAACGAGGCGCGAGGTACGCTGGTAACGATCGTCGGAATGCGCGCCTCGTGCCAGCCGATACCGGTGTTGATCAACGTCGCGCCGGCCGCTTCGATTTTCTTCGCGAGCTGCACGATCTCGTCCCAGCTCTGCGCGTTGTCGACGAGATCGAGCATCGACAGGCGATAGATGATGAGGAAGTTCGCGCCAACTGCCGCGCGCGTGCGGCGCACGATTTCGACCGGGAAGCGTTGGCGATTGTCGACGTTGCCGCCCCAGTCGTCCGTGCGCGTGTTGGTGCGCGCGGCGAGGAATTGATTGATCAGATAGCCTTCGCTGCCCATGATCTCGACGCCGTCATAGCCCGCGTCCTGGGCGAGCTTGGCGCAGGCGACGAAGTCGTTGATCGTTCTTTCCACACCGCGGCCGGATAGCGCGCGCGGCGTGAACGGCGTGATCGGCGACTTGATCTTTGATGGCGCCACCGACAGCGGTTGATAGGCGTAGCGGCCCGCATGCAGGATCTGCATGCAGATCTTGCCGCCTTCGCCGCGTACCGCCTCGGTCACTTTCCGATGCCGCGCCACGTGCCACGGCAGCGACAGGCGCCCGCCGAACGGTTTGAGCCAGCCTTCGATGTTCGGCGCGATGCCGCCGGTCACCATCAGGCCGACGCCGCCGCGTGCGCGTTCGGCAAAATACGCGGCGAGCTTGTCGAAATCGCGCGCATGGTCTTCCAGGCCCGTGTGCATGGAGCCCATGAGCACGCGGTTCGGCAATGTCGTGAAGCCGAGATCGAGCGGGGCGAACAGATGAGGAAAAGGGGAACTCGCGGACAGATCCGGTGCAGCGGCAACATCCATGGCGGTTCGAACGATTGTTTGAATCCGTCTACGATGCCTCGTATTGTCGGCGCGCACAAGCTCTGCCGCAGGGAAATGCGCATCCGTGCTTCTGACGAACAAAACAAATCCCCGGCACACGCCGGGGATTTGTCACAACCCGATCCAAAATTACAGGTCGATTCGCGAGATCTTCGTGCCGTCGACCGACAGATCGCCCATCAAGCCGGCGTTCGTCAGCACGATGACTTCGACGGGCGCGGTGGCTGTCGTCGTGTCCACCGAGCCGTTGGCGCCGACCTTGACGACCGCGACCGACGCATCGGCGCCCGCCGACCAGCCCGACGAGCCGCGGAAGCTGTCCAGGGCCGCCTTGGTCATGAACAGAAAGACGACGGCCTTGGACTGCGCGCCGGCCTGCAGACCGACGGACAACGAGGTGGTGTTGTAGTAGCCGACCGTGGCCCCGCCGACGCGCAAGGCGCCGTTGCCGCTCTCGCCGCCGACGACCAGGCCGGCTTGCAGCACCTTCGGGAACACCAGCACGCCGGCGGCCTTGGCGATCAGCTCGCGCGAGCCGGGCACGACGGAATACGTGCGCGACAGCGTGGCTTCGACATCCGCGTCGAGCGCTCTGCGTTTGGAGACGTTGGTGGAAGCGGTATTGGGTTTGTCCGGCGTGGTCGTGCAGCCGACCAGTCCAATGCCGGCAATCCCGATTGCCGCGCAGGCCGTGAATACCAATTTGCGCATCTGCATGATCCTTCTCCTTCGAGTGACGTTGAAGTGAATCGGCATCGATACGTGATCCAAGATTTTTATACCTATACCAAGCTGAATGAACGACGAGCTTGCAAGCCGGCTGGGTCGATCCCATGTCAGAAAAGCCCTATTGAGAGCTGATTCGCCTTAAAATTTCTTCCGCGGATTGCCGCGTACCTGTTTTTCGGTGCTCAGGATTCGTTCACGTTTCAAAGGAAAGCCCATGTCTTTGCTTGCTCTCGCCGAACAACGCCTGCTGACGCCCGGCGGCCTTGCCGCGGCGGATTTGGACCGCGTGTTCGGTCAGCTCGTCGGCCCGGCGGTCGACGCAGCCGATCTGTACTTCCAGCATTCGCGCAGCGAGTCGTGGATGCTCGAAGACGGCATCGTCAAAGAAGGCAATCATTCGATCGAGCAGGGCGTCGGTGTGCGCGCGATGAGCGGAGAGAAAACCGGCTTCGCCTACTCCGACGAGATCGTATTGCCCGAATTGCTGACCGCGGCGAAGAGCGCGCGCGCGATCGCCCAGTCGGGGAACGACCGCGCCGCGCATGCGCTGGTCTCGCGCAATGCGCAGGCGCTGTATCCGCCGATCGATCCGGTCGAGAGCATCGGCAACGAGGAAAAGATCGCCCTGTTGCGCGAAGTCGACCAGTACACGCGCTCGCTCGATCCGCGCATTAGCCAGGTGATCGTGAGTTTGTCGGCGGCGCTCGACACGGTGCTCGTCGCGGCGATGGACGGTACACTCGCCGCCGACGTGCGTCCGCTCGTGCGCATGAACGTGCAGGTGATCGCGGAAAGCGGCGGCCGGCGCGAATCCGCGCACGTCGGCGGCGGCGGCCGCTACGGTTATCGCGAATTGCTCGCCAATGGCCGCGCGCACGAGTTCGCGCGCGAAGCGGTGCGGCAGGCGCTGGTCAATCTCGAATCGGTGCCGGCGCCGGCGGGAGCGATGACCGTCGTGCTCGGCCCGGGCTGGCCCGGCGTGCTGCTGCACGAAGCGATCGGTCACGGCTTCGAGGGCGATTTCATCCGCAAGGGCACCTCCGCCTTCGCTGGACGCTACGGCGACCGCGTCGCGGCGAAGGGCGTCACCGTGGTCGACGACGGCACGCTGGCGAACCGGCGCGGTTCGTTGTCGGTCGACGACGAAGGCACGCCGAGCGAACGCACGGTGCTCGTCGAGGACGGCATTCTCAAGGGCTACATGCAGGATAAATTCAACGCCGGCCTCATGGGCCAGCGCTCGACCGGCAACGGCCGCCGCGAATCGTTTGCGCATCTGCCGATGCCGCGCATGACCAATACGTACATGCTCGCCGGCCAGCACGATCCGGGCGAGATCATCGCCTCGGTCGAGCGCGGGCTGTATGCAGTCAATTTCGGCGGCGGCCAGGTCGACATCACCAACGGCAAGTTCACGTTCTCGGCGAGCGAGGCGTACCTGATTGAGAACGGCAAGGTGACGCGGCCGGTGAAAGGCGCGACGCTGATCGGCTCGGGCCCCGACGTGCTCACGCGCGTGTCGATGATCGGCAACGACCTGCAGCTCGACGAAGGCGTCGGCGTGTGCGGCAAAGAAGGGCAGAGCGTGCCGGTCGGCGTCGGTCAGCCGACGCTGCGCATCGACGCGATGACGGTGGGCGGTACGGCGGCGTGAATTTCTTTTCTCGTCATTCCCGCGAAGGCGGGAATCCAGTTTTTTCTTGTAATGCTTTTCGAAGCAAGAACTGGATTCTCGCCTTCGCGGGAATGACGGTGTTATTTGCTGCAGGTGCGATCCACGCTGCCACAAATGCAGAAGCGGTAGCGAAGCAGAGTTGCAATGCGCTCACCGCGCGCGTCGATGCGATTCCAGGCACAACTCCGCTCCTCCTGCGCAGCTACGACAACGAACGCGGCGAAGGCGAATCGAACGAACCCGCGCTGCGCACCGCCGCGTTCACCTACGACAATGCGCTCGCGGTGATTGCGCTGCTCGCCTGCGACAAGCCGGTGCAGGCGCAGCGCATCGGCGAAGCTCTGCGCATGGCCGCGGTCGGCGATGCGCGTCTGCGCAATGTCTATCGCGCCGGCGTGGTCGGCGATCGGCCGCTGCCGAACGGATGGTGGGACCGCAAGGCGAGCCGCTGGTTCGAAGACGCGTATCAGGACAGCACCGCCACGGGCAATGTCGCCTGGGCCGCGCTGGCCTTGCTCGCTCTGCACGATGCCAGCGGTGAGGTGCGCTGGCGCGATGCGGCGGTGAAGCTGGCGAACTGGGTTGTCTCCAACGCGGCCGATCACCGCGGCGCCGGCGGTTTTCACGGCGGCATCGAAGGCTTCGACACGGCGCAGAAAAAAATCGCGTGGAAAGCGACCGAGCACAACATCGATCTCGTCGCGGTGTTCACGTGGCTGGGCGTCAGCGGCGCGTCCGGAGACTGGGCAAACGAGGCGAAACGCGCAAGAGATTTCGTCGATGCACAGTGGGATCCCGCCAGCGGGCATTTCTGGATCGGCACGCGACCGGACGGCGTGACCGCAAATCGCGACGCTTCCGCTCTCGATGCGCAGCTGTGGGCGCAACTGCTGCCGGGCGCGACCAAAGAATGGCAACGTGCACTGGCTTACGCCGAACACGAACACGGTGTCGTCGGCGGTTTCGATTTCAATGCGGACCGCGACGGGCTTTGGCTCGAAGGCACGGCGCAGGCAGCTCTGGTCTATCGCCGACTCGGCCGTGCAGCCGATGCCGAAAAATGCTTCGCGACGCTTGCGCAGCAGATATCGCCGGCGGGTTTTTTCTACGCAACGCGCGAGCCGCGCATTACGACGGGACTGGCGATCGGCAGCGACAGCGGCTCCGCGGATTTCTACTATTACCGCCGTCCCCATCTGGGCGCGACGGCCTGGGCGGCGCTTGCGGCGTTGAGCCGCAATCCATTGGTTCCAAAATCTCGTTCGCGCTGAGCGTAGCTCGCAGAGCGAGCGGAGTCGAAGCGTATTGGAGCGCCCTTCGACTTCGGCCCTGCGGGCCTACGCTCAGGGCGAACGGATTGTATGGGGTGCTGCTCAAAGTTGGTCTGATTTCCGCTATGGTAGCGGCGCGATGAGCCCGGAAAACGCCGCCGCCCTGGAATCGAACGCGCCGACTGATGATCACGCCGCGCTCGCTGCCGCGGCCGCCATCGACATCCGCAACGGCTTCGCCGATTACAACGATCGGTTCCGCGCCGTCACGCGCCGCGCGAAGCAGCGCTTCGAGGCGCGCGATTTCGTCTCGGCGCGGATGGACAACGTCGAGCGCATGGATCTGTACGACATCTGCGTGCGCGCGACCACGAGCCGGCTCGAACGCCTGCTGCGCGATCGCGTGCGCGATCGTGCCTTGTGGATCGAGATACGCCGCGCGTTCGCCGAACTGATCGCGCCGCTGCTCGATCAGGAACTCAACAAGACCTTCTACAACACGCTGACGCGGCGTTTCTTCGGCACTTCCGGCGTCGACGCGCAGATCGAGTTCGTCGCGCTCGACATCGAGCCGACCGACCGCATCACGCATCCGGTCGAACGCCACAGCTATGCGGTCTGGGGGCAACTGCCGCGCGTCTGCCAGCGCGTGCTCGAAGACTACGCGTTCGAGATGCCCTACGCGCATCCGAGTCTCTGCGCGCTGCGCATCGCCGAGACGCTGACGCAGCGGCTGACCGACTGGGGCGGCACCGATGCGGCCAACACCAACCCGATCCGCGCGATCGAGCTGCTCGACACGGTGTTTTATCGCGAGCGCCGTGCGTATCTCGTCGGCCGTGTGTTCGGCGCCGACCGCGTCGCGCCGTTAGTCATTGCGCTGGTCAACGAGGAGCGCGGCCTGCGCGTCGACGCCGTGCTGACCGAGCGCGCGCATGTCGCCCAGGTGTTCGGCTATACGCGCAGCTATTTCCAGGCCGATCTGCCGACGGTCGGCGACGCGGTCGTGTTCCTGCGCACGTTGCTGCCGTACAAGCCGATCGACGAACTCTACACCGTGCTCGGCCGCGCCAAGCAGGGCAAGACCGAGCGCTATCGGCACTTCTTCCGCCATCTCGCCGCGCATCGCGACGAACTGTTCGTCCACGCCGACGGCGAGCGCGGCATGGTGATGGCGGTGTTCACCCTGCCTTCGTATCCGCTGGTGTTCAAGCTGATCCGCGACAAGTTCGCGTTTCCGAAGGAAAGCGTGCGCGTGGAGGTGATGCAGAAGTACACCCTCGTTTTCCGTCATGACCGCTGCGGGCGCCTCGTCGACGCACAGGAATTCCGCTTTCTGCGATTCCCGAAACACCAGTTCGCCGCGGAGATGCTCGACGAGCTGCTGAGCAGCTGCAGCGAAACCGTGAGGCTCGACGGCGACGATCTCGTCATCGCGCATTGCTACGTCGAGCGCCGCGTGCGCCCGCTGAATCTCTACGTGCGCGAAGCCCAGCCCGAGGCGGCGATCCGCGCCGTGGTCGACTACGGCCAGGCGATCCGCGATCTCGCTTCGAGCAACATCTTCCCCGGCGATCTGCTGTTCAAGAATTTCGGCGTGACCGGCACCGGCCGCGCGATCTTCTATGACTACGACGAGCTGTGCCTGGTCAGCGAATGCCGTTTCCGCGAACTGCCCGAGGACGACGACCGCGGCGAATCGTTTTATGTCGGGCCGTTCGACGTGTTTCCCGAGCAGTTTCCGCGCTTTCTCGGCATGGACGCAGCGCAGCGCGCGGCCTTGCTCGATGCGCACGGCGACATTTTCACTGTACGCTGGTGGCGGGAGCTGCAGGCGTGTCTCGCACAGGGCCTCATCGTCGACGTGCCGCCGTATCCCGGATCGGCATGCGTGAGCGTGGAATTTTTTTCATCGAATGCCGGTCTGTAGGTCGCCACAAACAAAAGGGAGTATGTTTCATGCGCAATATCGCAACATTGGCTCTGGCACTCGCGGCGGCGTTGGCCGCGAATTCCGCCGTCTTCGCCGATCAGCCCAAGGCTCCGGTCACGCCGGCTTCGCTTGCCCAGGCGATGTCGATCGACACCGTCCTGGCCGGCGACTGGCGTTCGGACAAGAACAAGGCGCGCGACAAGTACCGCCATCCGAAGGAGACGCTCGCGTTCTTCGGCGTCAAGCCCAACCAGACCGTGGTCGAGCTCGTTCCGGGCGGTGGCTGGTATGCGGAAATTCTCGCGCCGTACCTCAAGGATCACGGTCAATACGTCGCGGCAATCTTCAAGCCGAAGAATCCGACCGGCGAGGCGGCGAGCGACAAGAGCGGGCTGCGCAAGAAATTTGCCGACGATGCGGCGCATTACGGCAAGGCGCAGGTCGTCGAATTCGACGGCAAGGCGCCGGTGTTCGGCGCGCCGGCATCGGCAGACGTCGTGCTCACCTTCCGCAACGTGCACAACTGGACCGACGACGGCAACGCCGAGGCGATGTTCAAGGGCA
>DAIMZS010000174.1:0-7122 GCA_036733825.1 Rudaea sp.
CCACAGACCGTCGAAGTACGCCACGCGCGCGCCGCGCATCGCGCCGGCAAGCTCAGCGATGCGGAATACCGAACCTTCCTCGAAACCGAAACGGCACAGGCGGTGCGCATCCAGGAGGAACTCGACCTCGACGTGCTCGTGCACGGCGAGTTCGAGCGCAACGATATGGTCGAATATTTCGGCGAACAGCTCGCGGGCTTCGCCTTCACCCGCCACGGCTGGGTGCAGAGCTACGGCTCGCGCTGCGTGAAGCCGCCGATCGTGTACGGCGACGTCTCGCGGCCGCGGCCGATGACGGTCGACTGGGCGCGTTACGCGCAGTCGCTCACCGCGCGGCCGATGAAGGGCATGCTGACCGGGCCGGTGACGATCCTGCAGTGGTCGTTCGTGCGCGACGACCAGCCGCGCGCCGATACCTGCCGGCAGATCGCGCTCGCGCTGCGCGAGGAAGTGCTCGACCTGGAAGCCGCCGGCATCCGCGTGGTCCAGATCGACGAGCCCGCACTGCGCGAAGGCCTGCCGCTGCGCCGCCGCGACTGGAATGTCTATCTCGCCTGGGCCGTCAGCTGTTTTCGCCTCAGCGCCGCCGGCGTGCGCGACGAGACGCAGATCCACACGCACATGTGCTACGCCGAGTTCAACGACATCATCGACGCGGTCGCGGCGATGGATGCCGACGTGGTATCGATCGAGACCTCGCGCTCGCGCATGGAACTGCTCGACGCGTTCGCGCGCTTTCGCTATCCGAGCGGGATCGGCCCCGGCGTCTACGACATCCATTCGCCGCGCGTGCCCGAGCACGGCGACATGCTGGATCTGTTGCGCAAAGCGCGCGCGCAGCTGCGTGCGGAGCAACTCTGGGTCAATCCCGACTGCGGCTTGAAGACGCGCGGCTGGCCGGAGGTGAAAGCGGCGCTGGCGGCGATGGTCTCCGCGGCGAAGACGCTGCGCGAGGAGGCCTGAGCCGAGACGATCGGCGGCAAGCGCACGTGATGCGGCGATGCGGCCAGGGAGGGCCGCTCGCCGTGCGCGGCAGGCGCAAACGCCCGCTCAAGCTCTCGCGTGGACGCCGGCCTTGTTCGACGCGGCAAGGCGCGTGGAAATCTGCTTCGCGTAGTCGACCAGCGTCTTGCGCTGCTTCTTCGAAAACGTGCGCGATACGGTATCCATCACGCACAGCGTGCCGATGGGCTGGCCGTCCGGCGCATGCAGTGGCGTGCCCGCGTAGAAACGCAGACCGCTTTTTCGCAGCTGCGGATTACCGGCGAAGCGGCGGTCGCGCATGAGGTCTTCGACCACCGCGATCTCGTTTTGCGCCACGATGTGCGCGCAGATCGCCTCGCTGCGCAAACCGTCCTCGATGCGCACCGGCTCGGGCGATGTCTGCATCAGAGAAAGGATCTTTTGCCGATCGCGATCGATCAGCGAGACGAACGAAACCGGCGCGTCGAAATGCTCGGCGATTTCGGAGATTAATCCGTCGAGCCACGGCAGTGCTGCACGATCGGCCAGACCGAGACAATCGAGCGATGTCTGCCGTTCGCTCTCGCCGACCGGCACCTCAGGACGCACGAAGAACGCATCGTTGTTCATCATGTAGCCTGCGCACGTCGCCACGGCCTCGCCGATGGTGGTCACGATCGCTTCGACGCCTTCGATTTCTTTCTTCGGTAACGCCTCGGCATTCTCTCCCGTTTCCTCCCAGAAGCCGATCGCGATCTTCTGGTTCGGCACGAGAGACTTCACGCGCCGGCAGATCTTTTCCGCCTGATCGAGCGTCGTCGGCGGCACGGCGGAAACAATGACGATATCGGCGAGCCGCTCGTCCAATTCCTCGAGCAGGCGCCGCACGTCGCCGCGGCTGGCCGCCCCGCGGGCATCGAAGCGGTCGAACCGCAGCGCTTTGGTCAGCATGAGGCCGGCGAGCACGTCGCGCTCCGCGCGCGCGGGCAGCACGACGATACGGCAGGGATGCGACGGCAGCGCCGGCTCCTCGTCGTACGCGCTTTCTGGTTCGACTTCTTCAATCATCGCGCGCAGCGACTTCGCCAGCGCGTCGCGCTGCTCGGCGCCGAGCCGCTGCTCGGCATAGTCGCGTTCGCAGGCGCGCACGACCGGCAGCAGCACCTGGTCGTACCACTGCACGAGCGAGCTGCCGCTGACGAAGCTCTCGGCGGCTTCGTATCCGCTGGCGATCGCACGCTGCTGCAGCAGGCGCCGGTACATCTGCTCGGACGGCGACAGCGCCTCGTCTTCGCCGAGCATGACATTGAGAAACGACAGCCGCGGGATATGACGTCCCATGACGACAAGGCAGACGGTGAGCGGCGTGGACAGCAGCAGGCCGATCGGTCCCCAGATCGTCGTCCAGAACACCGCGGCGACGACGAGCGCGAACGAGGACACGCCCGTGCTGGCGCCGTACAGCCACGGCTCGAACACGTTGCCGGTGAGGAGTTCGAGGCCGAGGAACAGGCCGAGCGTCAGCAGCGGTCCCATCCATGACGGCGACACGGCAAGCGACAGCAGCAGCGGCGGAATCGCCGCGATCCAGGGCCCGACATACGGAATAAAACGCAGCGCCGCGCCGAGGCCGCCCCACAGCAGCGCGTTCGGCACGCCGATGAAATGCAATCCGACCGCGAGCGCGAAGCCGTAGATCAGGTTGGTCAGCAACTGCATGCCCAGATAGCGGCGGATGCGCGACGCGCCGTCGTCGATCGCGCGCGCAGTCGCGCCGATGCGGCCGTGGCCGACGAGGCGGATGAAACGTTCCTGCAGATCGTCGGCCTTGATCGCCATGAACACGACGAGCAGGATGACGAGGAACGCCGTGCCCAGCGGCCCCATCATCGGCTCGATGTAGGCCTGCAGCGCTTCGAGCGGCGTTTTCTTGCCGGTGTCGACGACGCGCACGTCGAGCGGCACCTTGTCCTGCGCGCTGCTCGCGTTCTTGTTGTCCGGGACGGCCTGCTCGGCGGTCTTCTGCAAATCTTCAGTGAGATGCGTCAGCTTGGCGAGCAGGCCGTTGTTCGCCGGAACGACGTCGCGGATTTTCGCCGCGATATTGCCGCGATACGCGGGCAGTTGATTGGCGAGATCGTGCAGCTGCCGCGACAGAACGAATCCCAACTCGATCAATGCGGCAAGCACGACGATGAGTACGAGGACGGCCGCGGTCGTGCGTCCGATCCAGCGCGCCAGCCAGTTGATCAACGGCTCGAGCATGAACGCGAACAGCGCGGAGAGCGCGAGCGGCACGAACACGTCGCGGCCGAAATACAGCATCGCGAAGATCGACACGGTCAACGCCAGCGCCCACAACCCGGTCAGCGCTTCCGCCGTGGCGCGCGAATTCTCCGCAAACGCGCCGAAGCGCTCGCGCCGCGTCTCCTCCCGATTCGCAGGTGCTGGCGTCGCCATGTCTTGCCTCCCTCGCTGACGCAATCAATTCTCGTGCGCCGACGCAGCGGCGTCGGCATCGTCAGCGGGCGGCGCGGGACGATCCACCCCGCCGACGTATTGCTCGTACCATTTGAATGCCGCGGAAACCAGTATCGCCGTGCCGGCTGTACGCCACCAGAATCGCGCGGCGGAAACGATCAGCCGTCGGCGCGTGGACAGGATCCAGACCGCGACCGCGCCGCACAAGCCGGCCACCGCCACCGCGGTCCACGGCTGCCGGCGCACGGCATCGGCAACGACTGGTCCCGCCACGTCGAGCGAGGCGCGCAGATTGCCCCGCTGCCAGTTCTCGCGCGCCGCGTCGGCCACGCTCGCGAACAGGGAATTCCACAGAGTGTCGGCCGAGGCCGGCGCGTCGGCGAATTTCCGACGATGATGCCGGCGCGGTTCGCGCACGAGAACGCCCGCGAGTGCGGCGCGGCTGTTCTCGAGCGAACGCACGGCGGCGGCGACCTCATCGCTCACGGCTCGCCCTCATCCGTTTCCGTCCGGCCGCTGGCTTCGCGCAGCAGGTCGAGATCGCGCTGCAGCTGCTGCGCCAGCACGTCGGACATCGGCTGCGGCCGGCGCCAGAGTCCGAAGGCGATCCCGGCGAGCGCGAACACGAGACAAACGATCGGCACCGTCCACGCGCGCCAGCTAGCGACGCCGATGCCGTTCGACCAGAGCGTGAGCACGACCGCGGTGCTCAGCAGCCCGATCAGAACGAACAGCGCCGCCAGGGTGAAGGCCAATGCGCGCCATCCCCACGAGCGCAGATAAACCCCGCATTCGGCACGGATCAGCTCCGCGTAGCCGAGCGCGTGCTCGCCGAGAAGATCGAGGTGACGCGCGAGCATGTACAGAAGTCTGAGCATGAGCTGTGAGCGTCCTTACCGGAAACGGGCGGCGTTCGCGATGCGTAGGCGATCGTCAACGCCGGCCCGCACCGAGCAGCAGCGCCGCGAACGCGCCGGCCGCGGCGGCGATGAGCACCGCCTGCAGCGGCTGCTCGATAATACGTTCCCGCGTGGCGGCAATAATTTCCGCCGCGTGCGCGCGCATGCGATCGCTCGTTTCACCTGCCGCGACGTCGGCGGCCGCGAAGATGTCGTCTTCGGCGCGAGAGGCGGGAGGGTCGCTGCGATCGTTGGGTGAGGTTGAGGCCATGACAGATAGTCCTTTCGAATGGGACGAGCCGCTGCGAATCGTCACGTCGTGCAAGCAAGGCGGATGCCATCGGATTTCACAGCCGCGCCAACGCCGACGGCGGTCAACGGTTCGCCCGGATAATGGCAAAAAGCCGCGCGCAATGTAAGGCGCCGCGCCGACGGCCATTCAGGAATGCCGCGGCGCCCGCGCCGGGCGCATTCGCCGCCTCAGAACACCATGTTGAGAGCGAGCGCCGGCGTCGTCGTCGCCGACGCGGCCTGCGTGCGCGGGATGTAGCGCACGCCAAACAGCAGGCCGATGTTCGCGTTCCAGTTGTATTCGATGGCCGGCGCGATGGCGAAAGACGCGTGCGGGCCGGTATCGAGATAAATGTCGTTCGCCGGCGCGTCCGGCGTCGAGCGGCCGAGGATGCGCGTGCTTTCGGCGTGCCGGTAAAGCAGGTCGACGGCGAGCACCCAGTTCTGCGTCGCGCTGTACTCGAAAGCGAGATCGGCGGTCTGCACATCGCCCGGCTTCGCGCGGCCGCGAAAACCCGGACCGGTGCCGTAGACGCTGACGTCTTCGATGTTCGCATCGCGTGAAAACGCATCGGTGAAATTCAGCCGCGTGCGCAGGATGCGGCCGTTCGGCATCCAATAGTAAGTCTGCATGTACCAGCCGAGCGTGGTCGTCTGCGCGCCGCTGCCGAAACCGTCGCCCACATGTTTGCCGAGGCGATCGAATTTACCGGTGGGGAACGACTGCTGCACGTTGAACGCCATCGCCGGCAGGCCGCTGTCCGCGTCGAAGCGGGTCACGCTCCATTGCGCCTGCACGCTGACGTCGCCGACGCCGATGTGCGAGGAATCCGCGCCGCCGCCGACGCGGTTGTAGCCGAACGTCGGGATCAGGCCGACGGTCAGCCGATCGGTGACACCGTAGTTCATGTAGGTCAGCGAACCGAAGCCGTCGGCATGCGGCGACATCACGTCGTACAGATACGGCTCGACCAGCCAATGGCCCTGCGGCAGCGCACCGGCCGACGGCGCGAGCATCGGGCCGGTCCACCATGCTTCATCGAGCGACTGGCGATACGCCGCATGGGCGCAAGCGCAGACCGACAGCGCGGCACAACCGGCGGCACGAAAAATCGTCGGGACGAACATCACGACCGGGCTCCCCAAACAAGATCGGCGTATGCTGGACGCTACCGTGCCCACGCGACAGGGGCACTGAGCGAGAAATTACCGGAGCCAATTCCGGGTGACAAGCCACAGTGCACCGGCAATCGGTACACTGCGGCCATGACGCACTCCTCTCGCCATGCTGAACTTCATGACTTCGTCGCCACCCACCTGGCACGAGGCGACTTCACCGTCGTGCCGGCATCGGCGGACGCCAGCTTCCGCAGCTATTGGCGCATCCGCGCCGGCGATGAAACCTGGGTCGCGATGGACGCCCCGCCGGACAAAGAAAACATCGGGCCGTGGCTGACCATCGGTGCTCGCCTGCATGATGCGGGACTGCACACACCGCAAGTTTTCGCCACCGATGCGCAACGCGGCTTCATCCTGATGGAGGACCTCGGCAATCGTACCTATCTGCCCGAGCTGAACGATGCCAGCGCGGACGCACTCTATGGCGACGCGCTCGACGCGCTGTTGACGATGCAGACGCGCGTATCGCCGGTGGACCTGCCTGCCTTCGACGAAGCCTTGCTGCGAAGCGGCATGGAGAACCTGCCGGAGTGGTTTTTCAGCCGTCATCTCGGCTTCGTGCCCGACAGCGAAGACCGCGTCGTGACCGCAGCGGCGTTCACCCTGCTCGTCGCCAATGCACGCGCGCAGCCGCAGGTGTTCGTGCATCGCGACTTTCACAGCCGCAACCTGATGATTTCGACGCGCGACAATCCCGGAGTAATCGATTTCCAGGGCGCATTGCACGGCCCGATCGCCTACGACCTCGCCTCGCTGCTGCGCGATTGCTACATCGCGTGGCCGCGTGAGCGTGTCGACGCGTGGGTGCACAGCTACTATCTGCGCTTGCGTGCCGCGGGAGTCATCGATGTCGATGCGGCCACATTCCGCCGCTGGTTCGATCTCATCGGACTGCAGCGACACACGCGCCTGCTCGGCCAATTCTGCCGGCTCAACTATCGCGACGGCAAACCCGGCTATCTCAACGATCTGCCGCTGACCCTGCGCTATGTGCTCGATGTCGCACGCGGCTATCCCGAACTCGCCGCCTTCGCCGCGCTGATCGAGCGCGCCGTCGGCGATCGCGACATCACGCGCGCACGTGCGCAGGAACAGGTCGCATGATCGAACGCGCGCTGATCTTTGCCGCCGGCCGCGGCGAGCGCATGCGCCCGCTCACCGATGCGATGCCTAAGCCATTGCTCAAAGTCGCCGGTAAGCGCCTGATCGAATACCACCTCGAAAACCTCGCGCGCGCGGGCGTGCGCGAGGTAGTGATCAACACCTCGCATCTCGCCGAGCAGTTTCCCGTCGCGCTCGGCGACGGCTC
>DAIMZS010000175.1:0-7102 GCA_036733825.1 Rudaea sp.
AGCAGCATCTTGCGGAAGCTTTCGGCCGCGGCGTCCTGCTGGTTGCGGAACTTGACCTTGTCGAGCTTGGTGACGCCGTCGACGAGCTCGGCGACGGTGGGGCCGAACTTCGACTCGATTTCCGCGCGCGGCAGCGGCGTGTCTTCGAGCGTATCGTGCAGGATCGCGGCGATGATCGTCTCCGCGTCCATGCCGAGGTCGGCCAGGATCATCGCCACCGCGACCGGATGGGTGATGTAGGGTTCGCCGCTCTTGCGCGTCTGCCCTTCGTGCGCGCGCGCGCCGATGAAATAGGCGTCGCGCACGCGCGACACCTGTTCGGGCAGAAGGTAGGCGGAAAGGCGCTGTTCGAGCGCCAGCACGTCGGCAGGGACGGTTTCCTGCAGCGCCGTGCTCATGGTCGTGCTTAGAGGTCGTCGCCGCCCTTGAGGTCGTCGTCGACTTCGGCGGCGGCCCATTCGAGCGCTTCGCGCTCGGCCTTCTCGCGCGCGGCCTTGTCGACTTCGTCGATCAGGTTCTGGTCGATCTTGCGGCCGGCGATCTCGCGCAGCGCAAGCACGGTCGGCTTGTCGTTGGCGGTATCGATCGTCGCTTCGGCGCCGTTGGCGAGCTGACGCGCGCGCTTGGTCGCCATGAGCACGAGTTCGAAGCGGTTATCGACCACTTCCAGACAATCTTCCACGGTAATGCGTGCCATAAACACCTCGAAAAACAAACTGCGGATTCCAAGCGGCGCGCGTCCGGTAGCGGACCCTCGCGGGATTTCGAATCGTCTTGATGGCGCCGATTCGGCAATGCGGCGCGGGGCCGGGCGGCGAATTTGCCTGCGTATCCGTGCCGGATAGCACCAAAATCGCGCGGACTTGGAGAATTATACGTTTCCCATTGTAGCCGCCAGGGTGCTTTCCGCGCAAACCCCGGCGGGCGGCGAACTGAACTGCGCCTGTACTTGCGGCGCCTTGAAAGTGGGCAGGAACGCCGCAATTGCGTACGCTTGCGCATCAGACAGGGAACCGCCCGCCCTTCGCGTGCGCCAATTTCGCGATGCGGACCCCACGGACAGCCAACCGATGCCGACGACCTCGACACTTCTCACCCGCCTTGCCCTCCTCGCCGCCAGTGCCGCCGTCCTCGCCGGATGCGCGACGCCGATGCCGCGCCGGGACGATCCGTACGAGAAGTTCAACCGCAAGATGTACGCGTTCAACGACTTCGCCGACCGCGTCGCCATCCGCCCGGTCGCGGTCGGCTACCGCAAGATCACCAACGACACCTCGCGCCGCCTGTTCAGCAATTTCTTCGCGAATGTCGAGTCGCCGATCACGATCGTCAACGACGTCTTGCAGGGCAAGGTCAAGTACGCGTTCACCGCGACCGGCCGCCTGGTGATCAACTCGACGGTCGGCGTGCTCGGCCTGTTCGATCCGGCCAGTGAAATGGGCATCGACGCACACACCACCGATTTCGGCGTGACCCTGGCCAAATGGGGCGTGCCGGAAGGCCCGTATCTCGTGCTGCCGCTGGTCGGGCCGTCGAGCGGACGCGATCTCGTCGCCTTTCCGGTCGACTCGTACGCGCTCGATCCGCTGTCCTGGTATGCGCGCAGCCACGATTTCAAATGGCACGCGCAGTACCTGCCGACCGTGGCCTATCTCGTGACGCTGCGCTCGAGCGCGATCGACGCCGAGGGTCTGCTCCAGGGCGTCTACGATCCGTACGTGTTCTATCGCGACGCGTATCGCCAGCGCCGCCTGTACAAGATCTACGACGGCAACCCGCCGATGGAAGCGATTCAGGCGCTGCAGGGCGACGACAACATCGACGTCGACAAGCTGCTCGAAGAGCAGCAGCAGTACGAGAAGAAGCAGAAGCAGTGAGCCGCCGCGCCCGCGGCGCGCTCCTCAAACCAGCGTCACTTCCACCCCGGCGTGCTGCAAGGCCTGCACGTATTCCTCGGCCGCGCCAGTGTCGCTGATCACCTTGTGCAGGCCGTTGATCGGCGCGATGACCGACAAACTGCGCTGGCCGAACTTGCTCGCATCGAACACGCCGATCACCTCGCGCGAAACGCGGATCATCAGCGCGTTGAGCGTCGCCTCCTGCGGGTCGGGCGTGGTCACGCCGACTTCCGGGTCGATCCCATCGACGCCGAGGAACAGGCGGTCGGCGGACAGCTGCGCCAGCATCTGCTCCGCGCCGGGGCCGACCAGCGAATGCGAACTCGCGCGCAGCAGGCCGCCGAGCATCATTACGCGGATCGCCGGAATCGCGCCGAGTTCGAGCGCGATGTGCAGCCCGTTGGTGATCACGGTCAATTCGTCCCAGCGCCGCTGACGCAGAGCGCGCGCGATCTCGACCGTGGTCGAACCCGAATCGAGGATGATCGTCTCGCCGTCCTCGACCAGCCGCGCCGCGGCTTGGCCGATGCGCCGCTTCTGCGCGTGGCGGCGCGTCTCCTTGATGCTGAGCGGAGTGTCGAGCGCATGCGCCGGCGCGGGCAGCGCGCCGCCGTGCGAGCGCACGATCGCGGCGTTGCGCGCGAGCGCTTCGAGATCGGCGCGGATCGTCACCGGCGAAATCTCGAAACGCGCGGCGAGCTCTTCGACCGTGGCGCGGCCCTCGCGTTCGACCTGTTCGACGATGAGACGGCGGCGCTCTTCGACGAGCAGGCGGGACGAGGACGGCGGTCGGGTCATGCAGGCAAACCGAGGAGTCGGGCGGCGTTGTCGTGATAGATCTTGCGTAGTATCGCATCGGGCAAGCCGATGCCGTAGATCGACCAGCGCCCCTGCGGCGGAACGGCGGCCGGAGCATAGTCGAAATACTCGTCTTCCGTCTCCAGGAAGCGATAGTAGATTTCATAGAGCGCATCGCCGAGCAGCTGCTGCGGCACCTCATCGCCCCACGGCGGCGGCACGGCGTCGGTGCCGAACAGAATGCGGTCCTGATAGCGCTCGAAGAAGTGCCGGCTCGCGCGCGGCTGGCGGCCGAGTTCGGCGACGCGCGCGCTGATGTCGACGTGCACGTTCGGATAGCGGTCGAGGCAGGCGGAGATCGCGGCGAGATCTTCGGCTTGCGAGCCGACGTGCATCAGCACAAAGGTCGTGCGCGGATGGCGCGCGATGACGCGATCGCGCGCGGCGATCAATTCTTCGTAGCTCGGAAATTCGTTGCCGTAGAACGACCAGTCGGGATGGTTGGCCAGTTCCTCGTAGCGCTCGTTGTGCGCATCGGTCGGCAGGAAGAACGCCGCCGGATCGGCGCTGTGGATGAACACCGGCAGATTCAACTCCGCGCAGGCGGCCCACATCGAATCGAAACGCCGGTCGTCGATCGTCAAGCGCGCGCCGTCGTCGATGCGTTCGCGCAGATACAGCCCGAGCGTCTTCAGCAGCTTCAATCCGCACGCACCCGCGCGCTTGGCCTGCACGAGCGCATCGGCCTGGCGCTGCGCATAGTCAGGCTCGGGGATGTACTGAAACGACGGCTCGGTCATCGTCAGGAAACGGCCGGGCGCGGCGTGGTCGAAACGCGCGATCGCTGCTTCCAATCCGCTGCCGACACCGCCGGTCAAGTTGACCATCGTGCGGATGCCCTTGCGCTCCATCAACGGCAGCAACTCTTCAGGCGAAGCGAACCACGTCATTTCCTCGCCGAGCGACACGCCGCTGCGCGTCTGGCTCATCCAGCTCAAATGCGTGTGGACGTCGATGACCGGAAAGCGCGGGCGTTCGATGTGCGTCTCGCGCACGCGCAGCATGCTGCGCGGCTGGAAATCGGCCAAACGCAAATCGGCCTTGCGCGCGTCGCGAACAGTCTGCAACGGATTCTTGCCGGCACCGCCGCGCACGATCGACAGCGGCGGCGTGCAGCAGAAACACCGCGCCCGCGTCGGCGGCGGAGGCACGGGTTCGAGGCGTGTCGAGGGTTTCATCGTCGTCATCCTAGCTTTTTGAGCCCAATTCGTCCGGCCAATAGGAAGGCACTTGAAAGTTTCATTTACTTTCGATTATGGTAGATATAGAACTTTCATTGCCTTTCATTTTACGTCAATTTTCTTCGAATGCCAGTCACTTTGTACCCTCTTTCCCCTTCGGCCGAACTCAGCCGCCTGCTCGCCGGCAGCGCGGAGGAGCAGCGTCAGGCCGGCTACGCCGATACCCTGCGCGAAATCCTGCAGCAGCCGCAGACTTGGTACGCCACCGCCGAACGGCTCGCCAGCCCGAGCGTGGCCACCCTGCTCTCGCAAGCGTTGATTTCGCGTCCGGAGCATATCGTCCTCACCGGCTCCGGCAGTTCGGTACACGCGGGTGAATGCCTCGCTGCCGTGCTGCAGGCCGCGCTGCGCATTCCCTGCCGCGCCGTTCCGGCCGGCGATCTGCTGACCGACCTGCGCGGCATGCTCGCCCCGGGCCGCGGCTTGATCATCTCGATCGCGCGCTCGGGCGACAGTCCGGAAAGCGCGGCCGTGGTCGACTCGATTCTCGCCGCAGCGCCGGCCTGCACGCACCTGGTCGTCACCTGCAACGCAAACGGGCGCCTCGCGACG
This sequence comes from Rudaea sp., assembly GCA_036733825.1. Classification (GTDB taxonomy): domain Bacteria; phylum Pseudomonadota; class Gammaproteobacteria; order Xanthomonadales; family Rhodanobacteraceae; genus Rudaea. The sequence goes on from DAIMZS010000175.1 coordinate 4,550, forward strand.
CGCTATCGCGACGAGCCGCGCGTGCGCGTGCTGCTGCTCGATGCGCGCACCAACGACCGTAGCCTGGTGATGACGAGCAGCTTCACCAATCTGCTGCTCGCCGGCGGCGCGCTCGGTCAGGCCGATGCCTACAAGGCGCGCTGTGCGCGCGCCGTCGACATCGTCCAGCATCTCTTCGACTATCACACCGACGCGCTGGCGATGACCGCGCGCCAAAACTTCTCCGCCGCGGTGTATCTGGCCAGCGGCCCCGGCCTCGGCGCGGCGCGCGAGTGCGCGCTGAAGATGCTGGAGATGTCCGGCGGCGCCGTGGCGACGATGGCGGAAACCTTCCTCGGCCTGCGCCACGGGCCGATGTCGGCGCTGAACCGCCCGAGCCTCGTCGTCGCTTTCCTCTCCGCGCAAGCGAACGTGCGCGACTACGAATACGACCTGCTGCGCGAACTGCAGCGCAAACAGCTCGGGCTCGCGCGCGTCATCGTCGGCGAAGCCATTCCGGCCGGCCTGCTCGGCCCGGGCGACCTCGCCGTCGACCTGGCCGGCCTCAACGCGCTCGGCGAAACGCCGCGCCACATGATCGACGTCGTCGTCGGCCAGCTGCTCGCCTTCTTCCGCTGCCTGCACTTGGGCCAGAAGCCCGATGCGCCCTCCGCTGGCGTGCTCACGCGCGTGGTCGAGGAATTCGCCATCCACCCGGCGGGCGAGCCGCGATGAAACCCGTCGTCGTCGCCGGCGAAATCAACGTCGACCTGATCTTCACGGGTGTGCCCGCACTGCCGCAGTTCGGCCACGAAACGCTCGCCGAAAGCTACGCGCAGCGCCCGGGCTCCTCGTCGATGATTCTCGCGATGGGGCTGGCGCGGCTCGGCGATCCGGTGCGCTTCGTCGGCCGCTGCGGCGCGGATCCGTTCGGCGAGTTCTGTCTCGCCGCGCTGCGTGAGGGCGGCGTCGATACCGGCGCGATCGTCGCCGACGCCGGCTTGCGCACGGGCGTAACGATCGCGGTGTCCGCGCAGACCGACCGCGCCCTGCTCACCTGGCCGGGCGCGATCGCCGAACTCGGCGCCGAGGACGTGAGCGAGGCCGTGCTCGCCGGAGCGCAGCATCTGCACGTCTCCTCGTACTACCTGCAAACCAAGTTGCGGCCGCGGCTCGGCGATCTGTTTGCGCGCGCGCGCGCCGCGGGGCTGACGACCTCGCTCGATCCGGGCGCCGATCCCGCGCGGCGCTGGGGCGGCGAGCTGATCGAGCTGCTGCGCCACGTTGACGTGTTCCTGCCGAACCAGAGCGAAGCCTGTGCGATCACCGCGACGAACACGCCGGAGGCGGCGCTGCGCGCACTCGACAACGGCGTCACGCGCACGGTGCTCAAGATCGGCAGCCGCGGCGCGATGACGCTCGATCGCGCGGCGCCGCTGTTCGCGCCCGCCTATCCGGCGCAGGTCGTCGACACGACCGGCGCGGGCGACTCGTTCAATGCGGGTTTTCTCCACGCCTGGCTGCGCGATCTGCCGCCGCTCGACTGCCTGCGCTGGGGCAACGCCTGCGGCGCCTTGTCCACGCGCGGGGTCGGCGGCACCGCGGCGCAGGGCACGGCCGACGACGTGATCGCCTTGATCCGCGCGGGATGACTCCCGCCCTTTCTCAACCAGGAGCCGCGCGCATCGCATGAAAGCCCTGCTCGACATTGCCGCCCAGCATCGCTCGGGGAAAGCCGTCGGCATTGCGTCGATCTGCTCGGCGCATCCGCTCGTGCTCGACGCCGCGCTGATCCACGCGCGCGACCGCGGCGCGCCCGTGCTCATCGAGGCCACGTCGAACCAGGTCAACCAGTTCGGCGGCTACACCGGCATGCGTCCGGCCGATTTTCACGCGTTCGTGATGGACAAGGCCGATCGGATCGGGCTCGCCCGCGACCAGGTGCTGCTCGGCGGCGATCACCTCGGCCCGAATGCGTGGCAGGACGAGTCCGCAGCGTCGGCGCTGGCGAAAGCCGATGCGCTGATCGACGACTACGTCGCCGCGGGCTTCCGCAAGATCCACCTCGACTGCTCGATGGCATGCGCGGACGATCCGCCCGCGCTGCCCGACGCCGAGGTCGCCGCGCGCGCCGCGCGGCTCGCCGCGGTCGCCGAGCAGGCGTGGCGGCGCAGCGGCGGCGAAGCGCCGGTCTACATCGTCGGCACCGAAGTACCTGTGCCCGGCGGCGCGAAAGAGGAACTCGACACGCTGCAGGTCACCCGGCCCGAAGCGATGGTAGCGACGGTGGAGGCACATCGCGAAGCGTTTGCCGCGCACGGATTGAGCGAGGCCTGGCAACGCGTGGTCGGACTCGTCGTCCAGCCCGGCGTCGAGTTCGATCACCACGACGTCGTCGATTTTCAGCCGAATAAAGCGCACGCACTCAGCAGCGCGATCGAAAAATTTCCCGGGCTCATCTACGAAGCGCATTCCACCGACTATCAAACGCCCGAGGCGCTCGCCGCGCTCGTGCGCGGGCACTTCGCCATCCTCAAGGTCGGCCCCGGCGTCACCTATGCGCTGCGCGAAACG
>DAIMZS010000176.1:0-1665 GCA_036733825.1 Rudaea sp.
GGCCTCGGCGCGCTCGAAGCCGCGCTCGACAAGGCCGTGCGCGCGATTCCGGTCGAGACCAAACTGCGCGATGCGGTGCGCGCCGGCAGGCTCGACCGCGCGCCCGGCTATATGCTCGATGAAATGGGTTTGAAGGCCGGCGTCATCACCCAGGCCGAATACGATCTGCTGCAGGAAGCCGAAGCGGCGCGCAACGAGGTGGTCGCGGTCGATGCGTTCGACCCGGACGTGTTCAAACAATTGCATTGACGGAGCTGGCAATGATCCGGGTTTTCGCTCTTCTCGCCCTTTTGATCCTCGCAAGCATCGGCCGCGCCGCCGAAGCGGATGAAGCGTTCGTCGGCTGCGCGCGGGCAGTGATCGGTGCAGACGACGCCACACCGCTCGTGCGCTTCGATCGTGATTTTCGCGGCGCGCTTGCACGCCGCGACGTGGCCGCGATCGCGCTGTTGACGCAGTTTCCGCTGCGCGTGAATTTCGCGGACGACAGCGTCGTCATGCTGGCCAATCCCAGTACGCTGCAAAATCAGTTCGAGCGCGTGTTCACGCCGGCACTTCGCGAGGAGGTAAGTAAACAAGCAGTAGGCGATCTCGTCTGCAAATATTCCGACGGCATGGGCTATGCCAACGGTGGTGTCTGGGTCCATCCCGCCGGCGCCGACGACAAGCAATTGCGCATCGTCGCCGTGAACGTTCCCGGCGGTTCGCTGCATCCGCCGAAAGCCGGCGCCATCGACCTCGCCTGCAGCACGAAGCAATTCCGGATCGTGATCGACGCGGCCGCGAAGCCGGAAACGTGGCGCTATCGCGTGTGGAATCTGCCCCGCGGCTTGAACGAGAAGCCCGACCTGGAACTCATCGGAACGCGCGACTTCGAAGGGACGTCGCCGTGTACGCATCGCATCTGGCGTTTCAAAAACGGTAAGACCGAATACGAACTGAGCGAGCCCGGCTGCGGACAGGACGAGCCGCCGAAGAATGCGGTAGCCTCGCTTGACGTCCGCATTGACGGTAAAGAACAACTCAACGATTGGTGTTTCTGACGATGAAGCCATCCGCGCACTGGTATTTCGATTTCGTTTCGCCGTTTTCGTATCTGCAATTGGCGAAAGTGCTGGAATGGCGCGATCGGCTCGACGTCGCGCCCATGCCGATCGCGTTCGGCGCGGTGCTCAAGCATCACGGCCAGCTCGGCCCCGCGGAAATTCCGGGCAAGCGCGAATTCACCTATCGCTTCGTGCAGTGGCAGGCGGAGCGCGCGGGCACGACGCTGCGTTTCCCGCCGCAGCATCCGTTCAATCCGCTCGCCGCACTGCGCCTGTGCATCGCCGCGGGGACGACATGGCCGGCGATCGAGGCCATTTTCAATCACCTCTGGCGCGAGGGACGGACGGGAACGACTGCGGCCGAACTCGCCGACGTCGCCCGTGCGCTCGGCGTCGGCGATGCGGAGAAGGCGATCGCCGACAGCAGCGTGAAGGATCGGCTGCGCGCGAACACCGACGAGGCGATCGCCGCGGGCGTGTTCGGCGTGCCGACGCTCGACGTCGGCGGCGAGAAGTTCTGGGGCAACGATGCGGCGTCGATGATCGAGGATTGGCTCGCGCATCCCGAGCTGTTCGACAGCGGCGAGTATCGCCGCATTGCAAACCTGCCCTACGGCGT
>DAIMZS010000176.1:1765-7095 GCA_036733825.1 Rudaea sp.
ACGCGCGCCTGATGCGCGGCGAGCACGAAGTCCTGCATGGCCTTTCGCTGCGCATCGAGCCGGGCCAGCACACGGCGATCGTCGGGCCGAACGGCGCGGGCAAATCTTCGCTCGTGCGCATGATCCATCGCGACGATTATCCGCTCGCGCACGACGACGGCACGGCGCCGATGCGCATCCTCGGCCGCACGCGCTGGGACGTGTTCGAGCTGCGCAAGCACCTGGGCATCGTCTCGGGCGATCTGCAGCAGCGCCTGATCGACGAGGATCTCGTCGACGGGCTCGATGCGGTGATCTCGGGCTTTTTCGCCAGCCACGTGCTTTCGTTCAATCACGCGGTGACCGAAGCGATGCGCGCCGCCGCGCGGACCGCACTCGACCGGCTCGGCGCCTCGCACCTGGCGCATCGACGTTTCGCCACGCTGTCGACCGGCGAGGCGCGCCGCGTGCTGATCGCGCGCGCGCTCGTGCACGACCCCGGCGCGCTACTGCTTGATGAGCCGACCGCCGGCCTCGATTTCGTCGCCCAGCGCACTTTGCTCGAAAGCCTGCGCGGGCTTGCCCGCGGCGGCACGACGGTGGTGCTCGTCACCCATCATCTCGAAGAGATCCTGCCCGAGATCGATCACGTGATTCTGCTGCGCGACGGCCGCGTGTTCGCGCAAGGACCGAAGGCCGAGGTGCTGCGTTCGGAGACGTTGAGCGCGCAATACGGCGCGCCGATCCACGTGTGGCAAAGCGGCGGCTATTACCACGCCGGATTCGACCTCGCAACGAACTATTGACACGCCGACGCCGGCGTTGGGATGCTCCGGGCGGGGAGCAATCGTCCGGAGAGGCCATGAGGAGCTTTACTCGTCATCTGTACTTCTGGGTGCTCGTCGGCATCTTTCTCGGCGGCCTGATCGGCTGGCTGTTCGGCGATCAGAATCCGCTCATCGCCGGCGCCACGTTCAAGGCCTCCTCGCTCAAATGGCTCGGCGACCTGTTCATCAACCTGGTGAAGATGCTGATCTCGCCGGTGATCTTCCTCACCGTCGTGCTCGGCATCGCCGGCATGAACGACATGAAGAAGGTCGGCCGCGTCGGCGGCAAGGCGCTGCTGTACTTCGAGGTCGTGTCGACGGCCGCGCTCGCGGTCGGGCTGCTGGTGATGAAGATCGCCCACCCGGGTCGCGGCCTCAACGTCGATCCGGCGACGCTCGACGCCAAGTCCGTCGCGAGCTACGCGAAGGCGGCGAGCGAACAGTCGACGACCGACTTCATTCTGCACATCGTGCCGAAAACCTTCGTCGACGCGTTCACCGCGAACGGCGACCTGCTCCAGGTGCTGTTGATCGCGGTTCTGTTCGGTTTCGTGCTGTCGCGCCTGGGCGAGACCGGCAAGACCGTGTTCCATTTCTTCGAAGTCTGCTCGAAAGTGCTGTTCGGCATGGTCAATCTGGTGATGAAGGTCGCGCCGGTCGGCGCGTTCGGCGCGATGGCCTTCACGATCGGCAAGTACGGCGTCGGCACCATCGTCAACATGGCTCAGCTCGTCGGCCTGTTCTATCTGACTGCGGCGCTGTTCGTCTCGGTCGTGCTCGGCTTGATCGCGCACTTCACCGGCTTTTCGATTTTCCGCTTTCTCAACTACATCAAGTCCGAACTGCTGACCGTGCTCGGCACGAGTTCGTCGGAAAGCGCGCTGGTACCGCTGATGGAAAAACTCGAGAAGCTCGGCTGCTCGAAATCGGTCGTCGGACTCGTCGTGCCGTCCGGTTATTCGTTCAATCTCGACGGCACCAATATCTACATGACCATGGCCTCGCTCTACATCGCGCAGGCGCTGAACATCGATCTGAGTCTGGGGCAGGAACTCGCGCTGCTCGGCGTGGCGATGCTGACGAGCAAGGGCGCCTCGGGCGTCACCGGCGCCGGTTTCATCACCCTCGCGGCGACACTGGCCGTGGTGCCGAGCATACCGGTCGCGGGCATGGCGCTGATCCTCGGCATCGACCGCTTCATGAGCGAATGCCGTGCGCTGACCAACTTCATCGGCAACGGCGTGGCGACGATCGTGGTGTCGAAGTGGGAAGGCGAGCTCGACAGCGCGACGCTGCAGCGGGAGTTGGCCGATCCGAGCTTCGTCGAGAAAGCCGAAGTCGCATAGAAAATCAGCTCGGCAAAAAAAGCAGCGCGCTCAGCCCATGTGCGCTTCGATCAGCGCCCGCGCCGCCTTCGCAATCGCCGTGACCGGCCCCGAATTGTTCGGAAACGTCAGCCGCGTGTAATAGCCGCCTTCGAGCAGCAGCATCAGCGCATCGCCGAGCGAATCGGGTTCGCGCGCGCCCATCTCTCGCGCGTACTTGCGCAGGCGGCGGCGGATCTCGGTTTTGTAGTTGTGCACGATGGCGTTGAGGCGTTCGTTGTCCTCGGGAATCTCCACCGCCGCATTGCCGAGCGCGCAGCCGCGGCTCGAGCGGCAGCCGCAATCGACTTTCGGCTTGGTTTTGACCAGATCGATGAGCGCCTGCATCAGCGCTTCGACCTGGCGGCGCGCGTCGCCGGCGTGCGGCGCGACGGCCTCGTCCCACCACTGCCAGTAGCCACGCTCCTGGTCCATGAGGTATTCGGCGACGAGATCGTCCTTGGACGGGAAGCTGCGGTAGAAACTCATCTTGTTCGTACCGGCGTTCTCGACGATCGCATCGACGCAGACGCCGCGAATGCCGTGCTGGTAGAACAGGTCGGCAGCCGAGTCGCGGATGCGGTCGCGCACGCGCGGCTTTTCGCTGCGCACCGGCGCTTCGCTCACGAGCGGCACGGACGCTGCCGTTGATTTTGCGGACATGACACACACACTCCTCTTGACAGGTTAGTGACTGGTCAGTAACATCTCGCAACGTTACTGACCGGTAACACACATTGTGACAGCTTCTCGTAAGCCAAGACCCAAGTCAAGGCGCCGCGCAGCAGAGGTCACCACCGGTTCAGTCCGCAAGGATACGAGGAGACTGCCATGCAATACCCGAAATTCATCCAAGCCGGCATCGTTCTGACCGTACTCGCCGCCGCCGTGCTGGCCGGCTGCTCACGCTCGCAGGCGAGCGGCACGCCGGCGGCGCCGCCGCCGCCCGCGGTCAGCGTCGCCGAAGTCGTGGCCAAGCCGCTGCGCGATTTCGAGGAGTTCACCGGACGCCTCGAACCCGTGACCACGGTGCAGATCCAGCCGCGCGTCGGCGGCTTCATCGAGTCGGCGCAGTTCGCCGAAGGCGCGCAGGTCAAGAAGGGCCAGGTGCTGTTCCGCATCGATCCGCGCCCGTACCAGGCGGAAGTCGATCGCCTCGCCGCGCAGCTCAAGCGCGCGCGTTCGCAGGCGGCGCTCGCTGCGCAGAACCACGAACGCGGCAAGCAGCTGATCGCCAAGCACGTCATCGCGCAGCAGGATTTCGACCAGCTCGAAACCGCGGCGACGAGCGGCAGCGACGACATCGGCGCCGCCGCCGCGGCGCTCGAGGCCGCGCGCCTGAATCTCGAATTCACCCAGGTGCGTTCGCCGATCGACGGCCGCGTCTCGCGCATGCTGATCACGCCGGGCAACCTCGTCGCGATCACGAGCGTGCTGACCACGGTCGTGTCCGACAATCCGGTCTACACCTACTTCGACGTCGACGAAGCCACGTACCTGCGCTTCGCCCACGGCGCGGCGAAGGCCGAGAGCCCGGTCTACATGGGCCTGGTCGACGAGCAGGGCTATCCGCACGAAGGCCGCCTCGATTTCGTCGACAACCAGGTGGATCCGAACAGCGGAACTATCCGCGCGCGTGGCGTGTTCGACAACAAAGACGGCCACTTCACTCCGGGCCTGTTCGCCCGCATCAAGCTCGTCGGCGGCACGCCGCGCGATTCGATCCTGATCGACGAGCGCGCGGTCGGCACCGATCTCGGCAAGAAGTTCGTGCTCGCGCTGAAGAAGGACAACTCGCTCGAATATCGGCCGATCACGCTCGGCGCGGCGATCGAGGGCTTGCGCGTCGTGCGCGAGGGCCTGAACGCGGGCGACGTGATCGTCGTCAACGGCCTGCAGCACGTGCGCCCCGGCGCGACGGTGAACCCGACGCGCGTGGCGATGACGACGGATACCAAAGCCATCGCTCAGATTGCACCGGCGGCGCCCGCCACCGCATCGACGGGGTCGGGCAACGGTGGGCGTGCGGCGTTGAACTGATCCAAACCGCTCTAGCCCCTCTCCCATCGGGAGAGGGGTTGGGGTGAGGGTCCGGACACCGGACAAGCCTCTGCCTTATTGCCGAACCCTCATCCGGCGCTTCGCGCCACCTTCTCCCGGTGGGAGAAGGGAAAAGAAATCAAGGACTCGCTTCCATGAACCTCTCTCAATTTTTCGTCTCACGTCCGGTCTTCGCCGGCGTGTTGTCGGCGCTGATTCTCATCGCCGGCCTCGTTTCGATTCCGCATCTGCCGATCTCGGAATATCCCGAAGTCGTGCCACCGACCGTGGTCGTGCGCACGACCTATCCGGGCGCGAATCCGAAGGTCATCGCCGATACTGTCGCCGGCCCGTTGGAGCAGGCGATCACCGGCGTCGAGGACATGCTCTACCAGTTCTCGCAGGCGACCAGCGACGGCGTGATGACGCTGACCGTCACCTTCAAGCTCGGCACCGACGTGGACAAGGCGCAGCAGCTCGTGCAGAACCGCGTCGCGCAGGCGACGCCGAAGCTGCCGCAGGACGTGCAGCGCATCGGCGTCACCGTGAACAAGTCCACGCCCGACATCACCATGGGCGTGTTCCTGACCTCGCCCGACGGCCGCTACGACCTCAACTATCTCGCCAACTACATGGTCCTGCACGTCAAGGACGAGTTGGCCAAGATCGACGGCGTCGGCGACGTGCAGCAGTTCGGCGGCGGCAACTACTCGATGCGCGTCTGGCTCGATCCGGAAAAGGTCGCGGCGCGCGGGCTGACCGCCGGCGACATCGCCAACGCGATCCGCGAACAGAACGTGCAGGTCGCCGCGGGCCAGCTCGGCTCGCCGGCAACGCCGACGGTGTCCGACGGCTCGAACAAGCCGAACTTCCAGATCGCGGTGAGCACGAAGGGCCGCCTCGTCGACGAGGAGGACTTCGCCAACATCATCGTGCGCACCGGCGAGAACGGCCAGATCACGCGGCTCAAGGATGTCGCACGCGTCGAGCTCGGCTCGGACAACTACGCGCTGCGCGCGATGCTCAACAACCAGACCGCGGTCGGCGTCGGCATCTTCCAGCGTCCGGGCAGCAACGCGATCGCGATCTCCGACGCGGTGCGCGCGAAGATGGCCGAGCT
>DAIMZS010000177.1:0-3942 GCA_036733825.1 Rudaea sp.
GCGATGGCGTGGGTGTTGACGCTGCCGGCAGCGATCCTGCTCTCCGGCGGGCTGTATTGGCTGTTCAGCCGCTTCGCCTAAAGCCGGCGCACGGCGGCGCATTGCACGCCGCCGCACCATCGCGGACTACCAGCGGAACGTCGCTTTGCCGTAGACGAAGGCGCCGTTGAAGCCGAACGGCGAATAGTTCGAATACGGCAACTGGCCGCTCTGCGAGTTGGCGTAGATCAGCTCATCCGGATAGGTGTTGGTCACGTTGTCTGCGCCGAGGGTGAAATCCCAGCGCTCGAGGTGATAGGTGCCGGAGACGTCGAGCAGCCACTTCGCGCCGAAGTTCTGGTCGAGCGCCGGATTGCTCGCGTTGAGCACGGTGATCTCGCCGTAGCGGGTCAGATCGCCGTGAAAGCTGAACGCGCCGATGTTCCAGTCGGCGCCGAACACGAACTTGTCCTTCGGCGAACCGGTGGTGAGGCGGCCGATTTCATCGCGCGTCACGCGCGCGAGCACGAGCCCGGTCTGCTGCAGGATCGGGGGGTTCGGCTGGACGTAGAGAACGTCGGTCTTGTTGTAGTTCGCGGCGACATTCAGATTAAGCGTGCCGGCCGAATTCAGATCGAGCTTGTAGTTGACCACCGCGTCCACGCCGCGCGTGCGCGTGTTTACCGCGTTGGTGAAGTAGCGCCCGCCCTGCACGCCCGGATAGCCGTTCGCCTGCAGATAATTCGATACATTCGTGCCGGTCAGGTTGCCGGAAAGAATGATGCGGTGATCGACGGTGATCTGATACGCATCGATCGTCGCCGACAGCGCCTCGGTCGGCTGCAGCACGAGGCCGACGCCGTAGTTGCGCGACTTCTCCGCCTTGAGCGGCTCCGCGCCGAGCGCGATCGCGATCGCGGCCGGATCGGACACCGGGAAGGTGCGCACCTGCTGCAGCTGATTGCCGGTCGGCGTCGACACGAGATTGGTCGCGGTCGCCGAAAAGTATTCCTGCGCCAGCGACGGCGCACGGAAGCCGTTCGACGCCGTCGCGCGCAGCGCCACTGCATCGGTAAACTGGTAGCGCAGCGACAGCTTGCCCGACAAGGCATTGCCGAAATCGCTGTAGTCCTCGTAGCGCCCGGCCAGGCCGGCGGAGAGTTTGTCGGTCAGATTCGTTTCCAGATCGAGATAAGCGGCGTAGCTATGCCGGCTGTGCGATCCGGCATCGCCCGGAGTGAAGCCCGGAAACACCTGCGCGCCGGTGCCGAAGTACGAGGCGGGCTCGCCGGCGGTGATCGAGTATTTTTCGTGCCGATACTCGCCGCCGAACGCGACCGTCACCGGATTCGGCAGGAAACCGACGCTCACGTCCTTGCTCAAGTCCGCGTTCAGCGCGCCCTGCTCGTTCTGCAGGATGTCGTCGAAGAAATACGTCTGGCTCACGGGCCCAATGCTCGTGTTGAGGCTGTGCGCGACGTCGGCGGCGAGACGGTTGTAGCCATAGTCGGCGCTGAGGTCGTAATGCCAGCCGTCGGCGACGGTGCCGCGCAGGCCGATCACGCCCTGGCGATCCTGCGTGTGGAATTTCTCGAGCGGCAGGTAGCCGTCCGGATAAATCGAAGGAATATTGTTGGACGCCCCGGCGGCGCGGAAAAAGCCGTTCGAGGTCGAGTTGCGGTTGCTCGCGTCGAAAAATCCGTAGAGCACGGCTTCCGGCGTGAACTTGTACTCCGCGTTGAGCGCCACCTGGCCCTGGTCGATGCTCGGATCGCCGAGGCGCTGCACGACCTGCCCGGCCGGCACCGAGGTCGGCGTGACCGTGCCGAGATACGGCCGCGCGCGATCGGTCGCATCGTTGCTGTTGTACTGCGCGGCCAGATGCACCCAGCCCGCGTCGCCGAGCTTGAAGCCGGTGTCGCCCGTCGCGAGCACCTGGGCGCCGTCGCCGGCGCTGTACTGGCCGGTCTGCAGCGTGGCGCTGCCGTGATCGGCGCCGCTCTTGAGCACGATGTTGACCACGCCGGCGATCGCGTCGGACCCGTATTGCGCCGACGCGCCGTCGCGCAGCACTTCGACGCGCTCGATCGCCGAGATCGGAATCGCGTTGAGATCGACCGGCGCCGAGCCGCGGCCCTGGCTGCCGTTGACGTTGACCAGCGCCGAGGAGTGCCAGCGCTTGCCGTTGACGAGCACGAGCACCTGGTCGGGCGAGAGTCCGCGCAACTGCGCCGGACGCACGGCGTCGGTGCCGTCGGTCAGCGCGGGGCGCGGAAAATTGAGCGAGGGCACCGCGCGCGACAGCGCGGTGGCCAGCTCGGTCGTGCCGGTGGCCTGCAGCGCTTCCGGAGTGATGATGTCGATCGGCGACAGCGATTCGGCCACGGTGCGGTTCAGCGCACGCGTGCCGGTGACGATGACGGTATCGAGATTCTGCTGGGGCGCGGCCGCATCGGGCGCGGCCTGCTGCGCATGCGCCGCCTGGGCGCCGATCAAACCGAGAAGGACGGCCGCGGCGAGCGCGCGGCGTGAAGGCAGGGACGAGGACATTTCTTGCTCCTTATTGCGACGACGATACGTACGCAATCAGGAACGAAAGAAAGAATCCAACTGCCTCCCCGTGGCGAGTGGGCTTTGTACCGACCTATTGCGCCGCAACAAAATAGCTCGGAGGTAAAAATTTTGCAAAATTACCGGGCTTATAAAGATCGCGATATTCGTTATGGCGATGTCGCGGAAGTTTTTCGTTCGCGCAGAAAAGACAAAGCGGCCGCCATTGCTGACGGCCGCTTTGGACGAGGAGCACAGACGCGACTCAATGCTCCAAGGGGGTTCCCGGCGTTGCCGCCGGAGAAAGGAATTACTCTTCGTTGCTGGCGCCGCTCTTGGACAGGTCTTCCTGAATGCGCGCCGCTTTGCCCTCGAGACCACGCAGGTAATAGAGCTTGGCGCCACGCACCTTGCCGCGACGCTTGACGTTGACCGAGTCGATCGTCGGGCTGTGCGACTGGAACACGCGCTCGACGCCGAAACCGTGGGAAATCTTGCGCACCGTGAAAGCCGAATTCAGGCCCGCGTTCTTCTTCGCGATGACCACGCCTTCGTAGGCCTGCACGCGCTCGCGGTTGCCTTCTTTGACCTTGACGTTGACCACGACCGTATCGCCCGGGCTGAATTCCGGCAGTTTGCGGTTGATCTGGGAAGCTTCAAATTGTTGGAGGAGGTTCATGACACCACTAGCTCGATTGAGATGGAAAGGAATGCGTTTTTGAAAAGTGCGACCCGGAAGGATCGCTGCTTGACCTCGCCATCACGGACGGGGGCAAGTATATCTCCAGTTTTGGGCCGCTCTGACGACCCACTTCACTACTTTTTTGTATCTTTTTGAAAATCAAGTAAAAATAAATTTTCTTCCGGTTTGAGCGCGGCTCGGGCCAAAAGGTCGGGCCGGCGCAGCCAGGTTCGTCCAAGTGCCTGTTTCCGCCGCCATTTTGCGATCGCCGCATGGTCGCCCGACAACAGCACCGCAGGCACCGCGCCGAGCTCGTGAACCTCGGGCCGCGTGTAGTGCGGGCAGTCGAGCAGGCCGTCCGAAAACGAATCCTGCTGCGCCGAGGCGGCGTCGTTGAGCGCACCGTCCTGCAGCCGGCCGATCGCATCGATCAACACCGCCGCGGCCAGCTCGCCGCCCGACAGCACGTAGTCGCCGATGGAAATTTCCTCGTCGACCTCGTGCTCGATCAGGCGCTCGTCCACCGCTTCGTAGCGTCCGCACAGAAGGATCAACCGATCTTCCTGCGCCAACGCGCGCACTTTGTCCTGCGTGAGCCGCGTTCCCTGCGGACTCAGGTAAATCGTTCTGGCCGGCTTCGCCTCTGCCGCACGCGCCGCGCGGATCGCATCGCGCAACGGATCGATCAGCATCACCATGCCGGGGCCGCCGCCGAAAGGCCGCTCGTCCAC
>DAIMZS010000177.1:4042-7063 GCA_036733825.1 Rudaea sp.
ACGGCACCATCCGCTCGCGATCGCCGTCACGGACGACAAGAACATCGTTCGCTCCGGTCGAGAACAGGTGGCTGACCTTGCCGAACGCGACGCCGTCGAGGTTGAACACATCGAGCCCTTCCAGATCGACCCAGTAGTACTCGCCCCGCTTCGGTTTCGGCAGCGCCGAGCGCAGTACGCGGATCTCCGCGCCGATCAGGCCCGCCGCGGCATCGCGGCTGTCGACGCCGGGCAAACGGGCGACGATGCCCTTGCCCTGCGCCCTGCCCTTCACGTTCCCGTACTCGACGGCTGCGTCGGCACTGCCGACGAACCAAGGCGAGTATTTGAAGATCTGCGTGCGCGGTTCGCTGTACGACTCGAGCTTGACCCAGCCTTCGACGCCGTACAGACCGACGATCTTGCCGAGGACCAGCCTGCTCTTATCAGGCACGTTGTCGTCGCGCGCGGCCATCATCGCGGCCTGCGCAGCGATCAAGCCGCGGCCTTGGCCTGCTTGCTCGCTTCCTTGATCAGGGTGCGCACCTTCTCGCTCGGCTGGGCGCCTTTGGCGATCCAGTCGTTGACGCGCTCGACGTCGAGCTGCAGGCGGGTTTCCTTGCCGGCCGCGACCGGATTGAAGAAGCCCACGCGCTCGATGTTGCGGCCGTCGCGCGCTTTGCGCTCGTCGGCCACGATGATGTGGTAGAACGGACGGCCTTTGGCGCCGCCGCGGGAAAGACGAATCTTGACCATGTTTATTTCTCGAGAATTTATCGGGTACGTTGTGGTTCCCCGTCCGGCCGCGGCATCCGCGGCGCGCCTGCATGGCAGGCAACGGCTCTGGGAACCGCTTATTGTAGCCTAAAACCGAAGAAAATAAACATTTTCAGCAACGTGGACGCCATCGGCCGGGTTTTTACGCCCCCGTCGCCCCCGATATTTCCCGTTTCAAACATGGATTGACAAGCCTCAAGGCCCTGCACACACTCGCACGTCCCGCGCGCCGGGCGCTTTCCATCGTCACTTGCTTCAGGAATTTCCTTTGACCGCAACGCCCGCCGCTTCCGACGTCCCCTTCATCGCCGCCGACGTCGGCGGTACCCATGCGCGCCTCGCCCTGGTCCGTTTCACCGCCGACGGCGCCGTGTCGATCCTGCATTATTCCGAGTACATCTGCGCGGAGTATCCGGACCTCGCGACGATCCTGCGCACGTTCATCGAAACGCACGGCGACGCTTCCACGGTCAGCGCGGCGATCGCGATCGCCGGCCTGCAGGTCGGCGACAACCTGATCAACCCGAACCTGCCCTGGCACGTGTCGACGTCGCAGACGCGCCAGGCCGCGCGCCTGAAGCACCTCGCACTGATCAACGATTTCGAAGCGCTGGCCCTCGCCGCGCCGCATATCGATCTCGCCTCGGCGGAACTGCTCAGCGGCCAGCCGGTCGATCCGTCGAAGGTGACCACCCTCGTCGTCGGCCCCGGCACGGGCTTCGGCCAGGCCGTGCGCATTCCGCACAAGCCGCGCCCGGTCGTGATCACGAGCGAAGCCGGCCATGCCGCGCTCGCCCCGGGCAACGAGCTGGAGCTCAACATCCTGCGCGAATTGTTCAAGCGCTGGCCGCACGTCGACCGCGAGCGCGCCGTGTCGGGCCCCGGTCTGCTCAATCTCTACGAATGCATCTGCACACTGCACGGCGTCCCGGTGATGCTGAAGACCCCCGCGGAAGTCACTGCGGCCGCGCTCGCCCACGCCAATCCGCAGGCGGTGAGCGCGCTCAGCGTCTTCTGCGGCCTGCTCGGCAGCCTGATCGGCGACCTCGTCCTCGCCTACAACGCGCGCGCGGTGTTCCTCGCCGGCGGCATTCCTTCGCGCATCCGCTCGTTCTTGCCGACGAGCAACTTCGTCGCGCGCTACCACAACAAGGGCGCGCTCGGCGATGTGATCAAGCACGTGCCGATCTGGCTCATCGAACACGGCCAGCTCGGCCTGATCGGCGCCGCGGCGTGGTATCAGGACCATCGCGACGATCTCTAACCGCGGCCAGGCCGCGCCGTTCGAAGCAAGACCATGAAAATCCTCGTCACCGGCAGCAGCGGCCATCTCGGCGAAGCGTTGATGCGCCGCCTGCGCGACAGCGAACACGACGTCGTCGGCATCGACATCCTGCCTTCGGCGCACACCGACGAAGTCGGCTCAGTCGCCGACCGCGACTTCGTGCATCGCTGCATGCGCGGCGTCGACGCCGTGCTGCACGCCGCGACGCTGCATAAACCGCACGTCGCTACACATGCACGCCAGGATTTCGTCGACACGAACATTACCGGTACGCTCAACCTGCTCGAAGAGGCGGTGGCGGCGAAATCGCAATCGTTCATCTTCACGAGCACGACCAGCGCGTTCGGCGACGCGCTCACCCCGCCCGCGGGCGCGCCGGCGGCCTGGATCACCGAAGACGTGGCGCCGATTCCGAAGAACATCTACGGCGTCACCAAGGTCGCCGCCGAGAACCTGTGCCAACTGTTCCGGCGCAAATTCGGCCTGCCCTGCCTCGTGCTGCGCACGTCGCGTTTCTTCCCCGAGGCCGACGACAGCAAGCACATGCGCGAGAACTTCGTCGACGCGAACATCAAAGCGAACGAATTTCTCTATCGCCGCGTCGACATCGCCGACATCGTCGATGCCCATCTTCTCGCGATCGACAAGGCGTCGGCGATCGGCTTCGGCCGCTACATCATCAGCGCGACGACGCCGTTTTCGCGCGACGATCTGCAGGCCCTGCGTGGCGATGCGCCGGTGGTTCTGCGCCGATTGTTCCCGGCCTACGTCGAGGAATACGCCCGCCGCGGCTGGCGCATGTTCGATTCAATCGACCGCGTCTACGTCAACGACCTTGCGCGCCGCGAGCTCGGCTGGCAGCCGCGCTACGACTTCGGCTACGTGCTCGATCGCCTGCGCACGAACGAGGACTTCCGCAGCCCGCTCGCGCAGGCGATCGGTTCGAAGGGATATCACGAGGAAGTGTTCGAGGAAGGGCC
>DAIMZS010000178.1:0-5440 GCA_036733825.1 Rudaea sp.
CTCGATGCGGACGCGCTGGCGCAGAAAATCACCCAGCGCGCGGACAAAGAGTTCGTCTACCTCGTGCGTCGGCTCAATCCGGATGAGGCCGACAAGATCATGAAGCTCGACATCCCGGGCATCTACAAGCAGCCCGAGTTCCGCCGCTTCTATCCGAACGGCGAGGTGACCGCGCATATTCTCGGCAAGACGGACGTCGACGACCGCGGCTCCGAGGGTCTCGAACTCGCGTTCAACGAGTATCTCACCGGCAAGCCGGGCAGCAAGAGCGTGATCCGCGACCTGCACGGCCGCGCGGTCGAAAGCTACGACGTCGATCTCGACGTGGCGCCGCAGCCGGGTCACGAACTGACCTTGTCGATCGACAAGAACATCCAGTACCTCGCTTATCGCGAGCTGATGGGCGCGATCAAGGACCACAAGGCGGCCTACGGTTCGATCGTGGTCATGGACGTGACCAACGGCGAAATCCTCGCCATGGTCAACCAGCCTTCGTTCAATCCGAACTCGCAGAATCCGAACATTCCGGCGAAGGACTTGCTCGATCACATGCGCAACCGCGCGGCGACCGACGTGGTCGAGCCCGGTTCGGTGGCGAAGGCGATCACGATTTCCGCCGCGCTCGAAAGCGGCAAGTGGAAGCCCGATTCGAAGGTCGACACGAATCCGGGCACGTGGCAGCACTACGATCACATCGTCCACGATCATCGCAACGTCGGCCTCCTGACCGTGACCGGCGTGATCACGCACTCGTCGAATGTCGGCGCGGCGAAGATCGGCGCGACCCTGTCGCGCGATCAGATGTGGGACATGTTCCATCGCTTCGGCTTCGGCGAAACGACCGGCTCGGGCTTCACCGGCGAGTCGCCGGGCAATCTGCGCATCGCCAAACTCTGGGGTCCGGTCGAGCAGGACACGATTTCCTACGGCTACGGATTTTCCGTGACCCCGCTGCAGCTCGCGCGCGCCTACGCGGCGATCGCCGACGGCGGCATCCTGCACACGCCGACCTTCGTCAAGGGCGGCGGCGACGAAGGCAAGCGCATCATCGACAAGAAAATCGCCGACGAAGTCCTGGCGATGCTGCGCACGGTCATCGCGCCGGACTCGACCGCGCCCAAGGCCGCGGTGCCGAACTATTTCGCCGCCGGCAAGACCGGCACCTCGCACATCGCGCACAACGGCGGCTATCGCAACGTCTACAATTCGGTGTTCGTCGGCTTCGTCCCGGCGACGAAGCCGCGCTTGGTCGCGGCGATCGTCATCTCCGGCGCGACCGGCACCGACATCGTGCAGTACATGGGCGGCACCGTCGCCGCGCCGGCGTTCAGCGGCGTGATGCAGGGCGCGCTGCGCCTGCTCGACGTGCCGCCGGACAATGTCAAGAACTGGTACACCGGCGGCCCGGGTCCCGATCCGCTGGCGCTGCCGAAACTGCCGCCCGAGCCGGCCGTCGACCCGAACGTAGTCGGCGAAATCGAGACGGCCGACCCGTGAGCCAGACGACGCGCCCACTCTCGGAACTGCTCGCCGGCATCGCGCCGGCGGATGCGCTTGCGGCAGCCGGCGACATCGTCGTGCGCGGCCTCGCGCTCGATTCGCGCCGCGTGCGCGAGGGCGATGCGTTTTTTGCGTTACAGGGTGGCAGCAAGCACGGCATCGAATTTGCTCCGGCGGCGATCGAGCGTGGCGCCGCGGTCATACTGGCCGAGGCTTCAGGCAAATCCCGAATCCCGAATCCCGAATCCCAAATCCCGGCCTTCTGGATCGACAATCTCCACGACCAGGTCGGCGAAATCGCCGCGCGCTTTTTCGATCGTCCGTCACAGTCGCTGCGCGTGATCGGCGTGACCGGCACCAACGGCAAAACCTCGATCGTGCAACTGCTCGCCGCCGCGCTGCAGGGCCTCGGCGCGCGCGCGGCGACGATCGGTACGCTCGGCGCAGGCCTCGTCGGCGCGATCCGCGGAGGCGAGCGCACGACGCCCGACGCGATCAGCGTGCAGGCGCTGCTCGCCGAATTCCGCGACGATGGCGCCAGCCACGTCGCCATGGAAGTTTCTTCGCATGCGGTCGCACAGGGCCGGGTGAACGCGGTGACGTTCGACGTCGCCGCGTTCACCAATCTCACCCGCGACCATCTCGACTATCACGGCACGATGGAAGCCTACGGCGCGGCCAAAGCCAAGCTGTTCGCCTGGCCGAACCTGCGTGCGGCGGTGATCAACATCGACGATGCGTTCGGACGTCGGCTCGCCGCCGACCTGCCCGAACGCGTGCAAAGCTTGCGTTACGGCGTCGACAATGCCGCCGCCGACATCGTCGCGACGAACGTGCGCACGAGCGGCGACGGATTGAATTTTCATCTGCGCACGCCGTGGGGCGAAGGCGACATCGCGACGAGTCTGCTCGGCCGCTTCAATGTCGCCAACCTGCTCGCCGTCGCCGGCTGCCTCGGCGCGCTTGGCTACGGCTTCGCGCAGATTCGCGACGCGTTGGCGTCGGCGCAGCCGGTCGTCGGCCGCATGAACCGCCTCGGCGGCGGCACCGCGCCGCTCGTCGTCGTCGACTACGCGCACACGCCCGACGCGCTCGAACAGGCGTTGACGAATTTGCGTGCGCATTGCGAGGGTCGGCTGATCTGCGTATTCGGCGCAGGCGGCGAGCGCGACCAAGGCAAGCGCCCGCAGATGGCGGCGATCGCCGAACGCCTCGCCGATCGCGTCATCGTCACCGACGACAACCCGCGCAATGAAGACGGCGACGCGATCGTCGCACAGATCGTCGCCGGCTTCCTTCACCGCGGGGCCGTCACCGTGCAGCGCGACCGCGCGCAGGCGATCACGCTCGCGCTGCGCGAAGCGAAAGCCAGCGACGTCGTGCTGATCGCCGGCAAAGGCCACGAGCCCTACCAGGAAATCGGCGGGATCAAGCACCCATTCGACGACCTCGCCGTCGCGCGCCGGGCGCTGGAGGCGCGCGCATGATTTTGCGCCTGTCCGAAATCGCCCTGTGGACGCGCGGCACGCTGCGCGGCAAGGACCTCATGGTGCGCGGCGTCGCCACCGACACGCGCCAGCCGATATCCGGCGCGCTGTTCGTCGCGCTGAAAGGCGACAATTTCGACGGTCACGATTTCGTCGGCGCGGCGAAGCAAGCAGGCGCGATCGCGGCGCTCGTCGCGCGCCCGATGGAGGGCGATCTGCCGCAGGTCGTCGTGCCGGACACGCTGCTCGCGCTCGGCGATCTCGCCAGCCACGCGCGCGCGCAGCACCGCGCGCGCGTCGTCGGCATCACCGGCTCGAACGGCAAGACGACGGTGAAGACGCTCGTCGCTTCGATCCTCGCGCTGCACGGCAGGACCCACGTCAACGCCGGCAATTTCAACAACGAAATCGGCCTGCCGCTGTCGCTGCTCGCGATGTCCGAGGACACCGAGTACGCCGTGCTCGAAATGGGCGCAGGCAAGCCCGGCGACATCGAATATCTGGCTGCCATCGCGCGGCCCGAAATCGGCCTCGTCAACAACATCGGCCCGGCGCATCTTGAGCGCATGGGCTCGCTGGAAGGGATCGCCGAGACCAAGGGCGCGCTCTATGCCGCACTGCCCGCGTACGGCGCGGCGGTGATCAACGCCGATGAGACTTTTGCCACTTTGTTTACCAGCATGAATCGCGCCGAGCGGGTGATCCGCTTCGGCCTCGACGAAAAAAATAGCGCGGACGTGCGCGCCGACATTCGCAAGCTCGGCGCCGAATCGCAATTCACGCTGCGCACGCCGATCGGCAATGCCGATATCGCGCTGCCGCTGCCGGGCCGCCACAACGTCTCCAATGCGTTGGCGGCCGCGTCGATCGCGCTCGCGCTCGATGTGCCGCTGGCGACAATCAAACAGGGCCTCGAAACTGCGCCCGCGGTCAAAGGCCGCCTCGTGCGCCACGCGATGCCCGGCGGCTGGACGCTGATCGACGACAGCTACAACGCCAATCCCGCTTCGACGGCCGCGGCGATCGCGACGCTGGTGCAGGAACCCGCGGAAGCCTGGCTCGTGCTCGGCGACATGCGCGAATTGGGCGCGCAGGCGCGCGAACTGCACGCACAGATCGGCGCGCTGGCATCGAGGAGCGGCATCGCCTGGCTGTACACCGTCGGCGAGTTGTCGCGCGCGGCGGCGGCGGCGTTCGGCGAAGGCGCGCAGCATTTCGCCGATCAGGAGTCGCTGACCCGCGCGCTCGCCGCGCAGGTGCATGCCGGCATCAACGTGCTGGTCAAGGGCTCGCGCGGCTCGGCGATGGATCGCATCGTCAAGGCGCTGCTGGACGGCACGAACAAGAACGGCAACGGAGGGACCCGCCATGCTGCTTGAGCTGGCCGAACTCCTGCGCGGCAACCTCAACGCGCTGCATCTGTTCCAGTACCTGACCTTCCGCGCGATCATGGCGACGCTGACGGCGCTGTCCTTTTCGCTGCTCGCCGGGCCCGCGGTGATCCGCAAACTTGCCGAGATCAAAGCGGGACAGGTCGTGCGCAGCGACGGCCCGCAGACGCATCTGGCCAAGGCCGGCACGCCGACGATGGGCGGCGCGCTGATTCTGCTCGCGGTCGCGCTGTCCACGCTGCTGTGGATGGACCTCGCCAATCGCTACGTGTGGATCGTGCTCGGCGTGACGATCGCGTTCGGCGCGATCGGCTTCTACGACGACTACAAGAAGATCGTGCTGAAGAACAGCGCCGGCCTCGCTGCGCGCTGGAAATATCTGTGGCAGTCGGTGTTCGCGCTGCTCGTCGCGTTCGCGCTGTACCGCACCGCGCAGACGCCGGCGGAAACGCAGCTGTACGTACCGCTGTTCAAGCAGGTCGCGATTCCGCTCGGCGTGTTCTTCGTCGCGATCGCCTATTTCATGATCACGGGATTTTCCAACGCGGTGAACCTGACCGACGGCCTCGACGGCCTCGCGATCATGCCGAGCGTACTCGTCGTCACCGCGCTCGGCGCGTTCGCGTATCTCGCCGGCAACAAAGTCTTCTCCGAGTACCTCGGCATTCCGTCGATTCCGGGCGCGGGCGAGCTGGCGATCTACTGCGGCGCGCTGGCCGGGGCGGGATTGGGATTCCTCTGGTTCAACGCCTATCCCGCGCAGGTGTTCATGGGCGACGTCGGCGCGCTCGCGATCGGCGCGGCGCTCGGCACGCTCGCCGTGATCGTGCGCCAGGAAATCGTGCTGCTCGTAATGGGCGGCGTGTTCGTGATGGAAACGGCCTCGGTGATGCTGCAGGTCGCGA
Organism: Rudaea sp.; assembly: GCA_036733825.1. Lineage (GTDB taxonomy): Bacteria > Pseudomonadota > Gammaproteobacteria > Xanthomonadales > Rhodanobacteraceae > Rudaea. The sequence continues at coordinate 5,284 of DAIMZS010000178.1, forward strand.
GCTTCAAGCTCACCGGCAAACGCATCTTCCGCATGGCGCCGATCCATCACCACTTCGAACTCAAAGGCTGGCCCGAGTCGCGCGTGATCGTCCGCTTCTGGATCATCAGCGTCGTGCTCGTGCTGATCGGTCTCGCGACGTTGAAGGTGCGCTGATG
>DAIMZS010000178.1:5540-6965 GCA_036733825.1 Rudaea sp.
GCGATCGCGGTCATGCGCACGGAATTGGAATGGTTCGAGCGCAACGCGTTTTTCCTGCTGCTCGTTGCCGTGCTGCTGTTGCTGCTGGTGTTCGTGCCGGGGCTCGGCAAGCGCATCAATGGCGCGCGCCGCTGGATCACGCTCGGCATCTCGAATTTCCAGTCGGTCGAGGCGGTGAAGCTGTTCTTCATCGTCTATCTGTCGAGCTACCTCGTGCGCCATCAGGAAGCCGTGCAGACCAAACTGTTCGGCGTGATCAAACCGATCGGCGTGGCCGGCGTGCTCGTCGTGCTGCTGCTCGCGCAGCCGGATTTCGGCTCCTCCGCGCTGATCATCGCCGTCACCGTCGGCATGATCTGGCTCGGTGGCGCGCGCATGCGCAATCTCGTCTATCTGTCGATCCCGCTGCTGCCGGTGATCGCCTGGGTGGCGACGACCTCCGACTACCGCGTCAAGCGCCTGACTTCGTTCCTCAATCCCTGGGCCGACCCGTTCAAGGACGGTTTCCAGCTGACCCAAGCGCTGATCGCGATCGGTCGCGGCGAATGGCTCGGCGTCGGCCTCGGCGGGTCGGTGCAGAAGCTGTATTACCTGCCCGAGGCGCACACCGACTTCATTCTTGCGGTGGTCGGCGAGGAATTCGGTTTCGTCGGCATCGTGCTCGTGCTGACCGTGTTCGCGCTGCTCGTCGGCCGCGGCCTGATGCTCGGCATGAAAGCAATCGAACTGCGCCAGCGCTTCGCCGGTTATTGCGCGTTCGGCATTTCGTTGTGCATCGGCCTGCAGGCGCTGGTCTCGGTCGGCGTGAACATGGGCGTGTTGCCGACCAAAGGCCTCACCTTGCCGCTGATCAGCTCGGGCGGTTCGAGCGTGATGATGACCTGCGTGATGGTCGGCTTCCTGCTGCGCATCAGCTACGAAGTCAGCCGCGCCGAGCGCATCCGCGACGCGAACCTGATCGAGCCGCGCGATCTGATCGGAGCGCCGGCATGAAACGAATGAGCAAAGCGGTCCACAGATGGACGCAGATGAACGCAGATGAAGTCCAAAGCGCTTTTATCTGCGTCCATCTGCGTTCATCTGCGGACCATGGCTTTGAAGGAAGGCCCGCATGACGGCGCCGGTCCTCATCATGGCCGGCGGCACCGGTGGCCACATTTTTCCGGGCATCGCCGTCGCGAAGGAACTCGCGGCGCGCGCCGTACCGGTGCTTTGGCTCGGCAGCGAAGGCGGCCTGGAAACCAAGCTCGTGGCGCAGGCCGGCATCGAATTGAAGACGATCGCGATCTCGGGCGTGCGCGGCAAGGGCATCGCCAGCCTGCTCGGCGCGCCGCTGAAGATTTTCCGCGCCGTGCTCGCGGCGTGGAAGCTGATCGGCGCCGTGCGTCCGCGCAGCGTGCTGTCGATGGGCGGCTATGTGGCCGG
>DAIMZS010000179.1:0-2242 GCA_036733825.1 Rudaea sp.
ACGCCGAGCGCCTCGGCCTGCGGCGCGAGCCACGCGCACAGCGCGCCGAGCGAGACGATGAAGTTGCCGTGATTGTGCATCTGCGGCGGCACGATCGGCGATTTGATCGCGCGTGTGTGATCGGGCAGATACCAGAACTCGTCTTCGCTGACCGGCACGCAGATCGGCGGCGGATTCTTGCCCCACTCGGGCAGCAGTTCATTGAGCGGCTGCGGCTCGATCACCGCGCCGGAGAGAATCTGCGCGCCGATCGTCGAGGCTTTTTCGATCACGCAGACGCGGATCTCGGGCTTGAGCTGCTTGAGCCGGATCGCGAAGGCGAGGCCGGCGGGGCCGGCGCCGACGGTGACGACGTCGTATTCCATCACATCGCGGGAAGTGGGCTCGCTCATGCTGGCTCTCGTGCCTGAAAAGTCGGTATAGACGCGGAATTGTGCGGTTTTGTCGCGTGTGCAGCAAATACGCATTTGCGCTCCGCTGTTTTGCTGCGGTTCGGTTTCGCGTGCTGCGCATGCACGTTTCGCTAACAAAAATTCGGTAATAATGCAGATGGGTCAGGGGAGAGAAGCGAATGAATGTGGAATTGGATCCAACTGCGGCGCAATCGCTCGAACCGCTGCCGCCGCCCGACGCGACGCGGCAGCGCGGCGCCGAGCTCTGCCAGATCCTGCATTGGCTGGCGAGCGGGCGAATCAGTGCGCAGGCGCTGACGCAGACCTATCTCGACGCCATCGCCGCGCAGAACGCCGCATGCAACGCCTACGTTGCCCTCAATCCGCACGCGCTCGCCGAGGCGCGGGCCAGCGACGCGCGGCGCGCGAGCGGCAAGATCGGTCGTCTCGACGGCGTGCCGGTGGCGATCAAGGACAATTTCGACGTCGCCGGCCTGCCGACCGGCTGCGGCCTGCCCGGACCGCACGCGCCGGCGTCGGCGGATGCGTACGTGGTCTCGCGCTTGCGCGGCGCCGGCGCGGTCATTCTCGGCAAGGCACAGGTGCCCGAAGCCAGTCTCGCGGCGACGAGCAACAACCCGCACACCGGCGCCGCGCACAATCCGCATCGCCACGGCTATCAGGCCGGCGGTTCTTCGGGCGGCTGCGCGGCGGCGGTCGCGGCGGGGCTCGCTGCGGTCGCGGTCGGTTCGGACAGCCTCGGCTCGATCCGCATCCCGGCGAGTTATTGCGGCCTGTACGCACTCAAGCCGACGCTCGGCGAAATTTCCACGCGCGGGATGATTCCCGCCGCGCGCCGCCTCGACGCCGTCGGCCTGATGGCGCGCAGCGTGCACGATCTCGGCGTGTTGCTGCATCTGCTCGGCGGCCACGACCCGGCCGATCCGCGCTCGCGCCGGCGCCGCGTCGACCTCGCGCTGCCCGACTGGGAACCCGGCAAGCTGCGCGTCGGATTGCTCGGCGATCTCGATGCGTTCGGCGTCGAGCCCGGAGTGAAATACGCGTTCGAGCGCGCGCTGATGGCGCTGGAACACGAGCTCGAACATCGCCGCGAGGTGAGCTTCGGCGATTTCCCGCTCACGCGCGCGCGGCGCGCGGCGTTCTTCATGATCGAAGCGGAAATGCTCGTGACCCACGCGCAGGCGCTGGCCGATACGGCGCATCCGATCTCCGCCGAGATGGAGGGTTGGCTCGACTACGCGCGCGGAAAATCCGCAGCCGACTACGTCGCCGCCGACCGCCTGCTCGACGCCGCCGTCGTCGCCGCGCGCAAGCTGTTCGAAGAGGTCGACGTGCTCGTTACGCCGACCACGCCGCAGACCGCGTTCCCGCTCGAGGCGAAGATCCCCGACAATTCCGGCGACTTCACCTGCATCGCCAACCTGGCCGGCCTGCCCGCGGTTACCATTCCGATGGGTCCGACGCTCGACGGCTTGCCCGCCGGCATGCAGTTCATCGGCCCGCCGGGATCGGACCTGCGTCTGCTCGAACTCGCCGAAGTTTGTGCCGCCGCGCTCGATGCCGCGCCCGCGTACCCCGTCGGCGGATGAGGCCGGCGGAGAAACTCCTGCGCTGCCGCCGCGCGTGAGCGAACTGCGGGAACGCCCGCGCGATCTGCGCTACGCGCCGTTGACGGCGGGGCTCGTGCTGCTCGTCGCCGCCGCGCGCGTCGCGGCGACGATGTACGCGATGCGCGAAACACCGTATTACGACCAGTGGGCCGGCATCGACGCCATCGCGCTGCCGCGCGCCGCACAGGCGTTCGATCCGAGCTATCTGCTCCTGCCGCA
>DAIMZS010000179.1:2342-6963 GCA_036733825.1 Rudaea sp.
GTCGGCATCGTCGCCTATCGCGCGATGCGTAGAGAGTTGGCGGTCGCCGACGCCGCGGCGCTCGCGCTTGCGCAAATCGCGGCAATAGCCGTTGCGTGGTGGCTGTTGGTCGGCAAGACGCACTCCGGTGATCCCCGATCGGCGAATATCGTGCTCGTCGTCGCCCAACTCGCGCTGTTGACTGCAGCATTCGCCCCGACCGGTCTGATGCTCGCGCAGATTTTCTTCGCCGCAGACAAGGATTTGCAAGAAAGCATCGCGACGAAACGACGAACCGACATGTTCATCGCGGCGCTGGCCGTATGGGGTTATCTGCACGTGGCGTCGATGATCGTATTGCGCAGCGAGTTCCGCCTCTGGCTGCCGGTCAGCCGCTACATGGACGTCATCGTGGTGGCGGTCATGGCCAATCTCGCGTGCTTGTTGTGTTTGCGCGCCGGTGGTCTCGGCCGGCTCTTGGCGCGGATCGCCGTTCCCGCGGTTGCAGCGTTTGCCGCGATCACGTTGCTTGCCGCGCCGCTGCCGCTGCACTACCTGCAGTGGAATGCGAGTCGGTTGAAGCAGGCGGAAGGCGTGATCGCCGCGACGGCGCGCGAGCACGACGCCACCGCGATCGCACGTGCCGACGCGTCGATTCTGCCGTTTCCCGACCGCGCTTATCTCGAAGCGAAGCTGGCGGACGAGAAGGTTCGGCATATCCTCGGCGATCGCGTCGGCAGCCGGACCGAGCCCGCCGCGTTCGTGCGCGCCAGCCGCGGTTTCGAGCAGACCATAGCCGATCACGCCGCCGCCTCGTCCATTGCCGTCGTCGCGATCGCGTCGCTGCTGCTGGCGCTTGCCCGCGCACCCGCCGGCGGCGCAGCGAAGGCGGCGCCGAAAACGGGTTAGCATGCCGGCGTGAATTGGCAGAGATTCGATTTGCCCGACGCGGACGTGCGCCTGGCGCAGTTTTGCGATGCGCGGGACGCCGAGCGCTGGTTCGCGCGGCTGCACGCGGAAATTCCGTGGGAGCGCCACCGCCTGCGCATCTTCGGACGCGAGGTCGATTCGCCGCGCCTGTCCTGCTGGATCGGCGATGCCGCGGCGGTGTACACCTATTCGGGTTCGCGCTTCGTGCCGCACGCCTGGACGCCGGCGACGGCCGAACTGCGCGAGTATATTTCTGCGCATTGTGGAGAACGCTGCAACAGCGTGCTCGCCAATCTGTACCGCGGCGGGCGCGATTCGATGGGCTGGCACAGCGACAACGAACCCGAACTCGGGCCCGAACCGGCGATCTTCTCTTTCAGCTTCGGCGCAGTGCGCCGTTTTCGCCTGCGCCATCGCCATGATCCGGGCCTGCGCCTCGAACTCGACCTGCCCTCGGGCAGCCTGCTGCGCATGGCCGGCACGACCCAGCGTTTTTATCGCCACGATCTTCCGAAGACCGCGCGCGCCGTCGCCGCGCGGATCAATCTCACGTTCCGTTTCTGCGCTCCTATGCCGCGGGCGGACGCGGATACAATGCGCGGCGTATGACGGACGAACCGAAATCACCATCCGCGGCGCAGGACGCCGCCGTGTTCAGCACACGGGCGCCGCTGCACGTGCGCATCGCCTTCGTCGTGGAAACGGCGCGCCGGCTGCATCAGTACGGCACCTCGGCGCCGCGCCTGGAAAGCGCGGTCGACCAGCTCGCCGAGCGGCTGGATCTGCATGCGCAGGTATGGTCGAGCCCGACCGCGATCATCATTTCGTTCGCCGATCGCAACGACGAAGACCGCATCGCGGAAACCACGCGCGTCATCCGCCTGTCGCCGGGCGACATTGATCTGCGCCATCTTTCCGAAGTCAACGAAATCGTCGACAAGGTGATCGCCGGCGAGGTCGGCATCGACCAAGGCTTCCGCTTTCTGCATATGCTGAGCGACCGCATCGGCCCGCGCGCGCAGGCGCACGAGGTGCTTTGTTACGGCCTGGTTTCGGCGACGCTCGCCGTGCTGATGCGCGGCGGCTGGGCGGACGTCGCCGCGGCGGGGTGCGTCGGCCTCATCGTCGGCCTGGTCGCGCAAATCAGCGCGCGCAGCCAGCGTGCGCGCCTCACGCTCGAAGCGAGCAGCGCGCTGATCGCCACCTTCCTGGCCACGCTGATCAGCCTGTACGTCACGCCGCTGACGCTGAAGACGACCGTGCTCGCCAGCCTGATCGTGCTGTTCCCCGGCATGACGCTGACGACGGCGGTGCGCGAGTTGTCCACGCGGCATCTGGTTTCGGGCGTGGCGCGTCTTGCTGATGCGGTGGCGACGCTGATGAAGCTCGCTTTCGGCACGCTCGCGGCGAACGAGTTGTGCAAGGCGCTGGGACTGGTGCCCGCGGCCGCGGCGCTGCCGTCGATTCCGGATTGGGCGATCGCGGTGTCGCTGATTTTCGGCACCTACGGATTCGCCGTGCTGTTCCGCGCCGCGCGGCGTGATTTTCCCTTGGTCATGGCCTCCGCTGCACTCGGCTACGCCGTCACCTATTTCGGCAGCCGTCAGTTCAGCCCCGAATTCGCGGTATTTCTCGCCGGCGCAGTCATGGGCGCGCTGAGCAACCTTTATGCGCGTACGACCGATCGGCCGGGCGCGCTCGTGCGCGAGCCGGGAATCATCCTGCTCGTGCCCGGCAGCCTGGGCTTTTTAACCGTGTCGCTGATCGTCGGGCGCGACGTGTTTCTCGGCATCAACACCGCCGCATCGCTGCTGGTGATCCTCGTATCGATCGTCGCCGGCCTGTTGTTCGGCGATTTGATCGTCGCCCCGCGCCGCTCGCTATAAAAAAAGCCGGCGTTGCGCCGGCTGTTTTTTGGTGCATGCCGCGGCGGCGGATCAAATCAGGAGATCCTTTTCCTTCTTGCCCGCCGCGAGCGCCGCGTTGAACCAGCGTGGGCGCTTGCCGCGACCGGACCACGTCTGCGCGTGATCGGCCGGATTGCGGTACTTCGCCTTGGCAGGACGGCGCGTCTTGCGGATTGCGCCGCGGCCATTGAACAGTTCCTCAAGGGTCAGGCCCTCGGTTTTCAGCAATGCGAGCACTTTTTCCCGGGCTCTGACGATTCGTTCTTTCGCCAACTCCGATTTGCGCGATTCGGCGCGATGAATGAGTTCATTGAGCTGATGCTGGCTCAAGCCTTTAAGATCAATTGCCATTATTTACCTCTTAGGGGTGACAGTAACCGCCCCACGGGCACGGACGAACCCCGTGGGGAGGCGCGAGCATGCCATTGTAAAGAGACATGCGCGTTAAAATAAACCTAAATATACCAATATCCGGGCCTGCCTGCCGGCAGGCCGGTTTTAAGCGCGGGCGATCAGCCGCGCAGGAGGGCGAGTACGTCCTCGCGTTTGAGCTGCCGGCTTTCGCTGTCGCGGCGCGCGCGATATTCGAACGTGCCCGCCGCGAGGCCGCGTTCGGAGACGACCACGCGGTGCGGAATGCCGATCAATTCAATGTCGGCGAACATCGCGCCGGGGCGCAAGCCGCGGTCGTCGAGAACGGTATCGATACCGGTGGCGTTGAGCTCGTCATACAACGCAGTCGCGGCTTCATTCACCTTCGCATCATTTTTCGGATTGATCACGCACACGGCGGCACGCCACGGCGCCATCGGTTCGGGCCAGATGATGCCGGCGTCGTCGTGATTCTGCTCGATCGCCGCTGCGACGATGCGCGAGACGCCGATGCCGTAGCAGCCCATCTGCATGAAGCGGTTCTTGCCGTCGGCATCGAGCACGGTGGCATTCATCGATTCGGAATATTTAGTGCCGAGCGCGAACACGTGGCCGACTTCGATGCCTCGCGCGATCTTGAGCTTGCCCTGGCCGTCCGGCGAAAGGTCGCCTTCGACGACCTTGCGGATATCGGCAATGACATCGGGTTCCGGCAGATCGCGATTCCAATTGACCCCAGAGATGTGGAAATCGACCTTGTTCGCGCCGACGACGAAATCGGCCATCCCCGCGACTTCGCGATCGGCGACGACCTGGACTTTCTTTCGGTCCGCGCCGACCGGCCCGAGATACCCCGGCTGGCTGCCGAGCGCGGCGAGAATCTCCTGCTCGGTCGCGAGCCGGTATTCGCCGAGGCCGGCGATCTTCTGCAGCTTGACCTCGTTGACCTCGTGATCGCCGCGGACCAGCGCGAGGACGAAACCCTGCTCACCGATCACGCACACCGACTTCACCGTACGCGCGATGTCGATGCCGAGCAGCGCGGCGACGTCGGCGCAGGTCGTCTTGCCCGGCGTCGGCACCTCGCGCATCGCTTCGCCCGCCGCGGCGCGCGGGCCGGGCGCGAGCGAGGAGGCGAGTTCGACGTTGGCCGCGTAGCCGGAGCTGTCGGAAAACACCAGCGCGTCTTCGCCCGAGTCGGCGAGCACCTGGAATTCGTGGCTGCGGCTGCCACCGATCGCGCCGGTGTCCGCGTTGACCGCGCGGAAGGCGAGGCCGAGGCGGGTGAAGATGCGCGCGTACGCGGCATACATGTTGTCGTACTCGCGCGCGAGGCCGTCCTCGTCGAGGTGGAACGAGTACGCGTCCTTCATCAGGAACTCGCGCGCGCGCATCACGCCGAAGCGCGGGCGGATCTCGTCGCGGAACTTGGT
>DAIMZS010000180.1:0-6843 GCA_036733825.1 Rudaea sp.
TTGCCGGTCGGGTCGCCGATCATGCCGGTGAAGTCGCCGATCAGGAAAATGACCTGGTGGCCCAAGTCCTGGAACTGGCGCATCTTGTTCAGCAGCACGGTGTGGCCCAGATGCAGGTCCGGCGCGGTCGGGTCGAAACCGGCCTTGATTCGCAGCGGCCGGCCGAGCTTGAGCCGCTCGGCCAAGTCTTCGTGCTTGATGATTTCCTCGGCGCCGCGGCCGATCAGGTCCAGGGCCGCTTGGATGGGATTCGACATCGTTTTTTCCACCGATTTTGCAAACAAGTATATTTGTATAAAGGCCCCGATCCGTTCAGTTTTCGGCAGATCGAAGTTAAAAAATCATTATTCGAGAAAAATCCCGCAACTCCTTAAAAAACAAAGGATTGACGGCGTCAAATCGACTGGATATGGTACGCCCTGTTTTGTCGGAATTAGACCGTGAACCTGAACAAATCCGCACACGGCGCCCAGCGCACACCACCCTCCTGCGCTACTCGAATCGCTCCGCAGAACGGCGATGCCGACGCACCCACTGATGCAGCAAAGTGGACTTTTATACAAACCCTCGTCAAGGCGCCGCTGTCGTGGCGGCACCGGCATGTGGCTCTCGCCGGCGCCGTCCTCGCGGTGCTGATCGGCGCCGGCGCGACGATTCCGACCTGGGCCTTGGCGATGCGCGACTCGGGCCACGCGCCGCGCACCACGCTCGACATTCCGCTGCCGACATTATCGCCAGAAGACGCGGCCTTGTCTGCCGCCATCGACGCGGCGAACAGCGATCCGCTCACCGACGACAGCGCCTGGCAGGTGGTCACGGTCAAATCCGGCCAGACTCTCGCCGACATCTTTCAGCAGCAGAACCTCAACGCGGCGGATCTCGCGCGCCTGCTCGACGATCCGAACAACACGCACTGCCTGCGCAGCATCCATCCGGGCGACGAATTCGCCTTCCTGCACAACGACGACGGATCTCTGCGTGCGGTGCGCTTCGACCGCGACGACCATACCCGCGTAATCGCCAGCTTCGCCGCCGACGGCATCAAGCAGACCGAGCTCGACCGGAATATCGAGCGCCGCACCCACGTCGCCCACGGCGTCATTGATTCCTCGCTGTTCGGCGCGGGCGACGAAGCCGGCATGAGCGATGCGATGGTGCTCAAGCTCGCCAACGCGTTCGGCTACGACATCGACTTCGCCCAGGACCTGCGCCAGGGCGACAGCTTCACCGTGCTCTACGACGACGTCTACCGCGAAGGCGAACGCCTGCGCGACGGCGACATCCTCGCCGCCACATTCGTCAACAAAGGCAAGCGCTACACCGCGTTCCGCTTCACCAACAGCGCCGGCGAAACGAGCTACTACACCGCCGAAGGCCGGCCGCTGAAGAAAACCTTCCTGCGCACGCCGCTCGACTTCTCGCGCATCACCTCGTATTTCTCCGTCGCGCGCCTGCACCCGATCCTCGGCACGATGCGCGCGCACAAAGGCGTGGACTACGCCGCGCCTCAGGGCACGCCGATCCGCTCGGCCGGCGACGGCAAGATCGCCTTCCGCGGCTGGCAGCCCGGCTACGGCAACGTCGTCATCGTCCAGCACAACGCGCACATGACCACGCTGTACGGCCACATGTCGCGCCTCGGCGGCTACGCGGTCGGCCAGCACGTGGCGCAGGGTGCGACGATCGGCTACGTCGGCATGACCGGCCTCGCCACCGGTCCGCACCTGCATTATGAATTCCGCATCGACGGCCAGCACCGCGATCCGCTCACGGTGACCACGCTGCCGCCCGAGCCGCTGCCCGGCGTCGAACTGGCGCGCTTCCGTACGCAGGCGCAGCCGATGCTGGCGAAGCTCAATACGTTCGAAGCCACGCAGCTCGCGTCGGCGAAGTAGTGGATTTTCGCGACACATCTTATCCGCCGTCATTCCCGCGAAAGCGGGAATCCATCTTGATCCACCGCATAAAGCAAAATGGATTCCCGCTTTCGCGGGAATGACGAGCGTTTCTTGCCCATTTCGATCTCACCGTGGCTGCTCCGCTCTATCTCGGCCTGATTTCCGGCACCAGCGCCGACGGCATCGACGTCGCGCTGGCCTCGTTTGCGCGCAAACCCAAGCTGCTGGCCAGCCTGACCCATCCTTATCCGGACGACTTGCGCCGCCGCATCCTCGCGCTCGCGCAAGGCGACGGACGCATCGCACTCGACGAATTCGGCGCGCTCGATGTCGAAATCGCGCGCGCGTTCGCCGCGGCGGCGATGAAACTCCTGCGCCGCGAAGGCATCACGGCGGACCAGATCCGCGCGCTCGGCTCGCACGGCCAAACCGTGCGCCATCGCCCGCTCGGTCCGGCGCCGTACACAATGCAGCTCGGCGATCCGAATGTTATTGCCGAGCTGACCGGCATCACCACCGTCGCCGATTTCCGCCGCCGCGATATCGCCGCGGGCGGCCACGGCGCGCCGCTCGCGCCGGCGTTCCACGCGGCGATGCTCGCGCGCGATAAACCCGCATCGACGAAGATCAGTCGCGTCGTGCTCAACCTCGGCGGCATCGCCAATATCACCATCCTTCCCGGTGACGAGAAACAGCCGCTGCGCGGCTTCGACACCGGGCCGGCGAGCTGCCTGCTCGATGCCTGGATCGCCAAGCATCTCGACCGGCCTTACGACAAGGACGGCGCCTACGCCGCGTCCGGCCGCATCGATGAAACCCTGCTCAAACGCCTGCTCTCCGATCCCTACTTCGCCGAGGCGCCGCCGAAAAGCACCGGCCGCGAAGTGTTCCATCTGACCTGGCTCAACAAACATCTGCGCGGCCTCGCGCTCGCGCCCAAGCACGTGCAGGCGACGCTGGTCGCGTTGTCGGCGATCACGATCGCGGATGCGATCCGTGCGCACGCGCGCAGCGCGCGCGAGGTTTGGGTCTGCGGCGGCGGCGTCCACAATCCCGTGTTGATGGCGGCGATCGCCGATGCGCTGGCGCCGATTCCGGTCGAAAGCATCGCCGAGCTCGGCATCGACCCGGATTTCGTCGAAGCGATGACCTTCGCCTGGCTCGCGCGCGAACGCCTCGACGATCGCGCCGCGCCGAACGTGCACACCGTCACCGGCGCGCGCGGGGCGCGCGTCCTCGGCGGCGTCTTCGCCGCAACCACGTCGCCGAAACGCTAACCCTCGATATCAAGCGCGGCGAGTCTGCGAAAGCGCGGGCGCAAATAGACGAACAGGATCACGGCCGGCGCGATGGCGAGCACGGTGATGATGAAGAACGTCGCATAGCCCATCGCCGCGACGATCCCCCCGGCGAAGAAGCCAAGGATTTTGCCGGGCAGGTTCACCAACGAGCTGAGCAGCGCATACTGCGTCGCCGTGTGCTGGCGGTTGACCAGCGCGGAAAGGAACGCGACCGTGGGCGGCCCGAGGAAACCGAGCGTCAGGTTCTCTCCCGAGATCACCGCGGTCAGCATCCACAGATTGCCCTGGTTCGGGATCAGCAGCAGATACAGAAGATTGCTGAAGCCGCACAGCACGATCGCGACGAGAAACGTATTCCACACCCCGTAGCGCGCCACCGCCGCGCCGCCGAGAAATACGCCGACGATGCCGATCCAGACGCCGTAGATCTTCGTGATCGCACCGATTTCGGTCTTGGAAAACCCCATATCGCGGTAGAACGGGCTCATGATGCCGCCGATCGTCGCCTGCTCGGGAACCTTGAACAGCAACAGGAACAGCAGGGTCACCAACGCAAGATGGATGCCGTAGCGGCGGAAGAAATCGACGAAGGGGTCGACGATGCTCGTGCGCATCGCTTCGCCCCAGCTTTGCGGATACGCGCGCTCGACCTCCGGCTCGCGCGCGAGCAGCGCGGCGACGATCGGAATCGCCATCGCCGCGGCCATGATCAGGTAAACCGCAGGCCACGGAATGTGATCGGCAAGCATCGCCGCGAAGGCAAAACCCACCATCAAGCCGAGCCGATAGCCCAGCGCGTACGTCGCGACCAGCGCACCCTGCTGATCGACCGGCGCGATCTCGATGCGGTAGGCGTCGACCGCGATGTCCTGCGTCGCGCCGAGTACCGCCACGACCAAGGCCGCGATGACGAATGCGGACAGATTTTGCGGTGTCAGCAGCGCCATCGCGATCAGGCCGACCACGAGACCGAGCTGGGAAGCGATCAGCCAACCGCGGCGCAAACCTAATCGCGCGAAGCCGGGCAGCTTGAAATGGTCGAGCAGCGGCGCCCAGAGGAATTTGAACGCATATGCCAAGCCCGCGCTTGCGATCATCGTGATCGATTTCAGTTCGATGCCGGCGTCCTTCAGCCACAGCGCCAGCGTTCCCGCCACGAGCAGAAACGGCAAGCCCGAGCCGAAACCGAAGAACAGCATCGTCCACGCCGACGGCTGCGCGAACGCGCGCCAGATCGATGGTTTCGCCGCGTCCGTCACCGGTACTCGACCAGCATCGGCGCGTGATCGGAAAAGCGCGGCGCCGGCGTGATCTCGCAGCCTTTCACTTTCTTCGCCAGCCCCGGCGTGATGATCTGGTAGTCGATGCGCCAACCGACGTTGTTCGCGCGCGCGCCGCCGCGCGCGGACCACCAGGTGTATTCGACCGCTTCGGGTCTGGCGACGCGGAAGCTGTCGTGCCAGCCGCTTTTCGGCGCCGGCGTGTCGTCACCGTGCGGGTCGGCGATCAGACCGTTGAGCCAGGCGCGCTCCGGCGGCAGGCAGCCGGAATTCTTCTGGTTGGAAGTCCAGTTCTTGATGTCGTTCTTCGAACGCACGATGTTCCAGTCGCCGCAAAGCACGTAGTCGCGGCCGGAGGCGAGCCATTCGTCGAAGATCGGTTTGAGCCAATCCATGACCTTGTACTTGAACGCCTGGCGCTCGTCCCCCGAGGTGCCCGACGGGATGTAGAACGAAACGACGCTGAGTTTGCCGAAACGCGCTTCGATGTAGCGGCCTTCCTCGTCGAACGGCGCCCAGCCGAGTGCGGTGCGCACCTCGTCCGGCTCGCGCCTTGAATAGATCGCAACGCCCGAATAGCCTTTCTTCGTCGTCGCATCGCGATAGAAGCAATGGTGGCCGTCGGGGCGGAACATCGGGTCGGACAGCTGGTTCTCCTGCGCCTTGGTCTCCTGCAGGCAGACGACATCGGCGTTTTGCTGCTTCAGCCAGTCGAAAAACCCTTTGTTCGCGGCGGAGCGGATGCCGTTGGCATTGAAGGTCAGAATTCGCATCGAAGCGGGAAGCGGGCAATGGGGAAAGAGAACCGATGATAGCAAGTTCGCGATCGGCTACCCTTCCGTTCTCTGCTCTCCATTTCCCGTTCCCGTGAAACCTCATCAACAGGCCTTCCTCGACCTCGCCCTGGCCAAGAACGCGCTGCGTTTCGGCGAATTCACGCTCAAATCCGGACGCGTGAGCCCGTACTTTTTCAATGCCGGCATGATCGACTCGGGCGCGGCGCTCGCCACGCTCGGGCGTGCGTACGCGCAAGCGGCGCTCGATTCCGGCATCGCCTTCGACATGCTGTTCGGCCCGGCCTACAAAGGCATTTCCCTGGCCGCGGCAACCTCGATCGCGCTCGCCGATCTCGCCGGGCGCGACGTGCCGGTCGCGTTCAACCGTAAGGAGGCGAAGACGCACGGCGAAGGCGGCGTCGTCATCGGCGCGCCGCTCGCGGGCCGCGTGCTGATCGTCGACGATGTGATCACCGCCGGCACGGCGATCCGCGAATCGCTCGCGCTGATCGCCGCGCAGGGCGCGACGGCCGCGGGCATCCTGATCGCGCTCGATCGCCAGGAACGCGGCCAGGGCGCGCTGTCCGCCGTGCAGGAAGTCGAGCGCGAATTCGGCGTGCCTGTCATTGCGATCGCGCGTCTGGCCGAGCTGTTCGCGCTCATCGCCGCACGCCCCGAGCTCGCCGAGCATCGCGAGCGCATGGAAGCGTACCGGCGCACCTACGCCGCCGCGGAATGACGCGGCGCCGCGCACAATCGCCGCCACACGATCGTTGTATGCTTTGAACAAACGGCTACCTCTTCGACCATGCGCCTCATCGCCTTCGCTTTGACTCTCGCCCTCGTCGCCTCCGCCTGGGCGCAGAAAACCACGCAGCACAACCGCTACCGCTGGACCGACTCGCACGGCGCCGTGCAATACGGCGACACGCCCACGGCAGATGCGCTGCAGAACGGCTATGACGTGATCGACGCGCGTGGCGTCGTAATCAAGCACGTCGACCGCGTGAAAACCGCCGAAGAGCGCAAATCGGAGGCGAGCGCCGCGGAAACCGCGGCGAAGGAAAAACAGCGGGCCGAGGAAATCGCCCAGGCCGATCGGCAATTGCTGCAGGCGTATCCGTCCGAAGAGGCGCTGGTCGAAGCGCAAAAGAAGCGCATCGCCGCGGTCGATCAGGAGCTCGCCAACGTCAAAGTCAGCCAGTCCGACCAGGAAAAAAGCCTGACCGAGCAGCTGGCCTACGCTTCCACGTTCGAGCGCGACGGCAAGCCAATTCCGGCTCCGGTCAAGCAGCAGATCGAAACCTTGCGCGTCAACATCGAAAGCCAGAAGAAATTCGTCGCGGCGAAAGTGGCGCAGCGCGCGGACTTTGAACAGAAGAATCAGGCGGAACTCGCCCACTATCGCGAGCTGCGCGCCGCGCAGGCGCGCAATGCGTCGCAACCCTGAGCGAGAAGAGCGCCCCCTTCCGCCCTTCGGGCACCTTCCCCCGCTGCGCAGGGGAAGGAACATCTTTGCTTCCCCTGCATAGCGGGGAAACTTCGGCAGGATTGCCGAAGTTTGCAGCGAATGCTGCCCGAAGGGCGA
>DAIMZS010000181.1:0-3294 GCA_036733825.1 Rudaea sp.
TTGGCCGGGATGCGATAGGCCGATTTCATCCAGAAACCATCGAACGTCTCGTCGAGCACCGTGATTTCGGACAGATGCTTGACCCAGTAGGTGCCGTAGTGGCCCGGCACGATCAGGCGCACCGGATAACCGTTGAGCATCGGCAGGTCGGCGCCGTTCATCGCGTAGGCGAGCATGACTTCGCCGTCGATGGCGTGGTCGAGATCGAGCGCCTTGACGAAATCGGGCGTGGCCGGCAGCACCGGCGTATCGAGGCCGTTGAAGCTCACTTGTTTGGCGCCCGCCTGCACGCCGGCTTTTTCGAGCACGGCTTTGAGCGGTACGCCTTTCCAGCGCGCGTTGCCCATCGCGCCGTTGGCGAGCTGGCCGCCCGGCACGCGCGGTTCGGAAAAGCCGCGGCTGTTGCCCGAGCACTGGTTGACCGCGACGTATTCGATCGGCTCGAAGTTCTTTTTCAGATCGTCGATGCTGAGCGACAGCGGCGTCGTCACCTTGCCCTGCACCGCGATGCGATGCTTGGCTGCATCGATCTGGGTCGGAATGCCGGCGAGGTGGTAGCGCACGAAGAACGCGTCGTTCGGCGTGAGGATGTTTTCGTCGAACACCGCGAACGGCGTTTCGAGCTGCGGCGGCCGCGCGGTCAGGCGCAGCAGCGGGCGCTTCTGCGGATACTTCACGAGCGCTCGCTCGCCGTTGCCGAAAGGCAGGGTGGCGACGCTGTCCGCGGCCGCCGCGGCGATCGGCGCGGCGCCGAACATGCCGCCGAGGCCGAGCGCGCCGGTCTGTTGCAGGAAGCGCCGGCGCGGCGAATCGGGAAGATCACTGCGGGATCGACGACGCATGGCATGGCCTCCTCGAACAATGCGATGTGGCGGCGCAGGGCAAGCGCTGCGCTCCGCCTATTCGCGCAAGCATAGTACAAGTCGCATTTTGCATTGCATCGTCGCCGGGACGGGCGCGATTCCCGTCGGCCGGCCGGATCGGGTAGCCTTGGCGCATGCAATTCTTTTCGCTCGAAGGCAAGCTCGCCGCGCTGCTCGGCGTCGTGCTTGCCGCCGGCTGCGCGCTGACCGCGCTGCTCGCGTTCTGGGTGCCGGCGGCCTACGCGGCGCCGGCGGCGTTTGCTGCCCTCCTGTTGCCCGCGGTGATGATCGCGCGCTCGGCGACCAAGCCGGCGCAGAGCTTGATGCGCGCGCTATCGGGCGGCGTGGCGCGCTACCGCGACGGCGACTTTTCGACCTCGCTCGTCGAGGCGCGCCACGACGAGTTCGGCGAGCTGATCGCCGCTCACAATGAGCTCGGCCGCGTGCTGCGCGACCAGCGCCAGAATCTGATCGAACGCGAGCTGCTGCTCGACACGATGGTGCAGAACTCGCCGACGGCGCTCGTGCTGATCGATGCGGCCCAATTCGTCGTCTACGCCAACCTCGCCGCGCGCGCGCTGCTCAACGACGGGCGCGCGATGAACGGCATGGCGTTCGCCGAACTCGTCGACGGTTGCCCCGCGCCGCTGCGCACCGCGCTGATCGGCCATCAGGACGGCTTGTTCAGCGTCGACATCGACGGCGAAACCGAAGCGTTTCATCTCGGGCAGAAGCTCTTCCGCCTGCACGGCCGTGAACATCGCATGCTGCTGATCAAGCGCCTGACGCGCGAGCTGTCGCGCCAGGAAGTGCAGACCTGGAAGAAAGTCATCCGCGTGATCAGCCATGAGCTCAACAATTCGCTCGCGCCGATTTCCTCGCTCGCGCATTCGGGGCGCGAGCTGGCGCGCAAGGGTCTCGTCGACAAACTCGCGCCGGTGTTCGACACGATCGAGGACCGCGCGCGCCACCTGCACGGGTTCATCGGCGGCTACGCCGAATTCGCCAAGCTGCCGCAGCCGCGTCTGGAGAATGTGGCCTGGGCGGAATTCTTGGGCGCGTTGGCGCAGCAATATCCCTTCCGCCTCGTCGGCGAGGTGCCGACGCGCGAGGGCATATTCGATCGTGCGCAGCTGGAGCAGGTATTGATCAACCTGCTCAAGAACGCCCACGAGGCGGGCGGCGCCGGCGAGGAGGTCGAGTTGGCCCTGGCCGAACGCGGCAACGACCTGCGCATCGAAGTGCGCGACCGCGGCAGCGGGATGAGCGAAACCGTGCTCGCCAGCGCGCTGCTGCCGTTCTATTCGACCAAGCGCAGCGGCACCGGACTCGGCCTCGCGCTCGCGCGCGAAATCGTCGAGGCGCACGGCGGCCGCATCGCGCTGGCCAACCGCGACGGCGGCGGTCTGTCGGTGACGCTGTCGTTGCCACAGCGGTAGGCCGATCCTGCCACGAAATCCGAACGCCGCGGACGCTATACTCGGCGCGTACAGTCCAAACTTGATGGGGAGACGAGCATGGGCGGCAGTGGCATAGTGGCGCTGGTACTGGTGATCCTGATCTTCATCGGCATTTCGAAGACGGTGCGCATCGTGCCGCAAGGGTACGAATGGACGAAGGAAACGTTCGGGCGCTATACCTCGACGATGTCACCCGGGCTGCATATCCTCGTGCCGATCTATCACACGGTCGGGCGCAAGATGAACATGATGGAACAGGTGCTCGACGTGCCGAGCCAGGACGTCATCACCAAGGACAACGCGGTCGTGCGCGTCGACGGCGTCGTTTTCTATCAGGTGCTCGATGCGGCGAAGGCCGCGTACGAGGTCGCCAACCTCAATCAGGCGATCTTGAATCTCATCATGACCAACATCCGTACCGTGCTCGGTTCGATGGATCTCGACGAATCGTTGTCCAAGCGCGACGAGATCAATGCGCGCCTGCTGCGCGTCGTCGACGAGGCGACGCATCCGTGGGGCGTGAAGTGCAACCGCATCGAAATCAAGGACATTCAGCCGCCGCAGAATCTGATCGACTCAATGGCGCGGCAGATGAAGGCCGAGCGCGAGAAGCGCGCCAACATCCTCGAAGCGGAAGGTCTGCGGCAATCGCAGATTCTGAAAGCCGAGGGCGAGAAGCAGTCCGTGATCCTCGCCGCCGAGGGCCGGCGCGAAGCCGCGTTCCGCGAGGCCGAGGCGCGCGAGCGCTCGGCGCAGGCCGAAGCGAAGGCGACGGAACTCGTGTCGCAATCGATCCGTGCGGGCGACATCAATGCGATCAACTATTTCGTCGCGACCAAGTACGTCGATGCGCTCAAAGCGATGGTCGGCGCGCCGAACCAGAAGATCATGCTGCTGCCGATGGAGGCGACGGGGGTGCTCGGTTCGCTCGCGGGCATCGCGGAGCTGGCGAAGTCGAGTTTGCAGGAGCA
>DAIMZS010000181.1:3394-6827 GCA_036733825.1 Rudaea sp.
ATGCACTACGGTTGGTGGATACTCGCCCTCGTCCTGATCGGCGCCGAGTTGCTCGCGCCGGGCTATTTCCTGATCTGGATCGGCTTTGCCGCGGCCGCGCTCGGCGTCGTCACCTTTTTCGTGCCGGGGCTGTCGTTTCTCGTCCAAGCCGTGCTGTTCGCCGTGCTCGCCTTGGTCAGCTGCTTCGTCTATTGGCGCTTCGTGCGCACCGTCGTGAACGAGAGCAGCGACCAGCCGCTGCTCAATCGCCGCGCGGAGCAATTCGTCGGCAGGCGCTACACCCTCGATACCGCAATCGTCGGCGGCAAAGGCAAGGTGCGTATCGGCGATTCGCCGTGGCTGGCGGAAGGGCCGGATCTGCCGGCCGGCAGCGAAGTCGAAGTGATCGCGGTCAGTGGCACGACGGTCAAGGTCCGCGCCGCGGGTTAGTTCGCGGCGCCAAGCAATTGTGCAAAGTGCGCAAGCTCGCTTGAATCCATGTCGGAAACGATCGCCGCGCGTTGTCCGCCCAGGCTGACCGGATCCAACCGATAGCCCGATTGCCGGGTCGCGACATTCCCAGTCGGACTGGTGGAATCGGGCAGCACGAACACATCGATCAGATGCTGGCCATGGCGGTAGACGAGCACGGGCAGGCGCGCATCGCCCGCGTAGTCGATGCGGCCGCCGACGAGGGCGAATCCCTGCTCGGCGAAGTCGCGCACGAGCGGCGCCACGCCGACCTTGCCTTCGAACCAGGGCTTGACCGTGTGCCGGTCCGTCGACACGACGTCGACCGGCGAGGCGGCGGCGAGCGCGCGCCAGTGGCTGGCGAACAGGTCGCGGCCGAGTTGCGCGTTCGCGGACGCTTCCGAAGTTTCGGTGTTGCGCGTCGCCGGGTTCAACACGGAGACGGCGACGCCGCCCGCGGCAAAGGCCAAAACCCACGAGGCGGCGAGGGCGAGCCAGCGCGGCGGCGAGCCGCGCGTAGGCGAAGGCATCGCCTGGGCCGACGCCGCCAATTTCTCGATGCGTTTGCGCAAAAGCTCGGGCGCGGCATGGCGCGGCGCATCGCGGCGCAGGGTACTACGCAGCGTGTCGAGCTCGATCAGCGCGGCGCGGCAGTCGGCGCAGGTGTCCAGATGCGCTTCGAACTCGCGGCCGGCGGCGCGGTCGAGTTCGCCGTCGAAATAGAGCGGCAGGGTATCTCGGGCGGTTCTACAGTCCATGCGTCACCTCGCTGGCGGCGGTGCCGGCCAGGGCTTTTTGCAACAGCGCGCGGCCGCGCGCGAGGCGCGACATCACGGTGCCGATCGGCGTCTGCAGCACGTCGGCGATTTCACGGTAGGAGAGTTCTTCGATCTCGCGCAAGATCAGCGCCTCGCGGAACTCGGTCGGGAGATTCTGCAGGTGTTGCACGATCAGCGCCTGGCGCTGGGCGCGGTCGATGCGGTCTTCGACATCGCCGGGTTCGCTGTGCGGCAGCCGGATGATTTGCTCGCGACTGTCGTTTGCCGGTTCGCCGTCGATCGACACGTTGCGCCGGTCGCGGTTGCGCGCGTCGAGGCGGGCGAGGCAGCAGTTGCGCACGATCGCCAGCCACCACGCGCGCGCGCTGCCGCCGGCATAAGTGTCGGCGGATTTCGCCGCGCGCAGGAAGGCATCGTGCACCGCATCGGCCGCGTCGTGCTCGTTGCCGAGCAGCCAGCGGCCGAGATTGTAGGCTGCGTCGAGATGGCGCAGGGCGAGGTCGCCGATCCAGTCGGGTGCCGCCGTCGCAGTCACGTTCATGCGCCTTCGAAATAAAGTCCGCTACTGCTTGCGCACGTGCACGACGCCGGTCATGAACGGGTGCACGGTGCAGTAGTACTCGAAATCGCCTTCCTCGGTGAAAGTATGCTCGAACTTGTCGCCGGTATCCAAAGCCTTCGAGTCGACGCTTCGGTCCTTGGCGGTGACGGTGTGCGGGATTTCGTCGTGGTTGGTCCAGAGCACCGTCGTGCCGGGCGCGACCGTGATGTCCTTCGGCGAGAAAGCGAACTTGGTGATGTCGACGGTCGAGGCGGGCGCCGCGGCGGCGAAGATCGATGGCGCGGCGAAGGCGATCGAGAAAACCGCGGCGAGGAAGAGGCTCGCGCCTGCGGGTCGGGTGCAGGCGCGCGTGAGTGTTGCGTACATATATATGGTGTCCTTGAAGGGAGACTCAGCGATCGAGCGGCCGATCGATCAGCGCCAGTTCGCGCTTGCCGCGCACCACGTTGAGCTGGCGGATACCGAGCCGCTTGCCGAGCTCGCCCGCGGGCACTTTCAGCGGCCCCGGTTCACCGATCCCGGCCTGCCCCGGCGTCGGCAGCGGATAGGCGAGCGACATCGCCGTGTGCAGAGCGACATGGCCCTCGACCTTCTGCAGCACTTGATGGATGTGTCCGTTGAGCACGGTGACCGAGCCGAACGGACGCAGCAGCGCGAGCGCCTGCGCCGCATCGGCCGTGCCCCAGCCCCACGGCTCCCACACCGTCCACATCGGGATGTGCGCGAGCACGACGACGGGCGTCGAATGCGAGACATGGGCCAAGTCCGATTTGAGCCAGGCAAGTTGTTCGTCGCCGAGCGAGGTCATCGTGCCCATCTTGAAATTGAGCGTGTTGGTCAGGCCGATGAAATGCACGCCGCCCTGGTCGAAGCTGTACCAGCCTTTGCCCTTGCCATCGTGGTCGAAGAACTTGAGGTAGCCCTCGAGTCCGTTGTCGATCGTGTCGTGTTCGCCGGGCACGGTGTGCAGGCGGTCGACTTTCAATTCCTGGAACAGCTCTCGCGCTTGGCCGAATTCCTCGGGCTTGGACAGATGCGAGACGTCGCCCGTATGCACGACGAAGGCGGGCGCCTGCGGCAACGCGTGGATATCGGCGATCGCGCGGCGCAGCGAACCGACGACGTCGGGATTGGCGTCCTTCTTGAAGCCGATATGCGTGTCGCTGATCTGGACGAAAGTCAGCGCGCCCGCCGCGGCGGCCGGCGGCTTGCCGTCGGTGGTGGCGCCCAACGCGCGCGGTACGCCGCCGGCGACGGACCAGACGACGGCGGCGCCGGTCCAGGCGGCCAGGCAGCCGAGCGCTTTGCGGCGGGTGGGGTCGTGCGGGTTTTCACCGAGAACGGTGGGATTGGAATCGAGGGTATTCATGGCGATTTCCTGGCGAGTGGGCGGACTCGCCGTACCAGATCGCTCACGGCACGGATTTATTCCCGACATGCGATAATGCGCGCCTTTCAAAAGGACGGCGCCCGCCATGACGCAGAAGACCATACTCAACGAAACCCACCGCGCGCTCGGCGCGAAGATGGTGGATTTCGGCGGCTGGGACATGCCGCTCAACTACGGCTCGCAGATCGAAGAGCACCACGCCGTGCGCCGCGACGCCGGCATGTTCGACGTCTCGCACATGACCGTGGTCGA
>DAIMZS010000182.1:0-6764 GCA_036733825.1 Rudaea sp.
CGTGATCATGAAGATGATCAGCAGCACCAACATCACGTCGACGAGCGGCGTGACGTTGATTTCCGCCATCACGCCACCGCTGTTATCGCCCGCACTCATTGCCATGACTGCTTACTTCCCTTGCGAGCCGCTGACGAAGTAGTCGTGCAGGTCGTGCGCGAACTCGTCGAACTTGCCGAGAGTCACGCGGTTGGCGCGGTTGAACACGTTGTAGGCGAACACCGCCGGAATCGCGACGCCCAGACCGATCGTGGTCATGATCAGCGCCTCGCCGACCGGACCTGCGACCGCGTCCATCGACGCGTTGCCGCTGGCGCCGATCTTGAGCAGCGCGTGGTAGATGCCCCACACGGTACCGAGCAGACCGACGAACGGCGCGGTCGAACCGGTCGTAGCCAGCCAGGTCAGGCCGGTTTCCAGACGGGCGCTTTCGCGCGCGACGCCCTGACGCAGGGCGCGGTCGACGTATTCGGAACGGTTCAACGTTTCGGCGAGACGGCCGCCCTGGCCGAGCGCCTGGCTGTGCTGGTCGGCCGCGGCCGCGACGTCGAGCGCGATCTTGGAGAACGGCTCCCAGCCCGGCTGCTCTTCCAGATGACGCTTGGCGTCGGCGAGCGACTTGGTTTCGAAGAACTGCTCGCGCACGCCGTCACCGCGGCCGCGGATGCTGATCATGCGGATGCCGTTGCGGATGATGAAGTACACCGAGCCGATCGACATGATGACCAGAGTGGCGAACACCACTTTGCCAAGCGTGTCCATGTTGTGCAGCAGATGCTCGAAACCCATCTGCTGCAAGGCGGCGGCGTTGCCTTGCCCGGCGACTGGTGCGGAAGCTGCTTCTTGTAACATAACCTTACCCTTAAGTTTGTGGTCCTGAAATTCCGCCGGTATCGCCGGCAATCGTCACGTCTAATTAGTCTGCCAAGGTGAAATCGACCGGGATCAGCGCGTAGCCCTCGTAAGGCACACCACCCTTGCTTCCCGGATTAAACATCCAAGTCTTCGCCGCTGCAATCGCGGCCTGGTCGAGCTCGCGATAGCCGGAGGATTTCTCCACCGTGATTTCCTTCGGCGAACCGTCCGTGGCGATCAGCACCTTCAGAATCACCTTGCCCGTGTGATGTTCACGCACGGCCTGCGGCGGATACTTCGGCGGACGCATCTTGCGATAGCTGATGTTTTCGCTCGGCGCGATGTCGACCGGAGCCGCGGGCGGCGCCGGCGGCGCCGGCGGCGGCGCGGGCGTCGACATCGGCGTCGCTTCCTGGGTCACGACCGGCGGCGGCGCCGGCGGCGGCGGAGTCGGCGGCGGCTTGATCTTTTCGACGATCTTCGGCGGCGGCTTCTTCGGTGGTTCCGGCGGCGGCGGCGGCGGCGGCGGTGGCGGCGGCGGCGGTTCGATGAACTCGACCGTCACGACGTTTTCTTTCGCGCGTTCTTTGGCCGTCGGCGGCTGCACAGGCGCCAGCAGCATGAGGAAAAGAAATCCGTGCAGCGCGAGCGCACCCGCCCAAGCTATGGTGCGCCGCCAATTGAAACTCGTATTGTCCGTCTCTGCTGATGACATCAGTGCCAACCAATTACGTAGGGAGCATTATCCCGGGCTACGACGAAATTCGCCGTTGCCAACCCCAAAACAAAATCATGCGAGTTGCCAAGCAAGTTACAACAGCGCGGCCGATGTAGACAAGCTTTTTCACCGCTCCGCCCAAGCACATTCGCCCCTGGCGCCGCAATCGCTTGCGGTCATGCAGCATGCCAATTTCCGCACTGCAGCGCAAGCCGCGGCGCGTCATGCGCCGCGGATGTGAAAAAGTATACTCGACCGGACTTGAGCTTCCCCGCTCGCGAAAATCAGTTCTTCTTCTTCGACGGCTGAGGCTGCGTCGTCATCTTGACGTGGCCGCCGATATTGAGGCGCTGTTCGGCCGCCTTCTGCGATTCCGGATAGCCCTTCGCCTTGGTCCACGCCTCGCGCGCATGCGGCAAGTCGTCGATCTGATTGTAGGCGTCGCCGAGCATCAGATACGCCTTGCCCGTTTCCTTGAGGCCGCCCTTGGTGATCGCCTGCTGGATCACTTGGGTCGCTTCCTTCGCACGGTCGTTGTTGAGCAAGAGGCTGCCGCGGTAGTAGTCGACTTCGCCGGTCTTCGCCAGCGGCGAGGCCTTGGCGAACGCTTCGATCGCCTTGGCGTCGCCGTCCTTCTCCTGCGAGTAGCCGGCGCCGATCGCGCGATAGAGCTGATAAAGCGTGTCGTTGCTGAGGTTCGACTTGTTCTGGTCGAGCAGCGCCTGCGCTTTGTCGAACTGGCGGCCGTTGACGTACACCTTGACCGCCTGCTCGACGAGCTTGGCGTCGCCCGGATGCTGGGCGAGCTGCTTCTCGAGAATCGCGCCGGCCTTGTCGTACTGGTCGAGGCCGGCGTACGAGGCCATCAGCACCTGATTCCAGTTGTCGTTCGGCTTGTCGGTCATCGACTGCGCCTTGGTGATCGAGTCGATCGCCTGCTGATACTTGTCGAGACGGTAATAATCGTTGCCCTGCAGCGCATAGGCCTCGGCCTTGCCGCCGCCGGTCGCCTTGAAGTATTCGTCGAGCGTGGTCAGCGAATCCTGATACTTCTCGTCCTGCTGCTGCAGGTTGGCGATGTTGAGCAGCAAGGTGAAATGCTGGTTGTTCGGCAGGCCGTCCTGGTCGTACGCGGCGCGCCAGGACTTGATCGCACCGGCGGTGTCCTGCTTGTCGTAGGCGACCTGGCCCTGGCCCTGCAGCGCGAGCGAATGCGCGTACTTGCCGGCCTTGGGATCGTCGATGATTTTCTGCAGCAACGGCGCGGCCTCGTCGGGCTTGTTGTCGTTGAGCAGATCGAGCGCCTTCTGCAGATCTTTCTGCACGCTCGAGGAAGACATGTCGTTCTTCGGATCCTTGCGCGTCGCGTTCGGGTACAGCACCTCTTCCTTGGCCTTCTTGTCGGCGGCATACGCGCTGCCCGCCAGCAGCGAGAAGGCAACGAAGATGCTAAAAAGTATACGTGTATAACTGCGGATGCTCATGGTTCCTCCCTCACGGCCGTTAATGGGCGCCGGCCGGGCCGACGCCGTGTTTCTGAATCGAAACATTCTACGCACCGAAACGTTAACGTTTTGATGCAGCAAAAACTCGAGTTGTTCAGACGTCCAGATTGGCGACGCGCAGCGCGTTCTGCTCGATGAAATCGCGGCGCGGGTCGACGACGTCGCCCATCAACGTCGAGAAAATCTGGTCGGCGGCGACCGCATCTTCGATGCTGACCTGCAGCAGGCGGCGCGACTCCGGATTCACCGTCGTCTCCCACAGCTGCTCCGGATTCATTTCGCCCAGGCCCTTGAAGCGCTGGATCGTGCGGCCCTTCTTCGCTTCGTCGAGCAGCCATTGCTGCGCCTGGGCGAAGTTGGCGACGGTCTGCGCGTGGTTGCCGCGGCGGATTTCCGCGCCCGGCTGGAACAGGCCGGCGAGCTGCTGCGCGAGTTCGCGCAGCGGCTTGAACTCGGCGCCGCTGAAGAACGCGGCGGGCAGCACCTGCGTGGTGGCGATGCCGTGATGGCGGCGTTCGATCGTCAGCGCGGCGGGATGCTCGGCGGTTGCCGAACGCACGCCGAGGCGGTAGTCGGGACGGCCGAGGCCGCTGGCGTTGACTCTGGCGGTGATCGCGCGCAGCCAGGATTCGAGCTTGGCCGCGTCATTCCAATCCTCGGCCGAGGGCGGAGCCAGGTCGAGCATCGCGTTGAGCACCTTGGTGTCGCAGCGCGAGGCCAGGCGCGCGATCTGATCCTGCGCGGCGTGGTAGTCGAGCATCAGCTTTTCCAGACCCGCGCCGGCGATCGGCGGCACGCCCGGCGCGTAGTGCAGCTCGGCATTCTCCACCGCGTTGGTCACGAGATAGGCGTTGAGCGCCGCGTCGTCCTTCAGATACAGCTCCTGCTTGCCCTGCTTGAGCTTGTACAGCGGCGGCAGGCCGATGTAGATGTGGCCGCGCTCGATCAGCTCCGGCATCTGCCGATAGAAGAACGTCAGCAGCAGCGTGCGGATATGCGAGCCGTCGACGTCGGCGTCGGTCATCAGGATGATGCGGTGATAGCGCAGCTTGTCCGGATTGAATTCTTCCTTGCCGATGCCGGTGCCGAGCGCGGTGATCAGCGTGCCGACTTCGGCCGAGGACAGCATCTTGTCGAAGCGTGCCTTTTCGACGTTGAGGATCTTGCCCTTGAGCGGCAGCACGGCCTGGGTCTTGCGGTTGCGCCCCTGCTTGGCCGAGCCGCCGGCGGAGTCGCCCTCGACGATGAACAGTTCGCACAGGGAGGGATCCTTCTCCTGGCAGTCGGCGAGCTTGCCCGGCAGGCCGGCGATGTCGAGTGCGCCTTTGCGCCGGGTCATCTCGCGCGCCTTGCGCGCAGCCTCTCTCGCGCGTGCGGCGTCGACGACTTTTGCGCCGATCGAGCGGGCTTCTGCCGGGTTCTCCTGCAAAAACTCCTCTAACTTCTGGTTTACGATACCTTCGACGACGCCCTTGACCTCGCTCGAAACCAGCTTGTCCTTGGTCTGCGAGGAGAACTTCGGATCGGGCACCTTGACCGACAGCACCGCGATCAGCCCTTCGCGCATGTCGTCGCCGGCGAGCGCGACCTTGGCGGTCTTCTGCAGGCCGGAAGCCTCGATGTAGTTCGAAATCGTGCGCGTCAGCGCGCCGCGGAAGCCGGCCAGGTGCGTGCCGCCGTCCTTCTGCGGGATGTTGTTGGTGAAGCAGAATACCGTTTCCTGGTAGGCGTCGGTCCACTGCATCGCGACGTCGACCGTGGTGCCCTCGTGCTGCGCCGAAAAGTTGATAACCTTTTGATGCAGCGGAGTTTTCAGCTGCGCCAGATGCTCGACGAACGAGCGGATGCCGCCCTCGTATTCGAACACGTCGTGCTTCTCGGTGCGCTCGTCGAGCAGCTCGATCTTCACGCCGGAGTTGAGGAAGGACAGCTCGCGCAGGCGCTTGGCGAGGATGTCGTAATGGAATTCGGTGTTGGTGAAGACTTCCGGGCTCGGGTGGAAGCGCACCGTCGTGCCGCGCCGGGTCGACGGCGCCACCTGCTTGATCGGATACAGCGGCTCGCCGAGGCGGTATTCCTGCTCGTGCTCGTAGCCGTCGCGGTAAATCGTCAGGCGCAGGTGGTCCGACAGCGCGTTGACGACCGAGACGCCGACGCCATGCAAGCCGCCCGAGACCTTGTACGAGTTGTCGTCGAACTTGCCGCCCGCGTGCAGCACAGTCATCACGACTTGTGCGGTCGATACGCCCTCTTCCGGATGGATATCGACCGGAATGCCGCGGCCGTTATCGATCACGCTGACCGAGCCGTCGCCGTGGATCGTGACGATGACATGGTCGCAATAGCCGGCCAGTGCCTCGTCGATCGAGTTGTCAACGACCTCGAACACCATGTGGTGCAAACCGGTGCCGTCGTCGGTGTCGCCGATGTACATGCCCGGGCGTTTGCGCACCGCTTCGAGGCCCTTGAGAACCTTGATGTTGCGCGAATCGTATTGGCCGCCGGCGGGCTGTTCTTCGGTGATTTCTGACATGTGTATTTCGACCTGCGATGTCTCGTCGAGCGAGAGCGAATCGTGAATTAGCAAACGGCAAATTATACCACTTCCCGCACCCGGCCTTGTTCCACGTGGAACCGGCGCTGTGGAGCAAAACGCGCCTGCAATTCGGGCGGAATGTCGGTGCCGGTCAGCAGAATCTGAGCACCGCTGTCGACGAGCACGGCCAAGGCTGCGGCTTGGTGCCCAGCGTCGAGTTCGGAACAGAGATCATCGAAAGCGATGATCGGATTCTCGCCCCGGGCTGCGCGATACAAAGCGACCTGCGCCATCACGCAAGCGATCGCACACAGCTTCTCCTGACCGCGCGAGAGCTGTTCATGATTCGGCGCCTTCGCGAACGAAAGGCTCCAATCGGCGCGATGCAGGCCGCGAGTCGTATGCCCCACTCCGCGATCGCGGCCGCGGACTTCCGCCAGCGCCCGGCTCAGCGGTGCGCTTCGGTCCCAACCGGGCCGAAAACGCAGACTGGCGCCGCCAAGCTCCGGCAAATAGCCATCGAGCACGGGAATCAGCGCACGCTCGAATTGCGCGATGTAGGCTTCACGCGCGGCAGCGAGAGGTTCGGCGGCCTGCGAGAGTTCCTCATCCCAAATCGACAATTCCTCGTCATCGGCATCCTGCTTGAGCAAGGCGTTGCGCTGCCTTAAAGCGCGGCGATAGCGGCGCATGCGCGGTGCGAAGTCGTGTTCCACGTGGAACACGCCCCAATCGAGGAAGCTGCGCCGCCCCTCAGCGGACCCGGAAATCAATGCATGGCTGCCCGGCTCGAAACAGACCACCGCGCAGGCCGCAAACAAATCGGTCAGCTTGACTGACGAGTCGCCGTCCAGCTTCGCCGTCCAGCGTCCTGCCTGCCGCAACAGGCCAAGGCGCCGCGTCAGAGCCTGCGTCTGCACCTGCGCGTACAGGGTCAGCGAATCCGAACCGCGCCTCTGCACATGTTCGGCCTGATGAGTGCGAAAGCTGCTGCCGTGCGACAGCAGATAAGCGGCTTCCAGAATACTGGTCTTGCCCGCGCCGTTCGGCCCGACGAACAAATTGAGCCCAGCGGCAAGCTCAATTCGTTCGTCTTCAATATTGCGCAAATTCTGGATGCGCAGCTCGGTCAGATGCATACACACTCCGC
>DAIMZS010000183.1:0-6747 GCA_036733825.1 Rudaea sp.
TTTCTCACCACGCGCGCCGCGCTCAAATACATGTACGCCGGCAAAGGCGGCGCGGTCATCTACATGGGCTCGGTGCATTCCAAGGAAGCCTCCAAGCTCAAGGCGCCGTATGTCACCGCCAAGCACGGCCTGATCGGCCTGGCCAAGGTCGTCGCGAAGGAAGGCGCGGCGCACAACGTGCGTGCGAACGTGATCTGCCCGGGTTTCGTGCGCACCCCGCTCGTGGAGAAGCAGATTCCCGAGCAGGCCAAGGAACTCGGCATCTCCGAGGACGACGTAGTCAAGAAAGTGATGCTCAAGGATACGGTCGACGGCGAATTCACCACAGTCGACGACGTCGCCAACTGCGCGCTGTTCCTCGCCGGCTTCGAGACCAACGCACTGACCGGCCAATCGCTCGTGGTCAGCCACGGCTGGTTCATGCAGTGAAAACCCGCGATTCGAGATCGGGGATTCGGGATTCGGCAAAGCGGCGCGCGCCGACGTCCGCCGTCGCGCGTGAGAAGGCGCCGGCGGCGAAGCGAGCGATGAAAACCGCGGCGAACGGGAAAGCGCCGCCCGCGCACGAATCCGCGCGTCACTACCAGACGATCGCGCTGGTCGTGCAGGGCGGCGGCGCACTCGGCTCTTACCAGTGTGGCGTCTACGAAGGCCTGCACCGCGCCGGCATTCTGCCGAACTGGTTCGCCGGCATTTCGATCGGCGCGATCAACGCCGCGCTGCTCGCCGGCAACGCGCCCGAGCAGCGGCTCGACCGCCTGCATGCGTTCTGGAACCGCATTTCGATTCCCGCGGTGCCGTTCGGCGCGCACTGGTTCGAGTGGCAGGAGCGATTGCGCGAAAAGCTGCCGCTGGAGAACTCCACGCTCGCCCTCGCCAACGCACAGGGCGCGCTCGCCGCGCTGCTGTTCGGCCAGTCGGGGTTCTTCGTGCCGCGCTTTCCGCCGCCGTACGTCGGCGTCGGCCATGTCGAATCATCGACGAGTTTCTACGATACGACACCGCTGAAAACCACCCTCGAGGAATTCGTCGACTTCGACCGCATCAACGCGGGCGAGGTGCGCTTTTCGGTCGGCGCGGTCAACGTGCGCAACGGCAACTTCGCCTACTTCGACAACTTCGGCACGCACAAGACGACGATCCGCGCCGAACACGTGATGGCCTCGGGCGCGCTGCCGCCCGCGTTCGCGCCGGTCGAGATCGACGGCGAATATTATTGGGACGGCGGCATCGTCTCGAACACGCCGCTCGATCATGTGCTCAGCCTCACACCGCACCGCGACAGTTTGGTTTTTCAGGTCGATCTCTGGCGCGCGCAGGGCGTGCTGCCGCGGAACATCATGGAAGTGCTCGAACGGCAGAAGGACATCCAGTACTCCAGCCGCACGCGCTTCAGCACCAAGGTCGTGCAGCGTTTTCAGGACCTGCGCACCACGCTCAATTCGCTGCTCAAGGAAATTCCGCCGGACCACATCACCGCGGCGATGCGCGCGGAGTTGGAGCCGTGGCTCTCCGACCGTGTCTACAACATCATCCATCTGATTTACAAAACCAAACCGTTCGAGGAACAGTACAAGGACTACGCTTTCGCCCCGAGCACGATGGCCGAGCATTGGCGCGCGGGACTGGCGGACATGCACAACACCTTGAGGCATCCCGAATTTTTCGTGCCGCCCTCGCGCCGCGTCGGCGTCGTCACCCACGACGTGCACCGCCACGGCCGCGGCCCGAGCCGCAACCCCGAACTGGGCTGATTCCCATGGCGGCGAACGACGTGCTGGACAAGCTGCGCGCCCTGCGCGGCGGCCCACGCGACGGCGCGTTGCTGCGCATGTCGATCGCGAACGCGCTGCTCGTGCAGGGCGATGCGCCGGGCGCGATCGCCGAGCTGCGCGAGGCGCTGCGTTTCGATCCCGATTATTCCGCGGCCTGGAAACTGCTCGGCAAAACGCTGGCCGACAGCGGCGACAGCGCAGCGGCGACCGCGGCGTACCAGACGGGCATCGCCGCTGCCGTGCGGCGCGGCGACAAGCAGGCGGAGAAGGAAATGGGCGTGTTTCTGCGCCGACTCACGCGTTCGTCGTAAGCGGATCGCTATCAGTTCGAGCAGGCGTGGCGAGGTCGAGTCCAAGAAAGCGCGTGCCGCCGATCGGATTGTGGCGGTACGGGGGGACGTCGGTGAAGCCGAAGCTTTCGTACAGGCGCTGGGCGGCGACCATCGTCGGCAGCGTGTCGAGCACTATGCGCCGATAGCCAAGCGAATGCGCGGTTGCGATCACGCGTTCGACGAGACGGCG
This sequence comes from Rudaea sp., assembly GCA_036733825.1. Classification (GTDB taxonomy): domain Bacteria; phylum Pseudomonadota; class Gammaproteobacteria; order Xanthomonadales; family Rhodanobacteraceae; genus Rudaea. The sequence continues at coordinate 2,298 of DAIMZS010000183.1, forward strand.
TCCGAGTCCGGCCGCACGAAATTCATCGCGCACGTACAGGCGCTTCATTTCGCAATCGCCGTGATCGACCGGGCGCAACGCGATGCAGCCGGCAACGGCGTCGCCGTCGCGCGCGAGCAACAGGAGACCGCGCGGCGGCGCGTAGTCGCCCGGCAGATTCGCCAGTTCCTGTGCGAAACCCTGGAAGCAGAGATCGACGCCGAGCGCGTGCTCATACTCGCGCAGCAGCTCGCGCACGATCGCGATGTCTTCGGGTTGCGCGGCGGCGCCGATTTCAATCATCGCCGTTGCAGATGTGCGGCGCGTTAGTACTGCGCAATCGTCGTATCGATCTCGCGCGCCCAGGCGTTGATGCCGCCGGCGACGTTGTAGACCTTCGTGTAGCCGTGCGCGTGGAACTGCTCCGCGGCGCGCTGGCTGCGTCCGCCGCTGCGGCAGAGGAAGGCGATCGGCGCGTCCTTCGGCAGGTCGGCGAGCGCGCCCATGCCCTGGTCGAGCGTGCGGAATGGAGCGTTGAGCGCGGCCACTGCGCGTTCCTCGGGCGGACGCACGTCGACGACGGTGATGTCGTTCGCGTCGATGCGCTGCGCGAGTTCGGCGACCGAGAGCTGCTTGATCGTCGACGGCGCGTTCGGATTGTCGATGGCGAGGCCGGAACCCTGCATCGTCTCGACCCAGTCGATGCGGATGCCACGTGCGCGCTGCGCGCTACCCAGGTCGAACAGCACGTCGATGCCGTTCGATTCGGAACGGATCGCATCCTCCGCCGGCTCGGCGAGATGGAACTGCGGCTGGAAGCGCGCGTCGATCGACAGATGCAGCGCCAGGCCCGGCTCGGCGTCGGCGAGCGCGCTGCGGATCGCCTGCGCGGCGGCGTCGGTGATCGTGATCTGCGGCGGCGTGCGGTCGGGCTTGGGCAAGCCGAACAGCGCCTGCAGCTCGCCGGAGTTGTACATCGACTGCACAATGTCGGCGCCGCCGACCAACTCGCCCTTCACATAGAGCTGCGGAATCGTCGGCCAGTTGCCGTAGGCCTTGATGCCTTCGCGCATCTCGGCGTCTTCGAGCACGTTGACCGTCGCGTACTGCGGCAGCAGCTCGTTGAGCACGCCCGAAGCCGCCGCGGAGAAACCGCACTGCGGCGCCTGCGGCGAGCCCTTCATGAACAGCACGACGGGGTTCTGCGCGAGCAGGGTTTCGATACGGGTGCGCGTGGCGGGAGAAAGCGACATGGCGGAGGTCCACAAAGATCGAAGAGGGCAATTATCCCCGATCTTGGGCCGTGCGATTCGATTCTCAACGGGTGTGCCGCCGTGACTGTTGCCCTCGTTCGTCATTCCGGCGAAAGCCGGAATCCATTGTGTTTTGCGCGAAGATCAAGATGGATCCCGGCTTTCGCCGGGATGACGGGCGGCTAAGCCGCCGCCGGCAGCGGCTCGGGCAACGGGATCGGCACGGTCCGCGCCGCCGGCGAATTCGCCACCGACAGCTCACGTTCGGTCCAGTGCAGCACTTCCATCGCGCCGTCGTGGTGTTCGACGAGCGCGGTGCAGTGCTCGACCCAGTCGCCGTCGTTGAGATAAAGCGTGCCGTCCTCGTCGCGGATGCGGCCGCGATGGATGTGCCCGCAGATATGTCCGTCGTAGCCGTTCGCGCGGGCGCGGTCGGCGACGCGGGTTTCGAAATCTTCGATGAAACGCCGCGCGGTGCCGATGCGCAGCTTGATGCCGAGCGAAATGGTGCGGTAGTCGAGGCCGAGGCGCCGGCGTAGCGCGTTGCCGACCCGGTTCAGGCCGCCGACGAAGCGCTGCAGCATATCGCCCACGCGCACGAGCCAGGCCGGCGCGGTGTGCTCGCCGTCGAATTCGTCGCCGTGGCTGACCAGATATTTGCGCCCGTCCGCGCCCATGTGCACGGCGTGCAGGGCGATGTCGATGCCGCCGAAGCGCTGGCCGGCGAAGCGGCGCAGCGGCGCATCGTGATTGCCGGGAATGAAGGTCACGCGCGTGCCGCGCGCGGCGATCGCGAACAACTCCATCAGCACCGTGGTATGGCTCGCGTGCCAGTACGGCTTGAGCAGCATGTTTTCCAGATCGACGATGTCGCCGACGAGATAGAGCCGCTCGCTCGAGGTCTTGCGCAGGAAATCGAGCAGATAATCGGCCTGGCAATCGCGCAGGCCCAAATGAACGTCGGAGATGAAGATGCTGCGGTAGCGGCGCGTTTGCATGGCTGTCTCCCGGGTCGGCCCGGGAATGCAGCGTAAGCAAAAAGTATAAAAATCCTGTTTCGAGTGGAAGACAAGGCAATGACAGCGCCGGCTTGGGCGTATGACACTGCGCTGGTATCGGCAACGACTCTCAGGTTTCCCGCATCGTCGCCAGCGCCTTCAGCAAAGTATTCGTCATCGCTTTGGGATCGGCACGACCGTTCTGGTTGGTGAGCACGATCGTAGAGAGCGGGCGCGAAACATCGCGGCGATACCAGCAGGAAAAGCCGGCCGTTCCGCCGCCGTGGGATACGACGGTGCGTCCCTCGACTGTCTCGACTTGCCAGCCATAGCCCCATCCCGCGGGCTCGCCGTTCGCCAGGTGGGCTGGCGTCCACATTCGTCGACGGACATCCATGCTCAGGATCTTTCCGCGGTCGAGCGCCAGAGACCAGCGGTTCATGTCCGCGACCGTAGAGAGCAATCCTCCCGCGGACCAAGTGGATCCCGGCGCGCTGCGCGGCGGATCATCGTCGTAGCGGCTGCCATCCCAGAAATGGCCGGAGGCATACTTTTTCGCGTTGCTCAGCCGATTTCTCGGTCCGGTGGAACTCATGCCCGCGGGCGCGAAGAACCGGTGCTGAAGCTCGTCCCAATAGCATTGGCCAGTGACAGCCTCCGCCGTCATGCCCAGAAGAATGAAACCCAGATTGTTGTATTCGTGCCGCTCGCCGGCTCCGAAGCGCAACGGCAGATCGGCCACCATCGCCACGATATCCCGAGGGCTGAGATCCTGCGGCATGAGAGTGCGGAAGTTGGCCTCATTGAGATATTCCGGAAGGCCGGAGGTGTGGCTGAGGAATTGCGACAACGTCAGTCTCCTCCAGCGACCGGGCAAGTCCTTCACATAAGTGCTGACCGGAGCGTCAACGCGCAATTTTCCTTCTTCTTGGAGTTGGAAAATCAGCGATGCAGTGAAGGTCTTGGTCAGCGAGCCGATCTCGAAAACGGTGTTCGCGTCCGGCACAAATGTGTCTGCGACATCGGCGATCCCCTTGCCGCCCGCGGACAAAATCTTGCCGTTACAGACGGCGCCCCAAGCCATGGCGGGAGCCCCGTCCAACGGCAGATGCGACGCCATGCCATGCGCTTCGCCTGAGGCGAGACTTATTCGCGCGCCCAGGAACGGAACTGCGGTCAGAGCTCCGATCAAGCGTCGTCTCGAGCCGCAATGACCTGCCGTATCCATTCTGATCATTTCCTCATGCTGCAATGCGTGCGCCGCACGACAATCTCACGCGGCGCCTGTCGAAGACGAAACAACGAAGCGCACAGCTAGCGCATTGAAAGCGCTCGCCGCGCGATCGGTGCGATCGATTCGCTCCAGCGCCGATACGCCACGCCGCTTGGATGCAGGCCGTCGTCGACAACGAGGTCCGCGTCTTCACGTGAGAACGCTGTCACATCGACGTAATGCACCTGCGCAGAATGGGAAATTTCCGCATTTGCGGCATTGTATAAGTCGATTGCATGCGCGGTCTGCGCCGTGTCGCGACCGCTGTCGCGGCCGAAGCGCGTGACGCCCCAGTCGGGAATCGAGACGACGATCACACGCGCCGCGTCGCCGCCGGCCAGTTCGATCGCACGGTCGAGCAGCGCACGGAATTCGACGCGGTAGTTCGCGAGGTCGCGGCCGCGGTACTGGTTGTTGACGCCGATCAGCAGGGTGACGAGATCGTAAGGCGGATGGAACGCATGCGCCGTCATCGCCGCGGCGAGTTCGTCCGTGGTCCAGCCGGTGCGCGCGAGGATCTCCGGCGCCTCGATGCCAAGCGCCCGCGCCAGCTGCACAGGCCAGCGTTCGGCCTCGGCCACGCCTTCGCCGATCATGTACGAATCGCCGAGGGCGAGAAAGCGCATGCGCCGGCGCCGCGCGAACGCTCAGGCGACTTGACGCTGCGGCTGCGCGGCGGCCAGGCGTTCGAGCACGCGCTCGATCCGCGTGAACACCTCGCGCATGTCCGGCGCCAGCGGCAGCAGGGTGAGGCGGAAGTGGTTGCGCGGCACGCAGTTGAAACCGCGGCCCGGCACGATCAGCACATTTTCGCTTTCGAGCAGGTCGAGGGCGAAGGTTTCGTCGTCGAAGTTCGGCAGGCGGTCGCTGCGCACGCTCGGGAACGCGTACATCGCGCCCTTCGGCGCGACGAGGTCGAGATAGCGGCTGTTCTTGCAGGCGTCGAT
>DAIMZS010000184.1:0-6733 GCA_036733825.1 Rudaea sp.
CTGGATTCCGGCTTCCGCCGGAATGACGAGCACAGCGGAGAAACGAGTGTCGCAAGGTTTCGCCCAACAACCACTGCCGGCCTGGCGTCGCGCCGTGCTGAAAGTCGGCAGCAATCTGCTGACCGCCGGCGGAACGCAGCTTTCCGCGCAGCACGCGCGCGGGCTCGCGGATTTTGTTCTCGCCTCGCGCGCGCAAGGGCGCGAAGTGGTGATCGTTTCCTCGGGCGCGGTCGCTGCCGGGCGTGCACGCGTGCACGAAGATGCGGGCGGCCTTGTCGCGCGCCAGGCGTTGGCCGCACTCGGACAGACGCACATGGTCGCGCTGTGGCAGGAATTGCTCGGCGCCCTGCCCGCTGCGCAGGTGCTGCTCGCGCACGACGACCTGCGTAACCGCCGCCGTTATCTCAACGCGCGCAACACACTGCTCGAATTGCTGCGTCTTGCCGTCGTGCCCGTGGTCAATGAGAACGACACGGTGGCGGTCGAGGAATTGAAACTCGGCGACAACGACAATCTCGCCGCGATCGTATCTGCGCTGGTCGATGCCGACTTGCTGCTGATCGCGAGCGACGTCGATGGTCTCTACGATTCGCACCCGCTGCTCAACCCGAGCGCCCGACCCGTCGAATCCGTCGCCGCGGTAACGCCGGATATTCTCGCGATGGCAGGGGAAGCCGGCTCCGCACGCGGCACCGGCGGCATGCATACCAAACTGCAGGCGGCGACGAAGGCGGCGAATGCCGGCATCACGACGGTGCTGTTCAACGGCACGCGCGAAGAATCGGTGGCTTTGCTCGGCACCGGCGCGTTCCGCGGCACGCGTTTCGCGGCGGCGAGTTCCCGCCTCGCCGCACGCAAATACTGGCTGCGCCATGCACCGGGCGCCGACGGCCGCATTCGCGTCGACACCGGCGCGGCGCGCGCGCTGTCGGGCGGCAAATCGCTGCTGCCTGGCGGCATCGTCGGCGTCGACGGCGAATTCCAGCGCGGCGACATCGTCGAAGTCGTCTGCGACGATCGCGCCGTCGCGCGCGGCCTGGTTCAGTACAATGCGGGCGAGGTGCGAAGACTCGCCGGCAGACAGTCGCGCGAGATCGAAACGCTGCTCGGCTTCAGTTATGGCGACGAGATTCTGCACCGCAACGACTTGGTGGTTTTGATCGAGGGAGTGACGGCATGAATGCGGCGGCCGACATGCGCAGCGAATCCGCTCCGCCGGACATCCGCGGACTCGCGCTTGCCGCGCGTGGGGCCGGTGCGGCCATCGCGGCGCTGTCCACCTCGGCGAAGCGCGATGTGCTGTACGCGATGGCCGACGCGCTCGCCGCGCAATCGCAGGCCATCCTCGCAGCCAACGCGCACGATGTCGATGCGGCGACCGCCAAAGGACTCGCCGCCGCGATGATCGACCGCCTGCGTCTCGACGATGTGCGCCTCGCCGGCATCGTGCAGGCCGTGAAAGAAGTGGCCGACCTGCCCGATCCGGTCGGCCAAGTCACGCGCCGCGAGCAACGTCCGAATGGGCTCGAAATCGAACGCGTGCGCATTCCGCTCGGCCTGATCGCGATGATCTACGAAGCGCGCCCGAACGTGACTGCCGACGCCGCGGCGCTGTGCTTCCACGCCGGCAACGCCGTGCTGCTGCGCGGCGGCTCGGAAGCATTCCACAGCAATCGCGCGATTGCCGCCGCCCTGCGCGGCGCGCTGCGCGCGCACGGCTTGCCCGAAGCCGCGATCACGCTGGTCGAAGACCTGAGCCGCGAGACGGTGATGAAGCTGCTGCAGCTGACCGATATCGTCGACCTCGCGATTCCGCGCGGCGGCGTCGGCCTGATCCGTTTCGTCGCCGAGCACGCGCGCGTGCCCGTCATCAAGCACTATCAAGGCGTATGCCATCTCTATGTCGACGCCGGCGCCGATGCCGAGGTGGCGTTGCGCCTTGCCGTCGACGGCAAGACGACGCGGCCGTCCGCCTGCAACTCGCTCGAAACCCTGCTCGTGCACAAGGACATGGCCGCGGCCTTCCTGCCGCGCGTCGCGCAGGTGCTGCGCGCGAAGGGCGTCGAACTGCGCGGCGACGAGCGCAGCCGTGCGCTGGTCGCGGACATGGCGCCCGCGAGCGAAGACGACTACGCCGCCGAATATCTCGATCTGATTCTCGCCGTGCGCGTGGTCGACGATCTCGATGCCGCGATCGCGCACATCCGGCGCTACGGTTCCGATCACACCGAGGTGATCGCGACGCGCGACGACGCGGCTGCGAACAAGTTCGTGCATGCGCTGCGTTCCGCGGTCGTGTTGGTCAACGCCTCCTCGCGATTTTCCGACGGCGGCGAGCTCGGTCTCGGCGCCGAGATCGGCATTTCGACCACGCGCCTGCATGCCTACGGACCGATGGGCGCCGAATCGCTGACGATCGAGCGCTACGTGGTGCGCGGCAGCGGCCAGGTGCGGCATGCCGAGTCGGCGCGACTTTGAACCGCGGTCGATGAGCGGCGCAATACAGCTGCGTGCGACCGATCGCGTGCTCGTGCTCGCGCCGCATCCCGACGACGAGTCGATCGGCTGCGGCGGCCTGCTGCTCGCCGCGCGCGATGCGGGCGCGGCGCGGCGCGTGATCACACTCACCGACGGCGGCAACAATCCTTGGCCGCAGCGTTGGATCGAAAAACGCTGGCGCATCGACGACGACGCGCGTGCGCGCTGGGGTGCGCGGCGTCGTGCCGAGGCGCAGGCGGCGCTCGACGTGCTCGGCGTCCTCGCCGACGAGCGCGTGTTTTTCGGTCTGCCCGATGCCGGCCTGACCGCGTTGCTGATGCAGGGCGGGGAAACTTTCGTCGCGCCGCTGCACCGGCAAATCGCCGAATTCAAGCCGACGCATCTCGCACTGCCCGTGCTCGCCGATCGCCATCCCGATCACAGCGCGGCGCACATCGCGGCGCGGCTCGCGCTGGGTTCCGGCGATGTGCATCCGTCTTTGCTCGCTTATCGCGTGCACGGCGAAGACGGTTCGAAGGATTCACGCGTCGTCGAGTTGAGCGCGGAACACAGCGACCTCAAACGACGCGCGATAGCCAGCCATCGCACGCAGATGGCGCTCAGCGGCAAACGCTTTCTCGCCTTCGCCACGCGGCGGGAGGCCTACGGCGAGGGCGTGGCTTTGCCGCGCGCAGATCATCCGCTGACCGCGACGCTGCGCAACGAGGACGTTCTTGAGTTGCGTGTGCGTGAGAAAAATCTGCACGGCCATCGAGAAGTGCTGGTTCTGCTCGGCGATACTTTCGGCAACACGCATACGCGGCAATTCACTCTGCCCTCTCACGCGCAAACCATCGACGTGCCGCTGCCGTCGTCTGTGACTGCGCGCATCGGCTTCGTCAAGCTGGCCAAAGCACGGCCTGGCCTTGTCATTTTCGACCGCTACGGCTGGCAGGCCGTCGATTTTTCTGCACGCGTTTGAGCGGCTGCGCAGAAGCCGATCGTTTATCTCGCATTTTGCCGGCGTCCAACGCCGACCGCCGTTCGCAAACTCCCGATTTGTCGGCAATTTCTTACGCGGAATTACGAAAAAATTAACACCGCGAGGCGCTAACTGAACGCCGCTCGGGAACTTGCTGAATGGCATTCTGGGCGACGATTGACAGAGGGAAAGGGCCTGTCATTCTCTGCACCGCGCGATGCAGACAAACCTCTCACGCGCATTCGATCAATCAATGGAGACGGCAATGAAAACGTTGTTGGGTTCGGTAGCAATCGGTTTGGGAGCGCTGCTGTGCCAGGGCGTCTATGCACAGGATTCGGCGGCGAGCCACACCGCTCTGTGCAAGGACGGAACGTATTACGACGGCACGACGCACAAGGGAGCGTGCAAAGGCCATCAGGGCGTGAAGGAGTGGTTGGACAAGACCGCGGCGAAGAGCGACGCGAAGAGCAGCGATGCGAAGAGCACGACGGCGGCGACCACCACGACCGACGACACGACGAAGAAGCATCATCGCAAGAAAGACGCGGACGCGGCGACGGCAACGGCGCCGGCAACGGACGCGAAAGCAGCGGCGACGGCCGCGGCTCCGACGGCAGCGGCGCCCGCCGCCACCGCGACGACAGCAGCCACGGCGAGCACCGCCACCACTGCGGCCAAGGACGAAACCAAGGCCAAGCACACGCCGCCGACGCCGGCGAAGGATATCGTCGCCAAGCCGGGTGGTGGTCCGGGCCTCGTCTGGGTCAACGCCGAGTCGAAGGTCTATCACTGTCAGGGTGACGAGTGGTACGGCAAGACCAAGCAGGGCTCGTACATGAGCGCGGCCGATGCCGAGAAGGCCGGCGCGCATGCGGCGCACGGCAAGGCTTGCCAGTAACCAGTCGCACCGCTTCGCGTTGGACCGCGAACAAGGAAAAACGCCCGGCTGGTCCGGGCGTTTTTTTATGCGATGGAATAATCAAACGTATCGCGATGCGGCGCCGTCAGCCCCCATTCTGCGGCATCGATCGCGGCTGCGGACGCGGCGTGCCGTTGTTCGAGTCGCCAGGACGCGGCCGATTGCCCGGCTTCTGCGGCCGGCCGCCCGGCCCGGCGCCGACCGGCGGACGCGGCGCGGGCGTGGTGATCGGTGGACGCCCGCCGGGCCCGCCCTGCGAAGGCGGCCGCGGACGCGGCGGCGGTCGCGTGATCGGCGGCCGATTGACCGGTGGACGCCCGCCATGAAACGGCGGCCGCGGCGGCGGACGCATCCCCGGCGGACGCGACGGCAGCGGCCGGTAGATCGGCGGCGGCCGGCTGACCCAGTAAGCGCGGTTGCGGTACCACGGCCGTGTCCGATAGTAGCTGTCCCAGTAGGTGCCGACCGAGAAGGTCACGATCGGAATGCCGAGCCGCGGACCATTGTCCTCGATGTATACCGGTTCGTTGTCCTGCAGGAACTCCAGGTATTGCGCATAGACCCAACCGCGATCGGCGCCGACCTGCACGTCGCACCACGAATATCCATCGACGCAGCCCTGCACCTGCAGCCCGGTCCACTGCGGCACCACGGTGATGGAGGGGTAATCCGTGCCGGGCCCGGCGCGGAGGTTCACGTCCGTGACGGCATAGCCGTCGACGGCGAGCGCCGGCAACGAGAGAAACAACAAGGTGACGAACAACGTGATCCGGACCATTCCGCGCATGCGAAGCTCCCAGATGTTCGAACGACCTATGCTAGTCGTAAGTTGCCGCTTCAGGCAAATAGCTGCGTCGAGCGGACGGAAATGGAAGCGCGGAACCGTTTTTCCGGCGGCGGATGAGAAAGACCCCGAGCGCTCCGGTGCTCGGGGTCAATTGAGAGTAATCGCCTTGCGGTCGGAGATTACCGAGAACAAAACCTACGCCGAAATACCGATGCGCTCAAGTGCACAAGATTACGCGTCCAGCAACGGTTCAAACTGTTGTGGCACATTAATTTTTGTGAAGTGCGCAAGCACGTCAACATGTCGAAATTAATGATTGTTTTTTCGTCATTTTTTGGCTGTCTAAAAATCACCGAACAACATCTATATTGAAGAACGAAGCGGCTGGCGGATTTATCTCGCCCGGTGAATACAAAACTTTTCGCTTGGCCGGCGGAAGTTTACATGGCGTCCTGGCATCATGATTCCCGGCGATCGGGGCGCTGAGGAATCAGAAGCGGAGTCCAGCGCGCATTCGGATCGACGCGGATCAGACACGTCCAACGAGCATCCCTCTCAAAATGCGCGGCCAACATATGAAAACCACTCGCTGTCTTCCGAACGAGATCAGCTTAGGATTCATCGTTATCCTGATCGCCGCATCTTTGTGCGGTTGCGGAGTGACCAACATCAAAGGCAATCTGGTTTGGCAGGACCCGTCCGGCAAAAGCGTTCCGCTGTCGCCGGATCGCTGCGAGGGGCAGAACGGATGGCTCGATCTTTCTTCGACGAAAACGGGCTCGCGCATCCACTACATAACCAATGCGTGGGACGGCCCCGAGGTTCAGATCACGGCGGGAAACTCGGCACAGACGAACGACTTCCGCAAGGCAGACTGCTCGGTCCTGAACCTCGACGCCCGGCAGGATGCGTATTCGTGGCAGATGTGCGACGGACCGCCCCACGCGACTTACAACTGCAAACCGATCGGCGGCGACATTCATGGCTCCATCGAGCTGGATTGTTCCGCGCAAAATGGCGTTCGAGTGAAGGGGCGCATCGACGCGGTGAACTGCACCGAGTCGAAAAACAATCCGAATACGCTTACGCCGGAAAATCTTGCCCGCATTCAAGGGACCGACGTGGTGCATCTGCAAAGCCACTATGCGCCGCCTGCGATACCCGATTCTCTCAAAGGCGTGCGGGTGTTCGTTAGCGCTACTTTCGTATCCGAAGCGTCTGCGTCCCAAAACGGCGCGGGGCTGGATTCTGTCTGTACGGACAAAGTCACGAACATGTTCGGGCAAATGGGCTGGCGGCCCGTGCGCAGCGAAAGCGATCCTCACGACCTGGTTGCCCGAGGGTTCTGTACGCAGATCAGCTTCGTCACTTCGGACAACCGGACCTACGCCCTCCTTCCCGCCCCCTTGGGCAAATTGCGTTTGGAGACGCTCGACGGAAAGCCGTTATGGGAGCAGCAACCGCTATCCACCACGTACCAATGTCCCGGCGACGGTTTGGTCGACTGCGCGGAGGCGGTCAAGGAGTACAGAGATGCGCAAGCGATGAGCCAGATCGTGCAGTC
>DAIMZS010000185.1:0-2246 GCA_036733825.1 Rudaea sp.
TGGTGCAGGGCGTCGCGGCGCACGTTGCGGATGGCGATCTTCGCGTTTTCGCCCTCGTGCGAGACGTGCTTGGACAGTTCCTTGCGGCGCTCCTGGGTGAGGGGCGGGATGTTGATGCGGATCACCGTGCCGGCCGTGGTCGGGGTGAAGCCGAGGTTGGCGGCGATGATCGCCTTCTCGACAGCGGGGACCATGGGTTTTTCCCACGGCGTGATCGTCAGCGAGCGCGCGTCGGCGACGGCGATGTTGGCGACCTGGCTGATCGGCACGTCGGAACCGTAGTAGTTGACCTTCAGGTGCTCGACGAGCGCCGTGCTCGCGCGGCCCGTGCGCAGGCGGGTGAGTTCATGCTTGAGCGCATCCACGCTCTTGGTCATGCGCGTCTGCGCGTCCGATTTGATGTTGTTGAGCATGACTTCGCTCCGCTGGTCTTAGAAAGGCTGCGAAGTATATCAGCGTCGCTCGGAATGGCGGCGCCCGGCCGCCGCGGGGCTACTTGCCGGTGTCGACGAGCGTGCCCACCGCCTCGCCGCGCACGATGCGCATGAGGTCGCCCTCGCGGCTCATGTCGTAGATGCGCAGCGGCAGCTTGTTGTCGCGGCACAGGGCGATCGCGGCCGTGTCCATCACCGCAAGCTTGCGTTCGATCACCTGGTCATAGGTGAGGCGCTCGTAGCGCGTGGCGGTCTGATCCTTCTTCGGATCGGCGGTATAGACGCCGTCGACCTTGGTCGCCTTGAGCACGAGGTCGGCGCCGATCTCGATCGCGCGCAGCGCGGCGGCCGAGTCGGTGGTGAAGAACGGATTGCCCGTGCCCGCGGCGAAGATCGCGATGCGGCCTTTTTCGAGATGGCGGATCGCGCGGCGGCGGATGAAATCTTCGCAGACCTCGTTGATTTTGATCGCGCTCATCACGCGCGCCTCGGCGCCGACTTTTTCGAGCGCGTCCTGCATCGCGAGCGCGTTGATCACGGTGGCGAGCATGCCCATGTGATCGCCGGTCACGCGGTCCATGCCGGCCGCGGCCAGGCCTTCGCCGCGGAAGATATTCCCGCCGCCGATCACCATGCCGATCTGCACGCCGGCGCGCTGCACCTCGTGCGCCTCGCGCGCGAGGCGGGTAAGCACTTTCGGGTCGATGCCGTAGTCGGCCTCGCCCATCAGCGCTTCGCCGGAAAGTTTCAGAAGTATGCGTTTGTATTTCTTATCTGCAGGCATCTCTGGTCTCCGGCGAACAAACGCGCGCATTGTACGCGAGGGCGAGCGCGTTTTCTTTCATTGTCGTCATTCCCGCGAAAGCGGGAATCCATTTTTGCTTTGGTGGCTACGAGCGAAGATCAAATTGGATTCCCGCTTTCGCAGGAATGACGTCGATGGTGGCAGGCACAAAAAAACCCGCAGGTGACTGCGGGTTTTTAAGGGCTGCCGAAAGGCGAGGTCGTTTAGACCTTCATTGCCTTGGCTACTTCGGCCGCGTAGTCCTCGACCACCTTCTCGATGCCTTCGCCGACGGCGAGACGCTGGAAGCCGACGATATCCGCACCGGCGGCCTTGGCCACGGCTTCGACGCTCTTGTCGGTGTCGAGCACGTACGGCTGGCCGTAGAGCGTGTTCTCGTTGATGATCTTCGCGACCTTGCCGCCGATGATCTTCTCGAGGATCTCGGCCGGCTTGGCCTTGTCCTTCTCGCTCATCTTGGCCAGTTCGATTTCCTTTTCCTTGGCGACGAAGTCGGCCGGCACGTCGGCGGCCTTGTTGTACGGCGGATTCATCGCCGCGACATGCATGGCCACGCCGCGCGCGAAGTCGGCGTCGCCGCCCTTGACCTCGGCGAGCACGCCGATGCGGCCGCCGTGCAGGTAGGCGCCGACGTTGTTCGTGCTGTCGATGCGTTTGATGCGGCGCACCTGCACGTTCTCGCCGACCTTGGCGATCAGCGCGGCGCGGGCTTCCTCGACGGTTTCGCCCGAGGCGAGCTTGACGCTCTTCAGCGCTTCGACGTCGCTGGCGCCCGAAGCGAGCGCGGCCTGGGCCACGGCGTCGGTGTAGGCGAGGAAGTTCGCGTCCTTGGCGACGAAGTCGGTTTCGGAGTTGATCTCGACGAGCACGGCCTTGCCGCCGTTCTGCGCCATCGCGATGCGGCCTTCGGCGGCGACGCGGCCGGCCTTCTTGTCGGCCTTGGCCAGACCCTGCTTGCGCAGCCACTCGGCCGCGGCGTCGATGTTGCCCTGGTTTTCGGTGAGCGC
>DAIMZS010000185.1:2346-6721 GCA_036733825.1 Rudaea sp.
CGGCGTTGACCGGCCGGGGCCTTCTTCGGCGCCGGCTTGCGCGGGCCCGGCTTGCGGCGGTCGTCGCGGTCGCGCTCGCGCGCGTCGGCCTTCTTCGTCACCGGGTTGCCTTCGGCGTCGAGTTCGACGAACTCATCCTTGGCGGCGGCGACGTAGGCCGGCGCGGCGGCCTTGCCTTCGAGCACCGAGTCGGCGGCGGCGCGGGCGTAGAGCTGCACGGCGCGGATCGCGTCGTCATTGCCCGGAATCGCATAGTCGACGAGCGAGGGGTCATAGTTGGTATCGACCACGGCGACGACCGGGATGCCGAGCTTCTTCGCTTCCTTGATCGCGATGTCCTCATGACCGATATCGATCACGAACAGCGCGTCGGGCAGGGCGTTCATGTTCTTGATGCCGCCGAGCGACTTCTCGAGCTTGTCCTTCTCGCGCACGAGGCCGAGCACTTCGTGTTTGACCAGCTTCTCGAAGCGGCCATCGGTGGCCATCGCTTCGATTTCCTTCAGGCGCGCGACCGACTGCTTGACCGTGCGGAAGTTGGTCAGCATGCCGCCGAGCCAGCGCTGGCTGATGTAGGGCATGCCGCAACGCGCGGCTTCTTCTTTGATGGTGTCGCGGGCCGAGCGCTTGGTGCCGACGAACAGCACGGTGCCGCGCTTCTGCGCGATCGCCGAGAGGAAGTTCATCGCGTCGGTGAACAGCGGCAGGGTTTTTTCGAGGTTGACGATGTGGATCTTGCCGCGCGCGCCGAAGATGTACGGCGCCATGCGGGGATTCCAGTAGCGGGTCTGATGACCGAAATGCACGCCGGCTTCGAGCATCTGGCGCATGGTGACTTGAGGCATTGTATACTCTCACTCAATGGACGTCGTCGCGCATGAAAGTTGGCGCGATGAGTCCGGGGTTGAACCTCCACGTATCCAGCGTTGGCGACCTCGAATCCCGAAGGGATCGAAGCACCCCGACAACGGTATCGACACGTGTGCGGATTTGGGCGGAATGCCCGGCGGGCTTGGGAATTCGCTCCCTCGACCGCATTTCGTGACAGGCGCCGTTTATTACGGTGGCCGCACGAAACTTTGAAATTATAGCCTGTACGGGCGCTTACAGACAAGCGGCCGTGTTCCGGATCGAGAAAACATGCCCGTTACCATCAAAACTCCCGAGCAGATCGAAAAAATGCGCATCGCCGGCCGCCTCGCCGCCGAGGTGCTCGAGATGATCGTGCCGCACGTGAAGCCGGGCGTGACGACCGAAGAACTCGACACGATCTGCCACGACTACATCGTCGACGTGCAGAAGGCGATTCCGGCCAACGTCGGCTACAAGGGTTTTCCGAAGACGATCTGCACCTCGGTCAACCATGTCATCTGCCACGGCATCCCGAGCCCGGGCAAGGTGCTCAAGGACGGCGATATCGTCAACATCGACGTCACCGTCATCAAAGACGGCTGGCACGGCGACACCAGCCGCATGTATTACGTCGGCAAGCCCGACGTGCGCGCGCAGCGCCTGTGCACGGTGACTTTCGATGCGATGATGCTCGGCATCCAGCAGGTCAAGCCCGGCGCCACGCTCGGCGATATCGGCTACGCCATCCAGAAACATGTCGAGGCGGCCGGCTTCTCGGTCGTGCGCGAGTATTGCGGCCACGGCATCGGCCAGATCTACCACGAAGATCCGCAGGTGCTGCACTACGGTCACCGCGGCCAGGGCCTGCGCCTGGAGAAAGGCATGACTTTCACCGTCGAGCCGATGGTCAACGCGGGCCGGCCGCAGACGCGCCTCTTGCCCGACGGCTGGACGGTGGTCACGCGCGACCATTCGCTGTCGGCGCAGTGGGAGCACACGGTCACCGTTACCGACGACGGTTTCGAAATCCTGACGCCGTGGCCGAAGGCGGCGTAGCTGTTTTTTCCTTCTCCCGTCGGGAGAAGGTGGCGCAAAGCGCCGGATGAGGGTCCGGAAATGCATTGACGCCGATTTATCGAATACATTGGCGGGCAGAATGTTAGCTTTGAACAACATCGGACCCTCACCCCAACCCCTCTCCCGGCGGGAGAGGGGCTGAAGCGATGCACTACATGACGCCAATTTCGCTATCGCTGCCACGCCTGCCCAAAAGCGTCCCACGCTCGGGCGTGTCCGAACAGGCGCGTTTGGCGCTGCGGCAATTGCTCGGCGACACCGACCGCCGGCTCGCCGAAGCGTTCGCGGCGATCGACCGCGATCGTTACGACGCCGCGACGGCCGAACTGATCCGCGCGCGCTCGAATGCGGTCGAGCGCGTCGTCGAACACGTCTGGGTCGCCTGCGTCGGCGAAAACGAAACGCTGGCCCTGTTCGCCGCAGGCGGGTTCGGGCGCGAGGAGATGTTTCCCTACTCCGACGTCGACCTGCTCGTGCTGACCGTGCCGATGCCGCAGCCGGCCGCGCTGCGCGCCGTGGAGTCTTTTTTTACCTGCCTCTGGGACATCGGCCTCAAACCGGGCCACGCCGTGCGCACGCTCGCCGAATGCCGCGAGCTGGCCGGCGCCGATGCGGTGATCTACACCAGCCTGCTCGATGCGCGCCGGCTGCTCGGCTCTGCCGAACTCGCCGCCGGATTCGCCGCCCTGATGGCCGATGCGGACATTTGGCCGCCCGCGCAATACTTCGCCGCCAAACGCAGCGAGGAAGAGCAGCGCCGCGCGAAGTTCAACGACACCGCCTACAACCTCGAACCGAATCTCAAGGACGGCCCGGGCGGTCTGCGCGCACTGCAGTTGATCCTCTGGTTCGGCAAGCGCCTGTTCGGCGCGCCGACGTTCGCCGAGTTGGTCGCGCGCGGCATGCTTTCCGCGGCCGAGGCCCAGGCGGCAGAAAACGCGCGTGCGCGCCTGCAGCACATCCGCTACGCGCTGCATCTTGTCGCCGGGAGGCCGGAGGAACGCCTGTTGTTCGACTATCAGCGTGAACTCGCGCGGCGCCTCGGCTACAGCGACGAGCACGCGCAGAATCTCGGCGTCGAGCAGTTCATGCAGAGTTTCTTCCGCGCCGCGATCGTGATCGCGCGGCTCAATGATCAGTTCCTGCAGCGCTGCGAAGAGGCGCTCGACGCGGATTCCGCCTCGGCCGTGCCGCAGCGGCTCAGCATCGATTTCGTCAGCGTTCACGGGCGCCTCGACTGCGATCCGCCCGACTTGTTCCTGCGCCGACCCGCCGCGCTGGTCGACCTGTTCCGCGTCTGGATCGAGCATCCGGACATCAAAGGCCTGCGCGCCGACCTCGTCAGCCGCATCAACGCGGCGCTGACGAAAATCGGCCGCGAGCTGGCGTTCGACGGCGAGGTGAACGCCGCGTTCGCGCGCCTGCTGCGCAAGGGCGCGCCGGCGGTCGATGCGCTCGTGCGCATGAACCGCTACGGCGTACTTGCGCAGTATCTGCCCGCGTTCGGCAAAGTCGTCGGGCGCATGCAGTACGATCTTTTTCACGTCTACACGGTCGACGAACACACGATGCGCGTGCTGCGCAACGTGGCGAAGTTCGCGAATGCGGATACGAGTCGCGAATTCGCCTTGGCGCATGAGCTCTTCAGCCGGCTGGCGAAACCGGAACTGCTGATCCTCGCCGCGCTGTTCCACGACATCGCCAAAGGCCGCGGCGGCGACCACTCCGAACTCGGCGAAAAAGACGCGCGCGAGTTTTGCGCGATGCTCGGCCTGTCCGGCGCCGACATCGATCTCGTCGCCTGGCTGGTGCGCTGGCATCTGCACATGAGCGTCACCGCGCAGCGTCAGGACATCAACGATCCCGACGTCGTGCACCGTTTCGCCGCTACGGTCGAAGATTCCGAGCGGCTCGACTACTTATATCTGCTGACCTGCGCCGACATCGCCGGCACGAGCGCGAAACTCTGGAATTCGTGGAAGGACAAACTGCTCGCCGACCTTTACACGAGCACGCGCTACGTTCTGCGCGGCGGCCTCGAGCGCCCGCCGCACGTACCCGAGCGCGTGCGCGAGGCGCAGATGCAGGCGTATCAACTCCTCGCCGAAGCCGGCTTGTCGGCGCAGTCGATCGGGCGCATCTGGTCCGATTTTCCCGAGGAAACCTTCCTGCGCTTCAAGCCGAGCCTGATCGCCTGGCAGACCGCCGGGATCGCCAACGCGAACGATGCGAAAGCGCCGCTCGTGCTCGTCGATCCGCAGGGGCCGCGCGGCGGCAGCGAAGTGTTCGTCTACGCGCCCGACCGCGACGGCTTGTTCGCCGCGGTGACCGCGGTATTCGAGCGCATGCGCCTGTCCGTGCTCGACGCACGCGTCGTCACTTCGAAGAGCGGCATGGGCATGGACAACTTCCTCGTGCTCGACGCGAACTCGCGCGTGCTCGACAT
>DAIMZS010000186.1:0-6709 GCA_036733825.1 Rudaea sp.
CATCTCGTTCCGCTATCTGCACGCATTCCCGTTCTTCGTGCTGCTCAACGTCGGCGCGTTGACCGCGCTGATCACCCAGCGCCGGAATCAATCCACTTTGCCGGTCACGCCTGCGTCGTGAGTCTTGCGATAAATCCAGTAGCGGGAAGAGAGATAGTTGACGCCGAGCCCGGCCACCGAACCGGCCGCGACCGCCAGCACCAGCCAATGCTTGTCGATGTTGTAGGCCAGCACGAGCGCGGAATAGGTGGCGAAATTGCAGGCGAATCCGCCGCTCATCGCCAGCACGTAGCGCACCCACTCGCCGAAGCGCGAATGATTGCGCGTGCCGCGGAACGTATAGTTGCGGTTGAACAGCCACGTCGCCGTCGCCGCGCAGAGGAATGAAATCAGGCGCGCGCTGAAACGGTCCCAGGCGAGGCCGGTGACGAGCAGCTGCAACACGCCGGCGTCGACGACGAAGCCGAGCACACCGCCTACGCAGAACAGGGCGAGTTGGCGCATTCGTTACTCCGGCGCACGCTGGGTGAGGTAATGCAGCATTTTCAGCTCGCGACGGCCGCGCGTCACCGTATCGAGAATGCCGCCTGCCGACAGCGACAGCGCGGCGAGCAGCATCAATCCGGTCGAAAGAATCGCGGTCGGAAAGCGCGGCACCAGCCCGGTCTGCGCATAGGTGATCGCCACCGGAATCATCAGCACGATCGACACCAGCGCGAGCAGCGCGGCGATCGTGCTGTAGAACAGCAGCGGCCGCTCGGCGCTGAACAAGCGCAGGATCGTGAACAGGATGCGCGCGCCGTCGCGATAGGTGCGCAGCTTGCTTTCCGATCCCTCCGCGCGCTCGCTGTACGGCGTTTCCGTTTCGGCGATCGGCACGCGCAGCTCCAGGGCGTGCACGGTGATTTCGGTTTCGATTTCAAAGCCCGCGGAAAGCACCGGGAACGATTTGACGAAGCGCCGCGAAAACACGCGATAGCCGGAAAGGATGTCCGCGCAGGCACGCCCGAAGATCCAGCTCAGAAACCCCGTCAGCATACGGTTCCCGAGCACATGGCCGGGACGGTAAGCATCCGCCGAGGTGTGCTGTCGCGTAGCCACCACCATGTCGCAACGTTCGCTGCGCAACAATTCGACCAGGCGCGGCGCGCTAGCGGCGTCGTAGGTGCCGTCGCCGTCGACGAGCACGTAGATGTCCGCCTCGATGTCCGCGAACATGCGCCGCACGACATTGCCTTTTCCACGCAGTTCGACGCCGTGCACGATCGCGCCGGCGTCGCGTGCGATCGCCGCGGTGTCATCGCTCGATGCGTTGTCGAACACGTGAATCGCCGCGTTCGGCAATGCGCTGCGGAAATCGCGAACCACGCCGGCGATCGCCGCCGCTTCGTTGTAGCAAGGTACGAGAACGGCGATGTCCGGCGCCCGATCGTCCTTTTCGCGCATCCCTCAACCTCCCGCCAGCGCGCGCAGCCCGCCGCCGGCGGGCGCCGTCACCGCACCGCGTTCGGTGACGATGACGTCGATCAGCTCCGCAGGCGTCACGTCGAACACCGGATTCCACGCCTCGGCGCCTTCGACCACGGTGCGTTTGCCGGAAATCGACAGCAATTCCGCCGCGTCGCGCAGCTCGATCTCGATGTCGTCGCCGTTCTCGGTCGCCATGTCGACCGTCGACCACGGCGCGACGACCATGAATTTGACGCCGTGCCGCTTCGCGCTCACCGCGAGCTGATACGTGCCGATCTTGTTCGCCGTGTCGCCGTTCGCGGCGATACGATCGGCGCCGACGACGATCCATTGCACCGCACCGGACTTCATCAGATGCGAGGCGGCCGAGTCCGCGATCAGCTTCGCCGGAATGCCGTCGCGCGCGAGCTCCCACATCGTCAGACGCGCGCCCTGCAGCCAGGGACGCGTTTCGCCCGCGTATACTTGTTTAATTTTTCCGCTCGTGTAGCCGGCGCGGATCACACCGAGTGCGGTACCGAACCCCGCGGTCGCCAACGAGCCGGTGTTGCAGTGAGTCAGCACACCGACGTCGCTGCCGAGAAATCCGGCGCCGATCTCGCCCATCTTGCGGTTGGCGGCGAGGTCTTCGTCCTGGATGGCATGCGCCTCGGCGGTCAGCGCGTCGAGGGGATCTTGTTTCGGCTGGGAAACGGCGCGCTCGAGCGCGCGGCGCATGCGCGCCAGCGCCCAGGCGAGATTCACCGCGGTCGGACGCGCCGCGTTCAAGGTGTCGAACGTCGAGTTGAGCGCGGCCGGCGTGATTTCGTGCCCTGCGGTGTCGAGCAGGGAAGCCTGCAGCACCACGCCCCACGCCGCGGCGATGCCGATCGCGGGCGCGCCGCGCACGACGAGATCCTTGATCGCCTTGGCGACTTCCAGCGCGTTGCGGCATTCGATGGTCGTCTCCGCAAAAGGCAACTCGCGCTGGTCGAGCAAACGCAATGCACCGTCGGCGTAGGTCACGGCGCGGATCGTATCGTGGCGGTCGAGAGAGGCGGAAGTGAAATCAGTCATGAAATATCCGACAACAGGTGAGACTTGAAGTAACGCTCGGGAGTCCGTCATTCCGGCGCATGCCGGATCCATTTTGCCCCAATGCAGGCACCGAAGGTTTTCGGCTTGCGCCGGAATGACGAGCAAGGGCTCGCCACGCGAGTAAGGATACCGCACGACCGTGAGGTGCGCCCTGTCGCCGCGAATTCAACCGGCAAGGCAAGCGCAGCCGATTTCCGTTAGCATGGAACCATGCTGCGCATCAAACGCAACCCGGAAGACAAGCCGCTCGCGCGCAAAGCCAGCACAGAAATCGCGGTGACACGTAACGAGGATCCGGACACGCAGTTCGTCGCCCTGCTGCGGCGCAAGTGCACTCGTGCGGCATTGACCGGCGCCCTGACCGCGGCGATCGAAGCGATTCCCGGCCTCGGTCGCGTACTCGGCTTCGTGTTCGGCGAGGTGCTCGACGCACAATTTCTCACCCGCGTACAGCGCGAACTTGTCGAAGACACATTCGCCCTCTATGCACTGAAGCTTCCCGCACCCTTGCACAACGAACTTATCGAACGCGTGCAAACGGTGGGCGCGAGCGCGAGCATCGCCGGCGACATGCTCGTGCGCGGCGTGCTGCGCCGCCTCGCCGGACGCGTCGGCGGCGTCGTGACGCGACGCTTCGTGCCGCTCGTCGGCATCGTGTCTTCCGCGGTGAGCAATGCCAGCGTGACCTATGCGATCGGCAAACGCGCGCAAGCCGTGGCGAAATGGAAGGATTCGCCGATCACCGGCATGCCCGACGTCGTGCGCGCATTCAGCGGCGTCGACGAGCGCCGGGTGCTCGACTGGTCGGTGGACGCCGTCAAGACGTCGCTGAGCATGATCGGGGACGCGTTGCGCAAGATGGTGCGCGTCGGAAAACGCGGATCGAAAAAGAAAGACGGCGACTAACTCGCGTTGTACTGACAGCGCAGCCGTAGCGCGCGGCTGCGCTGCAATGCCTACGGTTGCGTTGACACGACGGTCGTCACCGACGGCGAGGACCGCCGCAGGGCAGCCATTTCCGCCTTCATCTCCGCGAACTGGCTGGCCAAAGACGAAAGTGCAGCGACGCGCTCTTTCTGCTCTGCAAGTTCCTGCCGCTGTGCCGACACTTCTGCTTGCAGCGCATCGATTTTTGCGTCCTTTTCCGTAAGCAGTGCGCTCAACCCTTGGATAGCTGCCAGCGCAACGCCGTCGGCGTCGACCGTATCGATTCCCTTGTCCGATTCGCCTAAATGAAACGCAGCATAGAAGTCCTGCGCCATCGGGCCCATGTGGCGGTACTTCGCCTCCTGCGTCTTGTACTGCCAAGTGTTCAGGGGCAGCGAGGCGATTTTCTTCAGTACCTCGCGCCCGTCCACCGGCTGCACCGCGGTCTTGGCATTGCGGTCCGACAGCGAGAACCAGCTGCCGCTGCCGGAAGCCAATCCAACGCCGGTGGTGCACATCGTGCCGCAGCCGGTGAAGAAGTAAACGCCACCGGTCGCTGCCACCACGAATTGATTGGGAGCGGTATTGGTCACTTGCGAACGAGTGGTGGAGGCATCGCCGTAGATGAACGATCCTGCATTCCCGGCTGTGCTGACGTTGCTGCCCATTGCGGTCGAAATCGGACCGCTGGCGATCGTGGCTGAACCCATCGCCGTTGAGATATCGCCGCTTGCGACCGTCCCCTGACCCATTGCAACTGCGGAACTACCAGCCCCGCCTGGCGCACCTGCAGTCGTACCGTTGCCCATTGCAGTCGAATAGGCGCTTAGGGTGTGCGTACTGAAGCCGAGCGCCGTGGAGGCGGTACCGACTGCCGTAGCGCTCGACCCTATCGCGGTCGAATAGTTGCCTATAGCCTGGGAATTCTGCCCCATGGCTGTTGAATAGCTGCCTGTGGCGTCAGCGTCAGAACCCATCGCCATCGAAGAACTACCACGGGCGACTGTATTGTTCCCCATTGCCACGGAAAAATTCCCAATATTGGTGTCGTCCCATTGCGAAGCGGAAACGTTACCTACCCGAAATGCCGCTCTCGCCGGATACCACATTAAGCGTGCACCTGCGCCCGTGATAGGAATAGCGCCCGTACCGACAGTACCGCCCGCCACCAGTCCGCCGTCGCCAAACGCTTGCAGTAAGTTGTTCGCTACCAATGCACTGCTACCGTCGTAGCGTAACGTCTGATTGGGAGTACCTGCCGGGAGGCTGTTTACTGCGGGGCTACCGCAGGTCCAGGTCGTGCTGCCGTCCCAGATTGGGATCTGATTCGCTGCGCAGGTTTGTGGCAGTTGGTAGGTAGGTCCGACCGAGAAACTCATACCGCTCAAAACGAGGCCCGTACCCGCTGCGTAGGCTCCCATACTTCCGCATATCCATGCGGCGCCGCTCCATTGCGCAACCTGATTCGCTGCGCAGCTTTGCGGGAGTTGATAGGTGGGCGCCACAGAGAAGGTCGTCCCGGCCAAGTTCAGTCCCGCGCCGGCGCTGTAGCTACTGCCGCCCGAACCGCCCCCGCTGCATGGACCTAACTGACCGGTTGTGCCGACACATAATGCTTGGGACTGGGAGGGCGCGGTAACGACGCCAGGCAGATTCACTGCCCCCGACTCCTGCACGCGCAGGCGCTCGTTTGTCCCATTGGCGTCTTTGACCACGAAACCGCTGCCCGACGAGGGTTGTACTACCACGTCGGCTGCATGTGCGGACAACGCTAATGATGCAAAGACAATTGTTATGGCGACGGATAAGAGCAGGAATTTCATCGTTGCTCCTTTTGAAAAAGTGCTTGGAATAGAAACGCAATATCGCGGCGCCTGCGATGAATGCCGATAACAAAGCGCGGACATATTCGACCCCATAAACCCATTTACAACTGCAAAACAGCTATGCGTAAATCGTCGCTAGGGCACTGCAGCAACCCTAGTCAGCGCAGACGCAGAATGACAAAAGGCTGCGAGCTGGGCTTTCATTTCCGTCAAATCACCAGCGATAGCTTCCAATGCAGCGACACGCGTTTTGAGTGTTGCGATCTCACGGTTCTTTTCGATCAGTTCCGCGTGAAGTCCCTGAATCGCCACCAGCGCAACGCCGTCCGCGTCGATCGTGTCGATGCCCTTGTTGGACTCGCCCAAATGGAAGGCGGCATAGAAGTCTTGTGCCATGGGTCCCATGTGTCGGTATTGCGGGTCCTGCGCTTTGTACTGCCATGTGTTCATTGGCATTTCGACGACTTTCTTGAGCACCTCGCGGGAGTCCACCCGTTTTACCGCGGTTTTAGCATCGCGATCTGATAGGACAATCCAACTGCTGCTACCGGGAGGCAACCCCGCACCCACAGCTCGTTCCTTTTCCGTGAAGAAATAAACGCCGCCGGAAGCGACAACCACGAACTGATTGTCTAAAGTGTTAACTGCTCGGGTTCGTTCCGAAGCATCGCCATAGATGAATGATCCCGCGTGGCCGGCCGTGCTGACATTTCTGCCCATTGCCGTTGAAATGGCGCCGCTGGCGATAGTGCCTGACCCCATCGCCGTCGCCGCATCGCCGCTGGCTACGGTGCCTCGCCCCATCGCCGTTGAGGAATCCGCTCCACTGACTGAACCCGCGACCGTACCGTTGCCCATAGCTGTCGAGTACGCACCTATCGCTTGCGTCGCGAAGCCCAACGCCGTTGAGTTGTTGCCCGTCGCAAGGGTGCCGCTTCCGATTGACACGGAGTAGTTTCCACGGGCTTCGACACCCACACCCATCGCTACTGAGTATCCGCCACCAGCGGTCACGTCGTTTCCTATCGCTGTCGAGGAATCCCCACGAGCGACGGTGTTGTTTCCCATCGCCACGGAAAAATTACCAATGTTGGCGTCGTCCCATTGCGCGCCACTGATATTGCCGGCCCGAAACGCTGCTTTGGCCGGATACCACACCAATTTTGTCCCCGCGCCCGTGGCTGGAATGCTCCCGGACCCGAGGACGCCACCCGCCACGAGCCCACCGTCTCCCAACGCTTGCATCAAACTGTTCGTGACTACCGCATTGCTCGCGTCATAGCGTAAAGTCTGATTCACCGCGCCAACGGGCATGGTGTTGCTATCCATTGTGCCGCAGGTCCATTGACCCCCCTTCCACTGCGCAATCTGGTTTGCGCCGCAGCCTTGCGGCAATCGATATGTCGGCG
>DAIMZS010000187.1:0-5229 GCA_036733825.1 Rudaea sp.
GGATCTGCGTGAGCGCGGCAGTGCACGGAGAAGTGGGAGATTCCGGAGATCGGCGGTGAACCCGTTTGCCGGCCGCTGGGCGTTTGCGGCAAAGTTGGTGATCACCGCGCTGGTGCTCGCCAGCCTCGCAAAGATCACCTCGACAGTGACTCCCGCCTTCCACGGCAGCTTGCTGTGGCCGGTGACCGGCGCCGGTGTGCTGTTCGCTTACGGTTGGCGCCGGCCGGCGTTGTGGGGCGTCTTCCTCGGCGCGCTGATCTACAACGGCGCCAGCGGCGACTGGCAGTGGTTCAGTCAGTTCTCCTGGGCGAACGTAGGCCGATCCACGCTCGCCGAAACCGCGGTGCTGCTGGCGATCTGTCTCTGCAGTCCGCTGCAGGCCGGCCTCGCCGCGTGGATATTGCATCGACGCATGCCGGCGATACGCGACGGTTCGCTGTCGGTGTCCGGTTGGATGTCCATGCTGCTGCTCGCCGGGCCGGCGACGTGCCTGCTGAGGACGGCGATCCTCGCCGTCCTTCTCGGCTGGGCGACTCTGCCGTTGCACACCGCGAACGCGGTGTTCATGAGTTCGATATGGGTGTCGTCGTCGCTGTCGGTGTTGATCGCGGTGCCGCTGATCGTCATCTACGAACTGCGCAAGAACATGCCGCGGCTGCCGCAGAACCGCTTGCGCAATCCATGGATCGTGCTCGCCGTCGTCGCCGTTCCGGCGATGATGCTCGCCGCTTATCTCGGCTCGCAGCAGGTGCGGCGCGAGCGGCTGCGTTTCGAGAACGCGGCAGCCAGCCTGCGCGCCGAGGTGCAGGCGCGGCTCGATTCGACCGAACAGAAGCTGATGCTGATGCGCGCTTTTTATCGCGCGACCGCGGAGGTCGGCCCGGCGCAGTTCGATCAGTTCGCCGCCGAGTTGATCGAAGATTCGCCCGCGCTGCTCGGCATCGGCTGGGCCGGCCAGGTTGCGCAGGCCGGCCGTGCCAAAACCGAAGCGGAGTTGACCGCGCAGCGCGGCCGGGCGATATCGCTGACCCAGCTCGACGGCCAGGGCAATCTCGTCGAGGCCGCCGCGCGCGAGGAATACTGGCCGCTGCTGCGCATCGTCCCGGACACGCGCAAGGCGCTGCTCGGATTCGACCTCGCCTCCGAGCCGAGGCGGCGCGATGCATTGCTGCAGTCGCAGGACGGAAGCGTGACCGCCTCGGCGCGGGCTCTCTCGGCGCGCGCGGACGGCGAGCACGTGCCCGCGGTGTTCCTGTATCTGGCCACCGCGCGTCCGCGCGGGGTGGTCGTCGCGCCGTTGAAGATCGACGCGCTGCTGAGCGAAGGGCAGGGAAGCCAGTTGCTTGGACAAGGGCATCGGCTGCTCTTGAGCAACGCCGGCGGCGAAGTCCTCGCGGATCTGCAGAAAACGCCGACGCAGGCCGCGGATCCGAACTTCGGGCAAAAGTACGCGTTGAAGATCGGCGACGATTCCTGGTATCTCACTATCACCACCGCGAAGGTAGCGCTACCGTATCTGAGCG
Source organism: Rudaea sp. (assembly GCA_036733825.1). GTDB lineage: Bacteria > Pseudomonadota > Gammaproteobacteria > Xanthomonadales > Rhodanobacteraceae > Rudaea. The sequence goes on from DAIMZS010000187.1 coordinate 1,524, forward strand.
CGCCGTTGTGGTGGCTCGGACAGACGCTGCCGCAGCTGTTCTGCGTGCTGGTCGGTTTGTTCCTTGCGCTGACCGCGAGCAGCGACCGCAAGATCTTCCAGCTCGAGCGCTATTACGCCGGCTACGTCGAAGGCCTCGGCAAGGCGGCGCACGCCGGCGCAGAGCCGGCGCGCTTCGACAGCGCGATCGAGCAAGCCTGGAACGAGCGCGCGTTCGAGCCGTGGTTCGAACCGATCGTCGATATCCGCGACGGAGAGATCCGCGGCGCCGAGGCGCTGCTGCGCTGGCCCGGCGCGCCGGAAGGACTGACGACCGAGGACATCATCGAATGGGCGGAGCGCAAGAACCTGATCGGCGACCTCGACCGCGTCATCCTCTCCGCCACGCTGCACGCGATCGCCGACTGGCCGCTGAGCCGTCTGCCTTCGTTCGCGATTTCGGTGAACATGTCGCCGAGCGAGATGCAGAATCCGCACTGGTCCGAGCGCGTGCTGCAGGAGCTCGCTCGCTATCGGATCGCCGGCCGCCATCTGTGCGTGGAGATCACCGAAGGCGTGCTGATCCGCTCCGACAGCACCGTCCTCGATCAGCTTGCCGCGCTGCGCGCCGCCGGCGTGCGCATCGCGCTGGACGATTTCGGCACCGGATATTCCTCGATCGCCTATCTGCGCCAGCTGCCGGTCGACCGGGTCAAGCTCGACCGCGCCTTCGTCTCCGACCTGGCCTCGGACGACAAGGCGCGGCGCATCGTCGCCAGCATTCTCGCGCTCGGCCACACGCTCGACGTCGATCTCGTCGCCGAAGCCGTGGAGGACAGCCACACCGTCCGGGTGTTGCGCGAGCTGGGCTGCAAGCTCGCCCAGGGTTGGTACTTCTCCGGCACGATCAGCGCGCCGGCGATGCGCGACCTGCTCGGCAATCAGTTGAGCGCCAGCCGCGCGCGCGCCTGAGCGCGGACTGGCTATTCCGCTTCGCGCACCGGGTGCTTCGCCAGTTTGCGCTGCAGCGTGCGCCGGTGCAGGCCAAGGCGGCGCGCGGTTTCGGAGATGTTGCCCTCGCACTCGGCCAGCACGCGGTGGATGTGTTCCCATTCCAGCCGCTTCAACGGCGGCGGTGCGTGCGGCAACGCTTTGTCGCCTGTTGCGCCGCCGTGGTGTTTTTCCGGCGACTGTGCGGCGAGCAGCGCGTTGACGATTGCGTCCGCATCGACCGGCTTGGCGAGATAGTCGTCGGCGCCGCGCTTGATCGCTTCGACCGCGGTGGCGATCGAGGCATAGCCGGTCAGCAGCAGGATGCGCAGGCCGGGGCGCAGCGCTTTGAGTTCGGGAATCAGCGCCAGGCCGTTGTCGGCGCCGAGCTTCAAGTCGAGCACGGCGAACTCCACCGGCGCGCTGCGCACGTGCGCGAGCGCCTGCGCGGCATCGTGAGCCGTGGAAACCGCGAATCCGCGCGCGCCGAGCGCACGCGCGAGCACGCGCGTGAACACTTCGTCGTCGTCGATCAGAAGCACATGATGGGTCGGTGCGGCAGTCATCGGCGGATTTCCGGAAAAACAGTTTGGGGCGCAGCTAAATATTCCTGCGCTCTATTTTCGCTCCTTTGCCCAACGCTGACAAAGGCAAGGTCAGGCGTGTCACCGTGCCGCCGCCCGGCGCCGGATCGGCGCGCAGGCTGCCGTGGAAGCGTTCGATCGTCGCGTTGGTCAGCGCCAGCCCGAGCCCGAGCCCGTCATCCTTGGCCGAGACGAAGCGCATACCGGCCGCTTCGCGCACCGCCTGGGGCAGGCCGGGGCCGTAGTCGCGCACGTCGATGGCGATATCGGCGTCGGTATAATTTGCAAAAAATTCCACTTTTTCGCTTCCGGCCTGGGCCGAGGCGTCGGCGGCGTTGTTGAGCAGGTTGAGGATCGCGTGGCGCAGCGCCGGGACGATGCGCAGCGGCGCGGGATGTGCGATGGCCCCGAGCGTGATGTCGAGATCGACCGCCGGCCGCAGCAGGCGGAAGCGTTCGGCGCAGTCGGCGACGAATTCCGGCAGGGTCTGCACCTGCGCCTGCTCGGCCAATTGCGCGCTGCCGACCTGGACCAGCTCGCGCAGGATGTCGCGGCAGCGCTCGGCCTGGCCGGAAAGCAAGGCGAGATCCTCGCCCAGCGGTGTGTCGGCGGAATGCTCGCGGCGCAGCTCGCCGAGCAAGGTGCGGATCGTCGACAGCGGCGTGTTGAGTTCGTGCGCCGCGCCGGCGGCCTGGGTGGCGATGGCGAGGATGCCTTCGTCGCGCAGGGCGCGTTCGCGTTCGCGCTGCGCCGCCGCTTCGCGCTCGCGCAGGTCGCGCGCGAGGCGCCAGATGAAGAAGCCGAGCAGCACCGCGCTGATCGCGAAATTGACCGCCATGCCGAACACGTGCAGGTTGAAATCGCGCGCGGCTTCCGCTTCGGCGCCGTGCGCGGCGTGGCTGGAAACGTCCGGCAACGGCTGATGCCAGACAAGCACGGCGAGATAGGCGAGGCAGGCGATCAGCACCGACGCGGCGAGGCGGCGCGGCGACAGGGTCATCGCCGCGAGCGCGATCGGCACGATGTACAGCGAGACGAACGGATTGGTCGCGCCGCCGGTCAGGTATAAAAGGTAGCAAAGTACACCGGTGTCGACGGCGAGGTGGGCGACGACTTCGGTTTCGCCCACCGGCCAGGGCTGCTTGAGCCGCCACCAGACGAACACGTCGAACGCGGCGAGCGTGGCGATGCCGGCGAGCAGCGGCGCCTCGGCGATCGGCAGCATCAGCACGTGCGCCACGGCGAGCACGGTGACCAGCTGGCCGACGACCGCGCAGACGCGCAGCCAGGCCAGGGTCGCGGCCAAAGCACGCGGACTGTACGGTGTATGCGGTCGGGTCGCGGAGAGATTAGGCATGCGGCGATGGCGGAGGCGGCGGCCTATTTTGCCGCATAATGGCGCGGTGCTCTGTGGATGCCGCATTCGCGGGCCGGCGCGGGACGCCGGCTTCAAATTTCCTGCTCAATTGCATGCTGTCATCGCTTCCACCCGCCGCCTGAACGAGCGCGGCCAACCGGGTGCGGCGGCGGTCCGCACGTTATTACATAGGATTACATCTGCTAACCCGTTTGTAATTGTGAATTCAGAATGCGCACGGTAACGTGGCGCGCGATTTGCGGTCTGTTCCGGGAACCCGCATCCGCCCGGCGGATCAGGTTTTCGCAGGCGCGGCCCCAACCCTCGTCGCGGCCCGCCGAACCGCGCTACGCTGCTGTCAGACATCTCCCATTCATCGACCAATAAACCATGAGTATGGATTCCCCGCGCACCGGTACCACCCGCTCCCCGCGGCGCCGTTGGCTGCCTTATGCGATCGTCGTGGCCGTCGTCATCATTCTCGGCGCGGCGGCGTCCTGGCTGTCGAAGAGCGCCGCCCCGCCTCAGAGCGGACGCTTCGGCGGCGGTCCGGGCGGTCCCCCCGGCGCTGGCGGCGGTCGCGGCGGCGGCCTGCCGATGCCGGTCGGCGTGGGCACGGTCGCCAAGGGCGATATCAAGATCACGCTCAACGCGCTCGGCACGGTGACGCCGTTGCGCAACGTCACCGTGACCGCGCAGGTCGCCGGACAGCTGCTGCGGGTGAATTTCAAGGAAGGCCAGCTGGTCAACCAGGGCGACCTGCTCGCCGAAATCGATCCGCGCACCTATCAGGCCGC
>DAIMZS010000187.1:5329-6704 GCA_036733825.1 Rudaea sp.
GACAATCTGCCGGCGGTGCTGAAGAAGCTGCATTCCGGCGCGACGATGACGGCCGACGCTTACGACCGCGCCGGCACTACCAAGCTCGCCTCGGGCACGCTGGCGAGTCTCGACAACCAAGTCGATACGAGCACCGGCACGGTCAAGGCCAAAGCCGAGTTCGTCAACGACGACGAGAGCCTGTTCCCGAACCAGTTCGTCAACGTGCGCCTGCTGCTCGACACGCTGCACGACGCCACGGTCGTGCCGACGTCCGCGCTCGAACGCGGCTCGAGCGGTTTGTTCGTCTACGTCGTGCAGGCGGACAAGACCGTGGCCGTGCGCAACATCACCACCGGACCGACCGAAGGCGAGCGCGTCGCGGTGACCGACGGCCTCAGCATCGGCGAAGTCGTCGTGACCAGCGGCGCCGACCGCTTGCGCGAAGGCAGCAAGGTCGAACTGCCGGGCGACAGTCCGCAGCCCGCCGCGCAAACCGCCGCAGGCGGCAACGCGCAGCAGGGCCAGCACCGCCAAGGCCAAAATGGTGCGCAGGGCACGGGCCAGCATCGCCGCCGCGAGGGCGCCGCGGGAGCAAACGGCACGCCCGCAAATACGAATGCGCCAACGCCGGCCGATGCCGCCGCCAAACCGGCCGACGCGGCCAAGCCTTCGGACGAGAAAAAGCAGTGAGCAACGCCGCAATGCCGCCTTTGCTGTGGTCGTCGAACCCGCGCGCGCCGCAGCGGGGCGCGGTGAGGGGCGCGTGAGATGAATCCGTCACGCATCTTCATCCTGCGCCCGGTCGCGACCTCGCTGCTGATGGTCGCGATCCTGCTCGTCGGCATTCTCGCTTACCGTTATCTGCCGTTGTCGGCGCTGCCCGAGGTCGACTACCCGACGATCCAGATCACGACGCTGTATCCGGGCGCAAGTCCGGAAGTCATGACCCAGATGGTCACCGCGCCGCTCGAGAAGCAGCTCGGCCAGATGCCGGGCTTGAATCAGATGTCGTCGACGAGTTCGGCCGGCGCCTCGGTGCTGACTTTGCAGTTCAGCCTCGATCTCTCGCTCGACGTTGCGGAGCAAGAAGTGCAGGCGGCGATCAATGCCGCAGGCACCTTTTTGCCGAGCGATCTGCCGCAGCCGCCGATCTACAGCAAGGTCAATCCGGCCGATGCGCCGATCCTCACGCTTGCGCTGACTTCGAAGACGCTGCCGCTGACCCAGCTCGAAGACATTGCCGACACGCGCCTCGCGCAGAAGATTTCACAGATCGACGGCGTCGGTCTCGTCACCCTGTCGGGCGGCCAGCGCCCGGCGGTGCGCATCCAAGCCAATCCGACCGCGCTCGCCGCCTACGGCATGAGCATGGAGGATCTGCGCACGGCGATCG
>DAIMZS010000188.1:0-1841 GCA_036733825.1 Rudaea sp.
TGTTCCTGATGTGGCTCGGCGAGCAGATCACCGAGCGCGGCATCGGCAACGGCATCTCGATGCTGATCTTCGCCGGTATCGTCGCCGGTCTGCCGGGCGCGACTTATCACACCCTGCAGATGGCGCAGAACGGCGAGCTGAACTTCATCAAGGTGCTGCTCGTGCTGCTGATCGTGGTCGCGGTGACGGCGTTCGTCGTCTTCGTCGAGCGCGGCCAGCGCCGCATCACGGTCAATTACGCACGGCGCCAGGGCGGCAGCCAGGCGTACATGAACCAGTCCTCGCACCTGCCGCTGAAGCTGAACATGTCGGGCGTGATTCCGGCGATCTTCGCTTCCTCGCTGATCATGTTCCCGGCGACGGCGTCGTCGTGGTTCAGCAACGGTGCGGACATCCGCTGGCTGCAGCAGGTCACCGCGGCGCTCGCGCCGGGTGAGCCGTTGTACGAAATTCTGTACGCGGTCCTGATCATCGTCTTCGCGTTCTTCTACACCGCGCTCGTGTTCAACTCGAACGAGACGGCGGAAAACCTGAAGAAGTCCGGTGCGCTGATTCCGGGTATCCGTCCGGGCAAGTCGACGGCCGAGTACATCGACGGCGTGCTGACGCGCCTGACCGGCGCGGGCGCCCTGTATCTGGTGCTGGTCTGCGTCGTGCCGACCTTCCTGCAGCAGTATTTCCACGTGCCGTTCTACTTCGGCGGCACCTCGCTGCTGATCGTGGTCGTCGTGGTCATGGATTTCACCGCGCAGGTGCAGGCGCATCTGGTCTCGCACCAGTACGAAAGCCTGCTCAAGAAGGCGAATTTGAAGGGCTACGGCCGCGGCGGCAGCCCGCGCTGAAGCTCGGCCAGGGTAGGGTGGGAGGCCGTTTTCCGACGGCTTCCCGGCCCGATCCGCAGAGGAACGGCTGCAAAAACTCGTTTTCCGGCAGGCTCTTGGGCTTCCGGAAAGGTAAAAAACCAGTTACAATTTACAGTTCACTGCGCTCTTTAGCGCGAGCTTATTGAAGAGTGCGGCCCGGACGGCCGCTTATTGCTCAGGGCAGGATGCCCGTGAAAGTACCTTTTGGAGATAGAAAGATGGCGCGTATTGCGGGTGTCAACCTGCCGGTCCAGAAGCATATCGTGATCGGACTGCAAAGCATTTATGGTATCGGCCGCACTCGGTCGAAGCTGGTTTGTGAGGCCGCGGGCGTGAACCCGGCGACCAAGATCAAGTCGCTGACCGAGTCCGAGGTCGAGAAGCTTCGTGCGGAAGTCGGCAAGTTCGTGGTCGAAGGCGATCTGCGCCGCGAAGTCGGCATCAGCATCAAGCGCCTGATGGACCTGGGCACCTATCGCGGTCTGCGTCACCGTCGCGGTCTGCCGGTTCGCGGCCAGCGCACGCGCACCAATGCGCGCACGCGCAAGGGTCCGCGCCGCGCGATCAAAAAGAACTGATTAGGAAACTTTGACTCATGAATAAGCCGGTCGCTGCCAAGACCAAGAAGAAAGCCAAGCGCGTCGTCACCGATGCAATCGTCCACGTGCAGGCTTCGTTCAACAATACCGTCGTGACGATCACCGATCGTCAGGGCAACGCACTGTCGTGGGCGACCGCGGGCGGTGCGGGTTTCCGCGGTTCGCGCAAGTCGACCCCGTTCGCCGCGCAGGTTGCGGCGGAAAAGGCCGGCCGCGTCGCGCAGGAGCACGGCGTGAAAACCGCCGAAGTGCGCATCAAGGGCCCGGGCCCGGGCCGCGAGTCGGCGGTGCGTTCGCTCAACAATATCGGTGTGAAGGTGACGAACATCATCGACGTCACGCCGATTCCGCACAACGGATGCCGTCCTCCCAAAAAGCG
>DAIMZS010000188.1:1941-6702 GCA_036733825.1 Rudaea sp.
ATTCATCATGGCACGTTACATCGGTCCCACCTGCAAACTCGCGCGCCGCGAAGGCGCCGACCTGAACCTGAAGAGCGCCGCCCGCGCCCTCGATTCGAAGTGCAAGCTCGAGCAGAAGCCCGGCCAGCACGGCGCCGCCGGCGCGAAGAAATCGCGTCTGTCGGACTACGCGGTGCAGCTGCGCGAGAAGCAGAAGGTCAAGCGCATCTATGGCTTGCTCGAGCGTCAGTTCAGCAACTACTACGTCAAGGCCGCCAAGACCAAGGGCAACACGGGTGAGAACCTGCTGCGCGCTCTCGAGTCGCGCCTGGACAACATCGTCTATCGCATGGGTTTCGCGGTGACGCGCGCTCAGGCCCGTCAGCTCGTCGCGCACAAGGCGGTCGAAGTCAACGGCAAGAAGGTCAACCTGCCCTCGTACGCCGTCAAGGCGGGCGATCAGATTTCGATCGCCGAGAAGTCGCGCGGCCAGCTGCGCATCAAGGAAGCGCTGACGCTGTCGCAGGAAATGGACCTGTCGCCGGCGTGGCTCGAAGTCGATGCGAACAAGTTCGCCGGTACGCTCAAGGCGCTGCCGGAGCGTTCGGACCTGCCGAGCGACATCAACGAATCGCTGATCGTCGAGCTTTACTCGAAGTAATCCGTTTTGCCGTCGCGCCGGACACGGTTCGGCGCGGCTCGCGGTCAAGCTTGAAGAGACCGCATTCTGCACAAATATACCTGTATTCCCCACTTTATTCGGAGAGCGTAGTTCATGGCTAATTCGCCTACTACCATCCTGCGTCCGCGCGGCCTGCACGTTGAACAGCTCGGTGCGAACCGCGCGAAAGTTTCGGTTGAACCCCTGGAGCGCGGCTTCGGCCATACGCTCGGCAACGCGCTGCGTCGCGTTCTGCTGTCGTCGATTCCGGGCGCTGCGATCATCGAAGTCGAGATCGACGGCGTGCTGCACGAGTACACGACCCTCGAAGGCCTGCAGGAAGACGTGATCGAAGTCCTGCTCAACCTCAAGGACGTCGCCCTGCGTCTGCACAACCTCGACGAAACCACCCTGACCCTGTCGAAGAAGGGCAAGGGCGTGGTCACGGCCGCGGACATCAAGGTCGACCACAACGTCGAAATCGTCAATCCTGAGCACGTGATCTGCCACCTTACTAAAGACATTGCGCTCAACATGCGCCTGAAGGTCGCGCGCGGCATCGGCTACCAGCCGGCCACCTCGCGTCGCCGTCCGGACGACGAGAGCCGTCCGATCGGTCGCCTGCAGCTCGACGCCTCGTTCTGCCCGGTGCGCCGCGTGGCGTACGAAGTCGACAGCGCGCGCGTCGAACAGCGCACCGACCTCGACAAGCTCGTTCTCGACATCGAGACCAACGGCACCGTCGAAGCCGAGGAAGCCGTGCGCAAGGCCGCGGAAACGCTGCTCGACCAGCTCACCATCTTCGGCGACTTCACCCGCCGCGAGACCTCGGAAGCGAAGACGGACAAGGCCGGCGTCGATCCGGTGCTGCTGCGTCCGATCGACGACCTCGAGCTCACCGTGCGTTCGGCGAACTGCCTCAAGGCCGAGAGCATCTACTACATCGGCGACCTCGTGCAGCGCACCGAAGTCGAGCTGCTGAAGACGCCGAACCTCGGCAAGAAGTCGCTGACCGAGATCAAGGACGTGCTGTTCACGCGTGGCCTCTCGCTCGGCATGAAGCTCGAGAATTGGCCGCCGTCGGGTCTGCAGCACGGTATGCAGATGAACTAATGCTCGTCATTCCTGCGCAAGCAGGAATCCAGCTTTTGATTTTGGATGTGCGGAACGCGAAAGCTGGATTCCAGCTTTCGCTGGAATGACAACAATAAGCGGGCAACCGCGGGCTCCGTCGCATGACGCCGGAATCCCATAACAACAGACAGAGGTAAATTTATGCGTCACATGAAATCGGGCCGCAAGCTCAACCGCACCAGTTCGCATCGTGAAGCGATGTTCAAGAACATGGCTGCTTCGATCATCAAGCACGAACTGATCAAGACCACGCTGCCGAAGGCGAAAGAACTGCGCCGCGTCGCCGAGCCGCTGATCACCCTCGCCAAGGTCGACACCGTCGCCAACCGCCGTCTCGCGTTCGCGCGCCTGCGCGATAAGGTCGCCGTGGGCAAGCTGTTCGTCGAACTCGGCCCGCGTTACCGCGAGCGCAAGGGCGGCTACACGCGCATCCTCAAGTGCGGCAACCGCGTCGGCGACAACGCGCCGATGGCCTACGTCGAACTCGTCGATCGTCCGCGCACCGAAGCGGCGGTGGAAGAATAAGTTTCGTCGCGACGCATGCAGCGCTGCGCTGCATCTGCTAGGTTGGGCTGATGCCCGGCCTGACGCAATCCTTCCGAATCCGGCTCGCATGGGCCGGATTCGCGTTTCTGTACCTCGTAATGGCTTATCTCGCCGCCGGCGCCAAGCCGATCGTCGACGAGGTCGCGCACTACGTCCATATCAACCGTTTCGATCACGGCGATTTCCGTATCGCGCGCGACATCCTGACCGTCCTGCCCGGCTACCACGCACTTTCCGCGGCGGTGTTGTGGATCACGGACCAGCGCACGCTGGCGGCGGCGCGCCTGCTCAACGCCGTGTACGGCCTGCTTGCGATCGGCGCGTTTCATTGGATGCGCAAGAACAATTTCGGTAAAAGCGACGCGCTCGCGACGCTGCAGTTCGCCTTGCTGCCGATTCTGTTTCCCTACGATTTCATGGTCTACACCGACGTGTTGTCGCTCGCCTTCGTGCTCGCGGCCGGAGCAGCCACGCTCGGCCGGCGCGATGTTCTTGCGGGTGCATTGATGATCGGCGCGCTCTGTATTCGCCAGACCAATGTCATCTGGCTGCCTCTGTACGCCTGGCTGGCGTTGACGCGCGACGAGGCTTTCGTGCCGTCGCTGCGGCAGGCGCTCGCGCGAACCTGGCCCTACACTCTCGGCACCGGCCTGTTCCTGGCCTATTGGATCTGGAACGGCAGCGTGTCGCTCTCGAAAGAGCAGACGACGATGCATCCGGATTTCTCGTTCCACGTCGGCAATTTGTACTTCACCCTGTTCCTGTGCGCGCTGCTGTTTCCGCTGCATGTCGCGGTCGGCTTGCGCACCTTTGCTTACAACGTGCGCGAACGACGCTGGCTGCTGTCGGTACCCGTGCTGGCGTTTGCTGTCTTCTGGCTGGTATTCCGCGTCGACCATCCATTCAACCTCGCCGACGAGCCGTGGACGGTGCACAATCATCTCCTCCAATGGGTCGTGTCGGCGGAGTGGTCGAAGGCGGCGTTCGGCATCATCGCGGTCGCCGCCGGCTGCGGATTGTCTGACACTCGTCTGCAACCGCGTGCCGCGTGGATGCTGTATCCGCTGACCTTCGTGGCCCTGGCGAGCTCGTGGATGATCGAGCATCGCTATGCGTTGGCGCCGGTCGCCTTGTGGCTCGTGTTTCGCGAACGGCAGAACGAAAAAATCGAAACCGCGACGACGGCACTTTGGGCCGTGCTTGCGGTCTGTGCTTGCCTGGGTACCTTCACCGGCCGCTTCAGTCTGTAGGGCCATCACGATTCCGAATGCTGGCAGTCGAGGCGACAAAGACATGACATCGAATTTCCCCGTTCCCTCCTTTCGGCAGGCCTATTTCGCCGGCTTCGCCATTTGCGCGGCGATGCTGGCGTATGCCTACTATGTGCAATTCAATCTCGGCATCGAGCCGTGTCCGCTGTGCATCTTCCAGCGCATCGCGGTGATCTTCATGGGCGTGTTCTTCCTGATCGGCGCCTTGCACGGCCCGAAGATGACGGGGCGGCGCGTCTATGCACTGCTCGTGCTGCTCGGCGCCTGCGCCGGCATCGGCATTGCGGCGTATCACGTCTGGGTGCAGCATCAGCCGCCCAATCCGCTCGCCGGATGCACGCCGGGCTGGAATTATTGGGTCGAGAACTTTTCGGTCAGCTACGCCTGGAGCAAGACGATCCAAGCCGCGTTCACCGGCCACGCCGACTGCGCCGAGGTCAACTGGACCTTCCTCGGCCTGTCGATGCCGGTCTGGACGCTGGTCTCGTTCGCGGCGCTCGGCGCCGGCGCGATCTGGGCCGGTTTCCGCAAACGCTAAAGTTCTGCGCCGCGATCTGGCATGATGGCAAACCCATCCCAGATCGACGGCAGCACCATGGCGGCAACGATTCCTGACACGGCGGCGCACACGACCCCGAGCCCCTGGTCGCCGACGTCGTGGCAGTCGCGCACGGCGATCCAGCAGCCGGCGTATGCCGACGCAGCTGCGCTCGATCGCGCCGTCGCTCAGCTGCGCAAGCTGCCGCCGCTGGTCACCTCGTGGGAAGTGCTCGCGCTCAAGCGCAAGCTCGCCGAGGCGAGCGAAGGCCGCTGCTTCCTGCTCCAGGGCGGTGACTGTGCCGAGAGTTTCGCCGACTGCACCTCGCCGATCATTTCCAACCGCTTGAAGGTTCTGCTGCAGATGAGCCTCGTGCTCGTGCACGGGCTCAAGCTGCCGGTCGTGCGTGTCGGCCGCTTCGCCGGACAATACGCCAAGCCGCGTTCGGCCGATACCGAAACGCGCGACGGCGTCACCTTGCCGTGCTACCGCGGCGATATCGTCAACCGTCCGGAATTCACCGCGGCCGCGCGCGAGCCGGACCCGCAGCGCCTGATCGAAGCGCATTCCAAATCCGCGCTGACGATGAACTTCGTGCGCGCGCTGATCGACGGCGGCTTCGCCGACCTGCA
>DAIMZS010000189.1:0-2847 GCA_036733825.1 Rudaea sp.
GCGGTCGAAGTAGATGTAGATCACCGGCGTCAAATACAGGGTCAGCACCTGCGAGGTCATCAAGCCGCCGACCACGGCGAGACCGAGCGGCCGGCGCGACTCGGCGCCGGCGCCGAGGCCGAGGGCGATCGGCAAAGTGCCGAACAGCGCCGCGAACGTGGTCATCATGATCGGACGGAAACGCACCAGGCAGGCGTCGAAGATCGCCTTCTCCGGCGGCACGCCGCCGCGCTCCACCTCGAGCGCGAAGTCGATCATCATGATCGCGTTCTTCTTCACGATGCCGATCAGCATGATCAGGCCGACCGCTGCGTAGAGATTCAGGTCAATGTGGAAAATCACCAATGTCAGCAGCGCGCCGAACGCCGCCGTCGGCAGACCCGAAAGGATCGTCAGTGGATGGATGAAGCTCTCGTACAAAATGCCCAGCACGAGATAGATCACGAACACCGCGAGCAAGAGCAGCACGCCCATGCCCGAGATCGAGGACTGGAACGCCTGCGCCGTGCCCTGGAACGAGCCGGTGATCGTGTCCGGCATCTTGAGCTCCGCCACCGCGCCGTTGATGCGTTCGACGGCCTGGCTCAAGGACACGCCCGGCGCGAGGTTGAACGACACCGTCACCGAGGGCACCTGACCGAGATGACTGATCGTCGCCGGCCCCACCGATTTTTCAAAGCGCGCCACGGCCGACAGCGGCACGAGGGTCGACGCATTGTTACTCGTATTCGTGCCGCGGATGTACAGCTGGCCGAGGATGTTCGGATCGCCCTGCCGCGTCGGATCGACCTGCATCTGCACCCAGTACTGATCGATCGAAGTGTAGATCGTGGACACCTGCGCCGGACCGAACGCGGTATACAATGCGTTCTCGATCTGCGCCGCGGTGACGCCGGTGGCCGAAGCCGCGTCGCGGTCGATCTTGACGTCGACCTCGGGCGTCGCGATCAGCAGGTCGCTGGTGACGTCCTGAAATCCTTGCAGCTTCGAGATCGCCTCGACCATCTTCGGCACGAAGGCGAACAGTTCCTTCGTGTTGGTGTCCTGCAGCGTGTATTGATACTGAGTCTTGGTCAGCTGACCGCCGATGCGGATGATCGGAATGTTCTGCAGATAGACCTTGAAGCCGGGTATGCCCGTGAGCTTGGGCCGCAGTTGCTGGATCACCTCCTCCGCGGGCACGCGCTCGGCGAGCGGCTTGAGCGTCACGATCATGCGGCCGAGATTGAGCGTAGGGCTTGATCCGGAGACGCCGATGAAGCTCATCACCCCACTTACGTTCTTGTCCTCCTGGATGATCTTCGCCGCCTGCTGCTGCTTTTGCGCCATGTTGTCGAAGCCGATGTCCTGATCGGCTTCGGTGAACACGAACAGCTGGCCGATGTCGTCGTTCGGCAAAAAGCCTTTCGGCACGGCGACGAACAACCAGGCCGTCGCCACGAGAATGGCGGCGAACGCCACGAGCACGAGACGGCGATGTTCCAGACACGCCTGCAGCGTACGCCGATACAGGTTCTGCATGCCGTCGAACATGCTCTCGAACATCTGGTACATGCGGCCGTGATGTTCGCCGTGATGCGGCTTGAGCATGCGGCTGCACAACATCGGCGTCAGGCTCAACGACACGAAGCCGGAAACGAGCACCGCGGCGACGATCGTGATCGCGAATTCGTGCAGCAGCCGTCCGATGATGCCGCCCATGAACATGATCGGGATGAACACGGCCGCGAGCGAGATCGTCATCGACACGATCGTGAAGCCGATTTCCTTGGCGCCGTCGAAGGTCGCCTGCATCGCGCTCTTGCCCATCTCCATGTGGCGCGCGATGTTTTCCAGCATGACGATCGCATCGTCGACGACGAAACCCACGCACAAGGTCAGCGCCATCAGCGAAAGATTGTCGAGGCTGTAGCCGAGCGGATACATGATCGCGAACGTGCCGACCAGCGACATCGGCAGCGCCAGCGAAGGAATGATCGTCGCCGACAGATTGCGCAGGAACAGGAAGATGACGAGCACGACGAGGAACAGCGCGAGCAGCAGGCTGAACTGCACATCGTCGACCGACGCGCGAATGCTCTCGGTGCGATCGTAGAACACCTTCAGCTCGGCGCCGGCGGGCAATTGGCGCTCGAATCCCGGCAGCAGCGCGCGGATGCGTTTGACGACTTCGATCGTGTTGACGCCGGGCTGCTTCTGGATCGCCAGCAGCACGCCGCGGTCGCCGTTGACCCACGCCGCGAGCTTGTCGTTCTGCACGCCGTCGTAGACGCGGCCGATATCGCCCAGGCGCACCGGCGCGCCGTTCTGGTAGGCGACGATCAGATTCGCGTACGGCTTGGCCGCGTCGAACTGGCCGTTGACCATCACATTGTAGGTGCGGTCGCCGCCGTACAACGTGCCGGTCGGCAGATTGACGTTGCCGTTGCCGGCTGCGGCCGCAACCTGGTCGATGCCGAGGCCGCGCGTGGCCATCGCGCCGGGATCCAAATCAATGCGCACCGCGTACTTGGTCGAGCCGTAGACGTTGACGAGCGCCACGCCATCGACCATCGACAGGCGCTGCGCGAGCAGGCTCTCGGCGTATTCGTCGACCTTCGACAGCGGCAGCGTCTTCGACTTCATGCCGATGTAGTAGATCGGCGCGTCGGCCGGATTGACCTTGCGGAAGGTCGGCGGCACGGTCATCGTCGTCGGCAGCTGCTTGAGCGCGGCGGAAATCGCCGACTGCACGTCGAGCGCGGCCGCGTCGATGTTGCGCTCCAGGCTGAAGACGATCGTGATCTGGGTCTGGCCGATGCCGCTGACCGAATTCATCGAGTCGATCGCGGGAATCGTCGAGAACTG
>DAIMZS010000189.1:2947-6659 GCA_036733825.1 Rudaea sp.
CTCGGCGACCTGCACCGGCGCGCCGTCGACCAGGCGCGACTGGCCGTCGACGACCACGGTCTCGCCCGCATCGACGCCCTTGGTGATCACCGAATCGCCGCCGACGCTGCGCGCTACCGTCACCGGCCGCTGTTCGGCGCGCTTATCCGCTTTCACGATGAAAACGTAGTAGCCGTTCGGCCCAGCCTTCACCGCGGCGTCGGGCACGACGATCGCGTCCGCATCGGTGCCGAGGGTGAGGGTCACGTTGACGAACTGGCCAGGCCACAGGCCTTCGCCCTGATTGGCAAACTGCGCGCGCAGCTTGACCGTGTTCGTCGCCGGATCCACCGCGTTGTCGACGAAGGCCAGTTCGCCGTTCTGCGGCGTTTTCACTCCGTCGCCGCGCGCGGTGACGCCGAGCACGCCCTTGGCCTGCGCGCTGCGCACGCGTTCGACGTAGGCGCCCGGCACCGCGAAATTGACGAAGATCGGCGCGATCTGATTGATCGTGAGCAGTGCATTCGTGTCGTTCGCCTTCACCAGATTGCCGGCCTGAACGAGGATGCGGCCGGCGCGGCCCGAGAACGGGGCGTGGATATCGGTGTAGCCCAAGGTCAGCTGCGCCGCGGCGACGTTGGCTTGATCGACTTTCACCGCCGCCGCCGCCGCCTCGTACGTGGTCAAATACTGCTGCATCTGGTCGGCGGAAATGAAACCTTTCTTCGCCACCGGCGCGTAGCGGTCGACCTGCGCCTTGGCCAGATCGCGCGCGGCGATGTCCTTCGCCAATGCCGCGTTCGCCTGCGCGAGCGCCGCCTGCGCCGGCCGCGGATCGATCTTGAACAGCAACTCGCCGGCCTTGACCTCGTCGCCGTCCTTCACGTGGCTTTCGAGCAACTGCCCGTCGACGAGCGACTTCACCGCCACCGAATTGATCGCCTCGACCGTGCCGACCGCGGTGAGCAGCTCGGGCACGGTCTTGTGCGCAGCCACGGCCACGCTCACCGGCGCGGCGGCGGGTGCGGCGGGCGGCGGTGGCTTGGAACACGCGGCCAGCAGGGAAATCAGGGCTGCCGCACAGGCGCGGCGCATCGCAGGCAGGTCGAGGATGAGCATGAGTGAAAAGATTGAGTATTCCCGTCGAATTATCGCCCATCGAAGTGTTGTCGCTCGTGTCACGGAAGTAATGATTTGTGAGCGATACGCCGCGCGGGTAGCCGATCTTCCGGAAGACCCGAAGATGGGGTCGCCTGCTTTCATCGGCGCCGCTGCTGCTAAAATCGGGACTCATCCGCGCCGCCTTCGTAATGACGCCCACTTTCGTCCATCTGCACGTCCACAGCGACTATTCGCTGGTCGATTCGACGATCCGCCTGCCGGACAAGCCCGAGTACGGCGATCCGGCGAAGGCGGGCAGCCGGCCGAACCTGATCAGCCGCGCGGTGGAGTCGAATCAACCGGCGCTGGCGCTGACCGACCAGTGCAATCTGTTCGCCCTGGTCAAGTTCTACCGCGCGGCCGAGGCGAACGGCATCAAGCCGATCGCCGGCGCGGACGTCTATCTGCCGAATCCGAACGACGCGCATCGGCCGTTCCGCCTCACCCTGCTCTGCCTCGACCGCGCGGGTTATCTCAACCTGGCCAAGCTCATCTCGCGCACTTATATCGACGGCCGCCAGGGCGACTACGTGCTCGCGCAGCCGGAGTGGTTCGAGGATTGCAGCGGCGGCCTGATCGCCCTGGCCGGACGGCAGAGCGACATCGGCCAGCTGCTGCTCGCCGACAAGTTCGACGCGGCGCGAAACGCGACGCGCGATTGGCTGCGCTACTTCGATGATCGCTGGTATTTCGAACTCACGCGCACCGGCCACGCCGATGAAGCCGCGTTCATCGGCGCGGCGATCCGTCTCGGCGCCGAGCTCGACCTGCCCTGCGTGGCGACCAACGACGTGCGCTTCCTCACGCGCGAGGATTTCGAATCGCACGAAGCGCGCGTCTGCATCCGCCAGGGCCGCCTGCTCAGCGATCCGAAACGGCCGCGCGATTTCACCGCGGAGCAGTATCTGAAATCGGCCGAGGAAATGGCCGAGCTGTTCGCCGATCTGCCCGGTGCGCTGGAAAACAGCGTCGAGATCGCCAAGCGCTGCAATCTCGAACTTTCTTTCGGCAAATACTATCTGCCGGATTTCCCGGTGCCCGCCGGCGAAACGATCGACACGTTCATCCGCAAGCAGGCGCACGCCGGCCTCGACGCGCGGCTGGCGAAGCATTCGGTCGCCGACGGCTTCACGCGCGAGGACTACGTCGCGCGGCTCGACCGCGAGCTCGACGTCATCGTGAAGATGGGCTTCCCCGGCTACTTCCTCATCGTCGCCGACTTCATCAACTGGGCGAAATCGCACGATATTCCGGTCGGGCCGGGGCGCGGCTCGGGCGCGGGCTCGGCGGTGGCGTGGAGCCTGGGCATCACCGATCTCGACCCGCTGCGCTACGGCCTGCTGTTCGAGCGCTTTCTGAATCCCGAACGTATTTCCATGCCCGACTTCGACGTCGACTTCTGCATGGACGGCCGCGACGACGTCATCGACTACGTCGCGCGCAAGTACGGGCGCGACAAGGTCAGCCAGATCATCACCTACGGCACGATGGCGGCGAAGGCCGTGCTGCGCGACGCCGGCCGCGTGCTCGGCATGGGTTACGGTCAGGTCGACAAGATCGCCAAGCTCATTCCGATGATCCCGACCGACCCGATCACGCTCGAGGACGCGCTCGGCCGCAGCAAGAAGTCGCGCGAGAAGCCCGATCGCATCGTCGCCGACTTCCGCGACCTCTACGAAACCGACGACGATGCGCGCGAGCTGATCGATCTCGCGCTGAGCCTGGAAGATCTCACGCGCAACGCCGGCAAGCACGCGGGCGGCGTCGTCATCGCGCCGTCGACGCTGACCGACTTCGCCCCGCTCTACTCCGAAGGCGGCAACGACGGCGTCGTCACCCAGTTCGACAAGGACGACGTCGAAGCGGTCGGCCTGGTCAAGTTCGACTTCCTTGGCCTGCGCACGTTGACGATCATCGATTGGGCGGTGAAGGCCATTAATCATCGGGTCGCGCGCAGCGCGACGATCACTCCTCCTCTCCTGCGAAGCGGGGGAGGATTAGAGGTGGGGGCGAGTGCGCGGCAGTCCGCAGCGACGCCCCCTTCAGGCCCTTCGGGCCAGCTTCCCCCGCAAGCGGGGGAAGCAACGGCTTTGCTCGACATTACCCGTATCCCATTAGACGACCCCGAGGTCTACGCGCTGTTCAAACGTGCGCAAACCGTAGCGGTGTTCCAATTCGAATCGCGCGGCATGCAAGGCATGCTCAAGGAGGCCAAGCCCGACCGTTTCGAAGATTTGATGGCGCTGACTTCGCTGTTCCGTCCCGGCCCGATGGAGCAGATTCCGAGCTTCTGTCGGCGCAAGCACGGCGACGAGCCGATCGACTATCCCGACGACCGCGTCAAGCCCGTTCTGGAAGAGACCTACGGCATCATGGTCTACCAGGAACAGGTCATGCAGATGGCGCAGATCATCGGCGGCTATTCGCTCGGCGGCGCCGATATTTTGCGCCGCGCGATGGGCAAGAAGAACCCGGCCGAGATGGCCAAGCAGCGCGAGATCTTCCGCGAAGGCGCGGCGGCGAACGGGCTCGCCGGCGGCAAAGCCGACTCGATTTTCGACCTGATGGAGAA
>DAIMZS010000190.1:0-1280 GCA_036733825.1 Rudaea sp.
TGCGTCGCGTTCAACAACCACGCCGGCAGCACCAAGAGCTACGAGTACGTGCGCGAGCACAACGAAGCGGTGAACCGGCTCGACTTCATCGACGTACGCGCGGAGATCACCGTCGATTACGCCGAAGGCGAAATCGTCGACGTCACGCAGCACGACGGCAGCATCGTGCGCCTGCGCAAGCTCAGCGCCGACTTCAATGCCCATGACCGCGTCAAGGCGATGAACTACGTGCATGCGGCCCAGGCTAAGGGCGAAGTCGTCACCGGTCTGCTCTACGTCGATCCCGACGCACACGACCTGCACGAACACTTCAACACCACCGAAGTGCCGATCAACCGTCTCGGTGCGCAGGAGCTGAATCCGGGCGCTGAGATCTTGGCGAAGATCAACAATTCTCTGCGTTGATGGGTTGGCCTTAGAGTCCGCGAATGCGCACGAAGCACGAGCCTTCCCCTGCGCAGCGGGGGAAGGTGGCGGCAGCCGGAAGGGGCGTCTTGATCTGCTGAGCAAGCGCGTCGTGTAACCTTTGTCTTCGATCTTGCCCCCTTCCGCCTTCGGCACCTCCCCCCGCAGGCGGGGGAAGGGAAAGCCAACGCTATTCCAGCTACTTCCTGATGAAGAAAATCTACGACCGCGCCTACTTCGATCGTTGGTATCGCCAATCGCAGCATGCGGTGAATTCGCCGGCGCTGTTGGAGCGCAAGGCCGCACTGGCGATTTCGGCTGCCGAGTACTACCTCGGCCGGCGTGTGCGCAACGTGCTCGACGTCGGCTGTGGCGAAGGCGCCTGGCGTGCGCCGCTGAAGAAACTACGTCCCCGCATCGACTATCTCGGCATCGATTCGAGCGAATATGCGATCGCGCGCTACGGACGTGCGCGCAATCTGCGACTGGTCGGTTTCGGTCAGCTCGAGGCGCTGCGCTTCGGCCACGATTTCGATTTGATCGTCTGCTCCGACGTCATTCATTACTTGCCGTCGGCCGAACTGCGGCGCGGCCTCGCCGGTATCGCCGACATGCTCGCCGGCGTCGCCTTCCTCGAACTGTTCACCTCGGCCGACGCGCTCGACGGCGACAAGCACGGCTTCATCGCGCGGGCGCCGAAATGGTATCTATCGACATTCGCGCACGCGGGACTGACGGCCTGCGGATCACACTGCTACCTCGGACCGAAGCTCGAAGCGTCCGTGGCGGCGCTGGAAATACCTGCCAAGCGTTGAGTGCATAAGCCCTCCCCTTCAAGGGGAGGGTTGGGTGGGGATGGTTCTGATTTCAACGGA
>DAIMZS010000190.1:1380-4686 GCA_036733825.1 Rudaea sp.
CGCAACGGCGAACTCGGCTCGAAACCTTCGACGTTCTCGATCGCGATGTCCTGCTTGAGCAGGCGGCGGATGTCGCGCAGCAGGCGCGCTTCATCGTGCGAGACCAGCGAGACGGCAAGGCCTTCGGCGCCGGCGCGGCCGGTGCGGCCGATGCGGTGCACGTAGTCCTCGGCGACCATCGGCAGGTCGAAGTTGATCACGAGAGGCAACTGGTCGATGTCGATTCCGCGTGCGGCGATGTCGGTCGCAACAAGAACGGTAATTTTCCCGTTCTTGAAATCGGCGAGCGCGCGCGTGCGCGCGTTCTGGCTCTTGTTGCCGTGGATCGCTGCGGTGCGCAGGCCGTGCTGGTCGAGGAATTTGACCAGCTTGTCGGCGCCGTGCTTGGTGCGGCCGAACACCAGCGTCTGGCGGCGGCTGTCGCGGCTGAGCAGTTCGAGCAGCAGGTCGCGCTTCTTCGCCGCGTCGACCGGATGCACGCGATGCGTGACCGTCGCGACGACGCTGTTGCGCGCGGCAATCTGCACTTCGGCCGGATCGCGCATGAACTCGCGCGCGAGCGCCTTGATCTGATCGGCGAACGTGGCCGAGAACAGCAGCGTCTGGCGATTCTGCTTCGGCAGCGTGTTGAGGATGCGCTTCATCTGCGGCAGGAAGCCCATGTCGAGCATGCGGTCGGCCTCGTCGAGAACGAGGATCTCGATGCCCGAGACGTCGGCCGTGCGCCGTTCGAGATGATCGATCAGGCGGCCAGGCGTGGCGATGACGATGTCGACGCCGCGGCGCAGCGCGTCGATCTGCGGCTGCATGCCGACGCCGCCGAAGATCGTCGTGGCGAACACGCGCAGATGCTTGGCGTAGGCGCGGACGTTCTCGTGAATCTGCGCGGCGAGCTCGCGCGTCGGCGTGAGGATGAGCACGCGCGGGCGGCGCTTGCCGCTCACGGGAGCCGCATTGGCAAACAGGCGCTGTAGCAGCGGCAGGGTAAACGCAGCGGTCTTGCCGGTGCCGGTCTGCGCGCCGGCGAGCAGGTCACGGCCTTCGAGGACGAGCGGAATCGCGGCCTCCTGGATCGGCGTTGGCGCGTCGTAGCCTTGTTCGGCGAGGGCGCGGAGGATGGCGGGCGAGAGGCCCAGAGTTTCAAATGACATGTTTCAATTCCTAAAATTCGCGCACAAGCGCAATCGGCCCGCCATGCGGACCGATTAAAAAATTCCTCAGCGTTTCCGATAAGCCGCGCCGTGGGCTGGGCGGTCGGCCCGGTTTCCGTCAGGAAACGCGGGCAAGTACCGCAAGGGCGTCGTAGCCGGAGAATGCGGACTCGGGTCGAGTCCGAAACGGAAAGAGAAGCGACGCAGTGGGCAAAGTATACCGGAGTGCTGCGCCGTCGGCAACGGCGGCATCCTCGAAACCGGGCCTCGTTCTCACAATGGCCACTTCCGGAGGATGCGGGGTGGCCACTTGCGTTGCGGCGGCGCCGAATCGTGGTCTAATAAATGCTGGCATGCGCATCACGATCGAACTCGACCCCCGCGATATCGAACGCTTCGTGCAGGCATTGGCGCGCTCCCGCCATGTCGCGCAGGACGCGGACGAAGCCGATATTCTCGACGCGGCCAAGCAGGCGCTCGATTCGGCGCCGCTGGCGAGCGCGCCGACCTACGTGCGCAAGCGCATCGCCGGTGTGCAGCGCCTGATCGCGATGCTGGAAGACGAAGCCTGGGCGCTGCCCGCGCCGCCGCGTGTCGACGTGCTCGAAGCGCTGGTCTATTTCAGCGATCCCGAGGATTTGATTCCCGACGACATCGAAGTGATCGGCCTGCTCGACGATGCGATCATGCTCGAACTGCTGCTGCGCAAGCTTGCGCCCGTGCTGCGCGCCTATGCCGAGTTCTGCGAATTCCGCGATCGGCTGCGCGAATCGCCGCCGCCGACGCGGCAGGAATACGCCGCCAGCCTCGCGCGCAAGCGCGACGCGCTGCGCGCCAAGCTGGTCAAGAGAAAGTCCGAGAGAAAGGCCGCTTAGTGCCGCCGCTACAATCGCACGCGCTTGGCGCCGCGATAGTGCTCGTTCCAGTAGACATTGCTCAAATAGTCGAGGCGCACGGTGCCGCCCTCGTTGGGTGCGTGCACGAAGCGATCCTGGCCGACGTAGATGCCGACATGGGTGACGTCGCGCCCCGCGGTGTTGAAGAAGACCAGATCGCCGCCTTGCAGACGGTCGCGGCGCACCTCGGCGAGGTCGAACGCGTACATTTCCTGCGTCGTGCGCGGCAGGGCGATACCGGCGATTTCGCGGAACACATACACCACGAGGCCGGAGCAGTCGAAGCCGCTTTGCGGCGTGTTGCCGCCCCAATGGTACGGCGTGCCGACGAGGCCGATGGCGCGGAACAGAATGTCGTTCGAGGAGGCGAGGCCGCGCGGGGCAAGTGGCGGCAGCGGCTCGCGAGCGGGGCGCGTACGCGGTCCGGAGCAGGCCGCGAGCAGCAGCACGGAGAGGATCGCGAGGAGTTTCCGAGTAGGCATTGCCGCGCACGTTCGGGCAAAACGGCCTGAGTTGTCAATCGCTTGCGCGTGCGCGCCCAGCGGCAACGGGGCCGGCCTGTATAATTGCCGGCTTGCAAACAACGATTCCATTCAAGGAACCCTGATGAAGGCGGAAAAAAACAAGGTCGTGACCTTTCACTATCACCTCACCGACGAGACCGGCGCGAAGGTCGATTCCTCGCACGACCGCTCTGAACCGTTGACGATCCTGTTCGGCCACGGCCAGATCATCCCGGGCTTGGAGCAGGCGATGGAAGGCCACGAGCCCGGCGACAAGTTCGAGGTGCGCGTGCCGCCCGAGCAGGGTTACGGCGAACGCCGTGACGGGTTCACCCAGCGCGTGCCGAAGAAGTATTTCCGCGACGCCGATCATCTCAAGCCCGGCGATTCGACCGTCCTCAGCGTGCAGGGCGGCGGGTATCGTCAGGTCGTCGTGCTCAAGGTCGGTTCGAGCGTGATCGACGTCGACCTGAATCATCCGATGGCCGGCAAGACGCTGAACTTCGATGTCGAGATCACCGACGTGCGCGAGGCGACGCCCGAGGAAATCGAGCATGGTCACGTGCACGGCGAAGGTGGCCACCACCACTAATTGCTGTTAGCCCTCCCCTTCAAGGGGAGGGTTGGGTGGGGATGGTGTTGAATTGGCAATCGTCACACAGACACCATCCCCCTCCCGGCCTCCCCCTTGAAGGGGGAGGAGAAGTGCGGTCCCTTCGTGTGCGCTGAGGAGAAATCATGTTGCGATCGATCGGC
>DAIMZS010000190.1:4786-6631 GCA_036733825.1 Rudaea sp.
GACGGCCGCTCGATGTCCGACATCAAACAAGGCGTGACGCTGGAAGTGTTCGGCGAAGGCGAATCGCTCGGCCCGCTGACGCCGGCGATGCGCGAAACCGAGCTGAAGAATCAGGGCGATCTCAAGCATGCGATCACCTGGTCCGGTTTCGGCGAAGGCATGGAAACGCTCGCCGGGCGCGGCATTTCGCCGAATATCGCCTCGTTCGTCGGCGCGACGACGCTGCGTATCCACGAAGTCGGCTACGCCGACCGTCCGCCCAATGCGCAGGAACTGACGAACATGCAGGAACTCGCGCGCACCGCGATGCGCGAGGGTGCGCTCGGCATCGGTTCGTCGCTGATCTACGCGCCGGCGTTCTACGCGAAAACCGACGAACTCATCGCCATCACGAAAGCGGCCGGCGAGTTCGGCGGCGGCTACATCTCGCACATCCGCAGCGAAGGCGGACGCCTGCTGCAGAGCGTCGACGAACTGATCCGCATCGCCGGCGAGGCGGGCGTGCACGGCGAGCTCTACCACTTCAAGGCCGCGGGTCGCGGCAACTGGGACAAGCAGGCGCAGGCTGTCGCGATGATCGAGCATGCGCGCCGGCACGGCCTCGATATCTCCGCGAATATGTATTTGTATACCGCCGGCGCCACCGGCCTCGATGCGTCGATGCCGCCGTGGGTGCAGGAAGGCGGGCTCGACGAGTGGATCAAGCGTCTGAAAGATGCGAAGACGCGTCAACGTGTGATCCGCGAAATGAACACGCCGACCGATCAGTGGGAAAACCTCTTCCTCGCCGCGGGCAAGCCCGAAAATATTCTCCTGGTCGCGTTCAAGAATCCCCAACTGAAGCCGTTGACCGGCAAGACGCTGGCCGAGGTCGCGAAAATGCGCGGCACCTCGCCGGCCGAAACCGCGATCGACCTCGTCGTCGAGGACGGCAGCCGCGTCGGCACGGTGTATTTCCTCATGTCCGAGGACAACGTGAAGCAGGCCGTCGCGCTGCCGTGGATGACGTTCGGCTCGGACGAGGGCTCGTACGCGCCCGAAGGCGATTTCCTCAAATTCCAGCCGCATCCGCGCGCCTACGGCAACTTTGCGCGTGTGCTCGGCAAATATGTGCGCGACGAGCACGTCATTTCGCTGACGGAAGCGATCCATCGCCTCACCGCGCTGTCCGCGAAAAATTTGAAGTTGCGCGATCGCGGCGAGCTCAAGCCCGGCTGCTTCGCGGACATCGTGATCTTCGATCCGGCGACGATCGGCGACCGCGCGACCTTCGATCAGCCGCAACAGTACGCCGTCGGCATGCGCGAGGTTTTCGTCAACGGCGTGCAGGTGCTGAAAAACGGCGAACACACCGGCGCGAAGCCGGGGCAGTTCGTGCGCGGACCCGGCTGGTCGGGGTGGAACGCGCAGACGAAATAGAGTGCTCCCTGCTCGTCATTCCGGCACAAGCCGGAATCCATATTGATCTCATTCGGCTGCAGAAAAACAAAATGGATTCCGGCTTGCGCCGGAATGACGGATACTCCGGAGCATGTCGAACAACAAATCCGATGTTCTGATTCTCGGCGGCGGCATCATCGGCCTCGCCTGCGCCTACTACCTGCTCAAGTCGGGCCGCGGCGTGACGATCCTCGAGCAGAACACGCTCGCGAGCGGCTCCTCACACGGCAACTGCGGCACGATCACGCCGAGCCACGCGCCGCCGCTGTCGCAGCCAGGCATGATCGGCAAGGCGATCCAATGGATGCTGACGCCGGACGCGCCGTTCCGCGTCGCGCCGCGGCTCGACTTCGAGCTGTTCGGCTGGATGCTGCAGTTCGCGCGGCGCTGCAACTGGAACGATTA
>DAIMZS010000191.1:0-6611 GCA_036733825.1 Rudaea sp.
CCCCGCTACGCAGGGGAAGCGAAAGCGGTCCCTTCCCCTGCGCGTAGCGCGGGGGAAGGTGCCCGAAGGGCGGAAGGGGGCTCTCTTCACGTCCGCGCCGCGCGTAACCGCAGCGCGTTGCCGATCACGGACACCGACGACAGGCTCATCGCCAGCGCCGCGATCATCGGGCTCAGCAACAGACCGGTGAACGGATACAACACCCCCGCAGCGAGCGGCACGCCGAGCGCGTTGTAGACGAAGGCGAGGCCGAGATTCTGGCGCATGTTCGCCACCGCGCCGCGCGAGATCGCGAGCGCGCGCACGATGCCGCGCAGATCGCCCTTGACCAGCGTCACCTGCGCGCTCGACATCGCCACGTCGGTGCCGGTGCCCATGGCGATGCCGACATCGGCCGCGGCCAGCGCAGGGGCGTCGTTGATACCGTCGCCCGCCATCGCGACGCGACGGCCTTGCGCTTTCAGCGCCGCGACGAGCGCGGCTTTGTCCTGCGGCCGCACTTCGCCATGCACCTCGTCGATGCCCAGCCGCGCGGCGATGGCCTGCGCCGTGGCTTTGCCGTCGCCCGTCGCTATGATCAGCCGCCAGCCTGCGGCGTGCAGCGCGGTGATGGCTTTAGGCGTGGAATCCTTGATCGGATCGGCGACGGCGATCAGACCGAGCGCATGGCCGTCCGCAGCCAGGAAAACCACGCTGGCGCCGTCCTGACGCAAACGTTCCGTCTCGTCGCGTAGCGCGGAGATGTCGACGCCCGCCTCGGCCATCAGCGCGGCGCTGCCGAGAACAACATTCTGTGTGCCGACACGCCCACTCACGCCGCTGCCTGTGGCTGACTCAAAATCCGCGGCGGTTTCCAATGTGAGGCCGCGCTGCCGCGCCTCGGCGACGATCGCCGCGGCAAGCGGATGCTCGCTGCCCTGCTCGAGGCTCGCGGCGAGACGCAGTACTTCGTCCGCACTTGTACCCGTCGTGGCGACGATCTCGCGAAATGCGGGCTTGCCCTGCGTCAACGTACCGGTCTTATCGACAATCAGCGTATCGATGGTACGCAGACGCTCGATCGCCTCGGCGTCGCGGAACAACACGCCCGCGTGCGCCGCGCGTCCGCTGGCGACCATTACCGTCATCGGCGTGGCGAGGCCTAATGCGCAGGGACAGGCGATAATCAACACGGCGACGGCGTTGACGATCGCGTACGTCCACGACGGCGATGGACCGAACAAGCCCCAGACGAAGAACGTCGTGACCGCCACCGCGAGCACCGCAAGCACGAACCAGACGCTGACCTTGTCGGCGAGTCGCTGCATCGGCGCGTGCGTGCGCTGCGCCTGCGCGACGAGATTAACGGTCTGCGCGAGCGCGGTTTCCGCGCCGACTTTTTCCGCGCGGATCACGAGGCTGCCGGTGCCGTTGAGCGTCGCGCCGATCACTTTGTCGCCCAGTTTCTTCTCGACCGGGATGGGTTCTCCGGTCAGCATCGATTCGTCGACGCTCGAACGGCCGTCGACGACGACGCCGTCGACCGGCACCTTCTCGCCTGGCCGCACGCGCAGCCGATCGCCGACTTGCACTGCATCGAGCGGCACGTCGGCTTCGCTGCCGTCGTGGCCGAGGCGCCGCGCCGTTTTCGGCGCCAGGCCGAGCAGCGCTTTAATCGCCGCCGACGTACTCGAACGCGCCTTGAGTTCGAGAATCTGGCCGAGCAGGGTCAGCGAGATGATGATCGCCGCGGCTTCGAAATACACGCCGATGCGGCCGTGTTCGCGAAACGATTCCGGAAACACCTGCGGCGCCACGGTGGCGACGACGCTGTAGCCGAACGCCGCGATCACGCCGGTGCCGATCAGGGTCCACATATTCGGACTGCGATTCGCGATCGACTGCGCCCAGCGTTCGATGAACGGCCAGCCGGCCCAGAGCACGATAGGCGCAGCGAGCGCAAATTCGAGCCACGTGCGCGCGTCCGCCGACACTGCGGTGAAGGCATGTCCGAACATCGCGAGCACGAACACGAGGATCGACAGCGGCAACGTCGCGAGGAAGCGGCGGCGAAAATCGGTCAGCTCGGGATTCTCGCCGTCGTCGAGGCTCGGCATCATCGGCTCCAGCGCCATGCCGCAGATCGGACACGTGCCCGGCGTATCGCGCACGATATCCGGGTGCATCGGACAGGTGTACTTCGTTCCCGGCGCGGCCGCTGTTTCCGTCTCGGCGGAGTTTTTCGGCGCGAGATAGCGCGCCGGGTCGGCAACGAATTTGGCGCGGCAACCGGCCGAGCAAAACAGATATTCGCGGCCTTCGTGTTCCGCGCGGTGCGGCGAATCGGGTTTGACTTTCATTCCGCACACGGGATCGACGCCCGTTGCCGCGGTGTCGGCGGCATGGTCATGTATGTGCGCTCCGCAGCAGCTCGGCGCCGCCGGCGCGGGATGATGGTGCTCGTGAGAATGTGTCGACATCAGTGCGATTCCTCTTCGTTCAAGGCATTGAGGATCGGACACGCCTCGGCGCGCCCATGTCCCGGGCACGCCGCGATTAGCGTGCGCAAGCCGCTGCGCACGCGTTCGAGTTCAGCGATGCGCGCCTCGATGTCGGCGAGCTTGCGCTGCGCCGCGCGCTTGACCTTGGCGACGTTGCGTTCGGCGCTCAACTCCAATAGCGCGCGGATATCCTCGAGCGAAAATCCCAAGGCTTTAGCGCGGCGAATGAAACGCAGACGCTTGAGTTCCGCCGCGCCGTAGCGGCGGTAGCCCGAGGCGAGACGGCCGGCGGGATTCAGCAATCCGTTGCGTTCGTAATAGCGCACGGTGTCGATGGCGACGCCGGCGCTTTCGGCGAGTTTTCCGATGCTGAAATTCGGCATGTGATCCTCCATGACGCAAAGTCTAGAGTCTGGACCCTAGTCCAGAGTCAATAGAGGAATTATGCGTTCTCACATGACCATCGGTACGGGCGGCGGAATTCGCGTCCGCGTATGATCGAGTCTCGCTTTCGGCGGAGAATGTCATGAGCACGCACATCCCGGGCAGTACCAGCATCAGCGCCGTAATCAGCCTGATCTTCGGCATTCTGAGCTGGATCGGGCTGCCGTTCTTCGGCGCCGTCGTCGCGATCATCTGCGGCCATGTCGCCCGCAGCGAAATCCGCCGCGCGCCGCCGGGCGCAATCCAGGGCGACGGCCTCGCCCTCACCGGGCTGATCCTCGGCTATCTGCATCTGATTCTGTTCGTGTTCGCCGCCTCGCTGCTGCTGACCGTGTTCGGCGGCTTCGCCTGGCTTGCTTCGCATTTGAGCTGAGACGCTGCAACAGCAGCGACGTTGAATCGGCATGCACATGACATTATCATGTGATTATGATTCCTCCGATTCTTAGCGGAGATGCTTAATGAAATCCCAACGCCTCACCCTGCTCGTCTCGCCCGAAGACAAGCGCCACTACCGCAATCTCGCCAAAGAACGCGGCATGAACATGAGCGAACTCATGCGCGAGGCCGTGCGCGCCTACGACGTGAATACGATCGACGACACGCGCGAGCTGGCCACGCTCACGTCCCAGCTTCGCGATGCGTTGCCGGCGATGCGCCGCAGCGTGCGCCAGGCCAACGCTTCGGTCGAGCGCGCGCTCGCGAGCATCGCCAGCCGCCAATCCAAGCCGTCGAAGACGGAAGACTGAAAATGGGCGCCCTGCTCGACGCGGTGAAGGTGCTCAAGGACGTGCTGCGCATGCGCGACGATCTCGATCGCCTGTCGAAAAACGTCGACAAGCTTGCCACCGCCGCCAACGAAATCGACAAGCGCCTGATCCGCATCGAGACCATGGTCGAGCTCGCGGAAAAGCGCAGCGCGCGACAGGCCCGCCTGCCGTCGAAATAAGCTTGTACGCTCTCGCCCGCCCTTTCCTGTTCTGCCTCGACGCCGAGCGCGCGCACGATCTCGGCCTGAAGGCGATCGAGGCCGCCTACCGCACCGGCTTCAACCCGCTGCTCGCGCTCAAGCCCGCGCCGTTGCCGACGCGCGTATTCGGCCTGGATTTCGTCAATCCGGTCGGGCTGGCCGCCGGGCTCGACAAGAACGGCGCCTATGTCGATGCGCTCGCGGCGCTCGGTTTCGGCTTCATCGAGGTCGGCACGACGACCCCGCGCGCGCAAGAAGGCAACCCGAAGCCGCGCATGTTCCGCCTGCCGGAATACGAAGCGGTGATCAACCGTCTCGGCTTCAACAACGGCGGCGTCGATGCGCTGATGCGCAACGTCGAGCGCTCCAAATTCGGCGGCGTGCTCGGCATCAACATCGGCAAAAACAAAGACACGCCGAACGAACGCGCGGTCGACGATTATCTGCACTGCCTCGAACGCGTTTACGCGCGCGCGAGCTATATCACGGTCAACATCTCTTCGCCGAACACGCAGGGCCTGCGCGATCTGCAGGAGGAAGAGACGCTCAAGCGCTTCATCGGCGCGCTGCGCGAACGCCAGGAGCAGCTCACCGCGCAGCATGGCGCGCGCAAGCCGATGCTGCTCAAGATCGCGCCGGACCTCAGCGAGGCCGAGCTCGACGGCATCGCCGCCGTGCTGCTCGACGCGCAGATCGACGGGCTGATCTGCACGAACACGACGGTCGATCGCAGCGCCGTCGCCGGCGCGCGTCTCGCCGGCGAGGCCGGCGGCCTCTCCGGCAGGCCGCTGATGACGAAAGCGACCGCGGTGCTGCGCAGCATGGCGCAGCGTCTCGGCGGCAAAGTGCCGCTCATCGGCGTCGGCGGCATCACGCGCGGCGCGGACGCGGCGGAAAAATTCGCCGCGGGCGCCAGCCTCGTGCAGTTCTACTCCGGCATGGTCTACCGCGGGCCGGCGCTGATCGGCGAATGCGTCGACGCGCTGCGCACGCGGTCGCGCCAGACAACGGCATGAACGGCAACCTTTCTTCTGCGCCGTTCGCCACCGCCTACGGCTACACAGTGCACGAGAACGCCTCGCTGCTCGACCGCACCACGTTCCGCGTGCCCGCGCGCGCGGCGACGCTGATCGACGTGCACGAATTCGACGCCGTACCCGGTTTGCTCGACGCCGCCGCGAAACAGCATCGCGAGGTATTGATCCTCGGTGGCGGCAGCAACGTGCTGTTCACGCGCGACTGGCCCGGCGTCGTGCTCGCCCTGCGCACGCGCGGCCTCGACATCATCGAGCCGCACGCCTCGGGCGACGCCGCGATCGTCCGCGCCGCCGCCGGCGAGATCTGGGACGATTTCGTGCATTGGACGCTGGCCCACGGCCTGCACGGCCTGGAGAATCTCGCCCTGATTCCCGGCAGCGTCGGCGCCGCGCCGATCCAGAATATCGGCGCATACGGCGTGGAAGTCGGCGAATTCGTGCATGCCGTGCACGCGTTCGACCGCACGAACAACACGATCGTGCGCCTCGACCGGGACGACTGCACCTTCGCCTATCGCGACTCGCTGTTCAAGCGTGCCGGCGGCCGTTACATCATCACTGCCGTCGATTTCCTCCTGCCGCGCCGGCGCGAACTGCGTCTGGACTACGACGGCGTGCGCGAGGAACTTGCGGCCATGGGCGTCGGCGCGCCGGACGCGCGCGCGGTCGCGCACGCCATCTCGCGCGTGCGCACGCGCAAGCTGCCCGATCCGGTGACGACGGGCAACGCCGGCAGCTTCTTCAAGAATCCGATCGTCGCCGCCGATATGGCAGACGCGCTTCGGCGCGAGCATCCACGCATGCCGGCCTGGCCCTCGGCGGACGGCCAGGCGAAGCTGTCGGCGGCGTGGCTGATCGAAGCGTGCGGGCTCAAAGGATTCCGCGACGGCGAGGCCGGCGTGTCCGACCAGCACGCGCTCGTGCTGATCAACTACGGCGGCGCCAGCGGCGCGCAGATCTGGGCGCTGGCGCAGCGCATCCGCAGCGACGTGGCCGCCCGCTTCGGTGTGACTTTGGAACCCGAGCCGCTGATCGTTTAATCGAGCCACGCCTCGCGAGCCGCGTCGTATCCACGGGTCTCGCGCCAACTCAGCCGGGCGGCATCTCCTCCCTCTCAATTTCGCATTCCCTCGCCGCAGAGCGACAGTTAAGATATCTGCGCAGTTGCGGCCTCGAGGTGTCCGGCGCAGTCTCGCCGGAAAGACGAGTCGCTCGTTGCGCTGCAAGGATGCTCCCTTTCGGGTAGTGTCTCTGTTTGGAATCAGGACCGTTCGTCCTGAGGTATCGAAGGACGAACCGCACGCCAAGATTGCCGTTCGTGGTTCGATACCTCACCACGAACGGAAAGCAAATTTCAAACTGAAACACTACCCCTTTCGTCGGGCAGCATCGATTGAGCGGTATCCCCCAATGCGCACATCAGGCCGCGTCTGCGGCTCGGTTCATTGATGTAGACCTGAAAAATGTCCACGGTTTCTTCTCCATCCACCGACAAGCAAAACGTGCTCGGCTACCGGTTCGGCCAGGTAGAGCTGCAAATCGCTTCCGAACGCCTGTGGGTCGGCGGCAAGGAAACCGCGCTGTCGCCAATGGCCTTTCGCTTCCTGCTCGGATTGTGCCGAGCCTCCGGCGCACTGTTGACGCGGGCGCAGGCGTTTGATTTGTTGTGGCCCGGCGGCG
>DAIMZS010000192.1:0-6610 GCA_036733825.1 Rudaea sp.
GCGAGCGCGCTCCAGTCTTCGTGGCCTTCGCCGGCTTTCGTTGCCTTGAGCAGTTCGTAGCCCGAGGCAGCGAACATCGTCGGAATGCCGACGATGAAGGCGAATTCGGTCGCGGCGGGGCGGTTGCTCGTGCCGGCGAGCATGGCGACGAAGATCGTCGCGGCGGAGCGCGAGGTGCCGGGAAAAACGGCGGCGACCACTTGCGCCAGGCCGACGAGGATCGCGACCTTCCACGTGATCGTCGCCGAGTCGCGCAGCTTCGCGGCGAAATGCTCGGCGGCGATCATCCAGAAGCCGCCGATGATGAAGGCCCAGGCGATCGGCGTGACGGCGTCCTTGAGCTTGAAGCCGAGGCGGGTCATCGCGAAGCCGAGCACGCCGGTGATCAGGAAGGCGACGATGAGCTTCAACGCATAGTCGCGGTTTTCGGGTT
Source organism: Rudaea sp. (assembly GCA_036733825.1). Lineage (GTDB taxonomy): Bacteria > Pseudomonadota > Gammaproteobacteria > Xanthomonadales > Rhodanobacteraceae > Rudaea. The sequence continues at coordinate 434 of DAIMZS010000192.1, forward strand.
TGTGGAAATTCGTCGCGAGCTGCCAGAGGCGCTGGCGGTAGATCAGCACCACGGCGAGGATCGCGCCGGCCTGGATGACGACGTTGAACGTTTCCGAACGCTCACCGAGCCAGCGCTCGGCGACGAGCAGGTGGCCGGTGGAGGAGATCGGGAGGAATTCGGTGATGCCTTCGATGATGCCGAGCAGGACGACGCGGAGAAATTCGGGCATGGGGATGATCGGGGGTGCGTAGAAATAGTTTGGTCTGACGATGTGGAAAATTTCTCGCGCGGACGTGGATTTATGCTGCAATTCGTCGCGCCGGTAAAGGCGTTGTCCATCACGTTATGGCATCATACGTCACCTTTGTTAACTCCCGCTGCGCAACTTCCATGCTGATCTTTGAACTGTCGCAACCCGGCCGCGCTGCGGCTGCGCAACTTCCGGCCAAAACCGCCACTCCGGCCGACCTTCCCGACCAGTTCCGCCGCAAGACGCCGATCGGCCTGCCCGAAGTCTCCGAACTGCAGGTGGTGCGCCATTACACCAATCTGTCGCGCAAGAATTTTTCGATCGACACGCAGTTCTATCCACTTGGCTCGTGCACGATGAAGTACAACCCGCGCGCGTGCAATTCGCTGGCGCTGCTTGACGGCTTCCTCGCGCGCCATCCGTACGCGCCGGAGTCGAAATCGCAGGGCTTTCTCGCCTGCATGTACGAGCTGCAGGAAATTCTCGCCGACGTGACCGGCATGAAGGGCGGCGTCTCGCTCGCGCCGATGGCCGGTGCGCAGGGCGAGTTCGCCGGCGTGGCGATGATCATGGCCTACCACAAGCACCGCGGCGATCTGGAACGCACCGAGATCATCGTGCCCGACGCGGCGCACGGCACCAACCCGGCGACGGCGACGATGTGCGGCTGCACCGTGCGCGAGATCCCGACCAAGGGCGACGGCGACATTGACGTCGAAGCATTGAAGAAAGTGCTCGGCCCGAAAACGGCCGGTATCATGCTGACCAATCCGTCGACGATCGGCGTGTTCGAGCGCCGCATCGCCGAAATCTCCAAGCTCGTCCACGACGCCGGCGGCCTGCTGTACTACGACGGCGCGAACCTCAACGCGATTCTCGGCAAGGTGCGTCCGGGCGACATGGGCTTCGACGCGATCCACATGAATCTGCACAAGACCTTTTCGACGCCGCACGGCGGCGGCGGTCCGGGCGCGGGCGCGGTCGGTGTGTCCGAGCGGTTGAAGCCGTTCCTGCCGATTCCGATGATCGAGAAGATTTCGCTTCCCCCGCTTGCGGGGGAAGCTGCCCGAAGGGCTGAAGGGGGCGAGCTTTCAAAAGCACCCCCTTCCGCCGCTGCCGCGGCACCTTCCCCCGCTACGCAGGGGAAGGAAAAGATCTGGTATCGCTGGATCCGCAAGAAAGACCGCCCGCTCTCGATCGGCCGCCTGACCAGCTTCGCCGGCAACGCGGGCGTGCTGCTGCGCGCTTACGTCTATGCGCGCCTGCTCGGCCGCGAAGGCATGCCGCGCGTGGCCGAATACGCGACGCTCAACGCCAACTATCTGGCCAAGCGTCTGGCCGAGAAAGGCTACGACCTCGCTTATCCGAATCGCCGCGCGAGCCACGAGTTCATCGTCACCGTGTCGAAGCAGAAGAAGGAAAGCGGCGTCACCGCGCTCGATTTTTCCAAGAGCCTGCTCGACCGCAACATCCACGCGCCGACGAATTATTTCCCGCTGCTGATTCCCGAGTGCTTGCTGATCGAGCCGACCGAAACCGAATCGAAGGAAACGCTCGACGAGTTCGTCGAAGTGATGGGCGATCTGCTCAAGCTCGCCTCCAGCGATCCGCAGAAGATGAAGGATGCGCCGATCACGCAACCGGTGCGGCGTCTCGACGACGTCAAGGCGGCGAAGGATCTCGACGTCGCTTGGCGCGGCCGCACTCACCTGCACGCCGCGGACACCGCGGTGACGGCCGGCGTTTGACGCGCCGACGCCGACAGGGGAAACGACATGCCTAGCACCGAGCCGCGCGGCCCGAAGCAGATCTACAAGGCGCTGATCTGGTCGTTGAAGGGTCTGCGCGCGACGTGGACGTTCGAAGCCTCGTTCCGCCTGGAAATCTATCTGTCGGTCGTGCTGTTCCCGCTCGGCCTTTGGCTCGGACGCAGTGCGGTCGAAAAAGCGATGCTCGTCGGCTGCCTGGTTCTCGTCCTCGCGGCCGAGATATTGAACTCCGCGATCGAAGCGGTGGTCGACAAAACAACGCCGGAATTCCACGAGCTCGCGGGCCGCGCGAAGGACATGGGTTCGGCGGCCGTGTTTCTGCTGATGCTTAACGTGGTGATGTGCTGGGGCTTGATTCTCTGGCAGCACGCCGCGACGTAATGTGAGTGAAACCGTAACTTTGCCGTTCCCGCGGTAACGGCGTACACAAGAGGTTAGACGAGATTGGACGCCGAACTCTGGATTGCCCTGTTCACCTTGAGCACGCTCGAAATCGTGCTCGGTGTCGACAACCTGGTGTTCATCTCGATCGCGGTCAGCCGCCTGCCCGCCGAACAACGCGCGCTCGCCCGCAAGCTCGGCCTCGGTTTCGCCTGTCTCACGCGTATCGCCTTGCTCGTCACGCTCGCGTATTTCGCGCGCATGGACGACAAACACATGCCGCTGTTCACCCTGTTCGGCAAGGTGATCTCGGTGCGCGACCTGATCCTTGGCGGCGGCGGCGTCTTCCTCGTCGTCAAGGGCATCATGGAAGTCGCGGATGCGATCCGCGGCAAGCACGTCGAGGTCGCCGCCGGCGCGGCGGCGGCCGGATTTGCCTGGGTGATCGCGCAGATCGCCGTCATCGACATCGTGTTCTCGATCGATTCGGTGATCACCGCGGTCGGCATGGTGCGCAGCATTCCGGTCATGATCGGCGCGATCATCCTCGCCGTCGCGGTGATGCTGTTCGCTTCCACGCCGGTCGGCAATTTCATCGACAACAACCCGGCGATCCGCATGCTCGCGCTGGCTTTCATCGTGTTGATCGGCATCGTGCTGATCGCCGAATGCTTCGATATACACATCCCGCGCGCCTACATCTACGGCTCGATGGCGTTCTCCGCCGTCGTCGAGGTGCTCAACCTCTGGGCGGCGAGGAACCAGAAGCCGACGGCCTGAGCGACCAGCGCGGCCGATGCACTGCAGCATGCACAAACGGCACGGGCATTCGGTATGATGCCCCCGTCTTGAGTCCAGCGGAGGGTAAGACCATGCATCTGCAACGCATCGTGCTGCTTCTGATGGCCGCGTTCCTGCTCGGCGGCTGCGGCTACAACGCGTTCCAATCCAAGGACGAAGCGGTCAAGGCCGCGTGGTCCGAGGTGGTCAACCAGTACCAGCGCCGCGCCGATCTCGTGCCCAACCTGGTCAACACGGTCAAGGGTTACGCCGAACACGAGCAGTCCACGCTCGAGGCCGTGACCAACGCGCGCGCCAGCGTCGGCAAGATCACGATCAGCGCCGACGATCTCAGCGACGAGGCGAAGGTGAAGGCGTTCCAGCAGGCGCAGGGCGAGCTGTCGAGTGCGCTGTCGCGCCTGATGGCCGTGTCGGAAAACTATCCGAACCTCAAAGCCGACGGCCTGTTCCAAAACCTGCAGGCGCAGCTCGAAGGCACGGAGAACCGCATCGCCGTGGCGCGCAATCGCTACATCGCCGCGATCCAGGACTACAACACTTTCGCGCGCAGCTTCCCGCAGAATCTCACCGCGATGATGTTCGGCTACAAGACCAAAGCCAACTTCAGCGTCGACAACGAGAAGGCGATTTCGACCGCGCCGACCGTCGATTTCAACAAGCCCGCCGCCCAGCCCGCGCATTGAGCGTGGCGCAGTGAAAAACACTGCTCGACACGGATTAACACGGAAGGACACGGATAAGACAGAACAAAAATCCGTGTTCATCCATGTTGATCCGTGTCTGAAAAATTTCTTCTTCTCTATTGTCGTCGGGCTGATCACGACAATATTTGCTTTACCGGTCGTCGCGGCCGACGGCGATCCGCAGCCCATTCCGCCGCTCAAGGCGCACGTCACCGATCTCACCGGCACCCTCGATGCGCAGCAGCAGCAACAGCTCGAAAGCGAGCTGAGCGCGCTCGAGCAAAGCAAGGGCTCGCAACTCGGCGTACTGATCGTGCCGACGACGCAGCCCGAGGACATCGCGCAGTACGGCATCCGCGTCGGCGACGCATGGAAACTCGGGCGCAAGGGCACCGACGACGGCGTGATCCTCATCGTCGCGAAAAACGACCGGCGTGTGCGCATCGAAGTCGGACGCGGCCTCGAAGGCGCGATTCCCGACGCCGCGGCGGCGCGCATCATCCGCGAATACATCACGCCGAAATTCCGCAGCGGCGACATCTTCGGCGGCGTGCACGACGCGACCGACGCGCTGACCAAGCTGATCCAGGGCGAACCGCTGCCGCCGCCGCTGGCCGACGAACATTCGGGCGACGACGATCCGGTCACCGTGGCCATCTTCGCGATCTTCGCCATGCTCTTCGCGCGATCGTTCTTCGGCGCGCTGCCCGGGCCGCCGCGCGGCGTCCTCGTCGGCATCGTGGGCGCCGGCGCCGCTTGGCTGGCATCGACCGGCCTGTTCGCACTGACGGTTTGCATGGGCGTGCTCGGTCTCGTACTGGGCCTGCTCGGCGGACGCGGCGGCGGCGGCTTCGCCAGTCGCGGCGGCTGGGGCGGATTTTCCGGCGGCGGGGGAGGTGGCTTCAGCGGCGGCGGCGGCTCGTTCGGCGGCGGCGGCGCGTCGGGGAGCTGGTGAGAATGAACTTCCCGCGTGTGCTTCCGGCAGACCGCTGCGTGCCGCACGGGCCCGCAACGTTGCGCAGCACGTGGGCGTGGCTGCAGCGGGTTTGCCTCGGCATTTTCCTGACAGTGACCACCGCCGCGGCGCAGACGGAGCCGCAGCCGATCCCGACGCTGAGCGCACGCGTCACCGACACTACCGGCACGCTCGACGCGCAGCAGCGTCAGACGCTCGAATCCGAACTCGCCGCGCTCGAACGGCGCAAGGGTTCGCAGATCGCCGTCCTCATCGTGAAGACGACGCAGCCCGAGGACATCGCGGCGTACACGATCCGCGTATTCGACGCCTGGAAGCTCGGCCGCAAAGGCATCGACGACGGCGTGCTGCTCGTCGTGGCGAAGGACGACCACCGCGTGCGCATCGAAGTCGCGCGCGGTCTTGAAGGCACGATTCCCGACGCCGCCGCGGCGCGCATCATCCGCGAGTTCGTCACTCCGAAATTCCGCACCGGCGACTTCTTCGGCGGCATCCATGACGCCACGCTGCAGCTGACCAAGCTCGTCGACGGCGAGCCGCTGACGCCGCCGCGCGCGCCGGACCATCGCGACACCGGGTTTTCCGTGTTCATCGTCGGTGTGGGAATATTCCTGGCGCTGTTCCTGCGCCTGGCGCTGTTTTTTCTGCCGACATGGATCCGCGCATCCGTACTCGGCGGCATCGGCGGCTTGGCCTGGGTGTTCACGCAATCGCCCATCGCGACGCTGGTCTGCGTCGGCGGCAGTTTTCTGATCGGCTTGATCCCCGGCTGGCGCGCTGGACCGCGCGTTGCGCGCGCCGGTAGGCCCATTGTCGCCGCCGGCGGCTCCGGTTTCGGCTACGAGAGCAACCGTTCCGACAGTTATCTCGACAGGGGAAGCAGCTCCAGCTCGAGCAGCAGTTACAGCGACAGCAGCTCCAGCAGTTCCAGCGACAGTTTCAGCGGCGGCGGCGGCGAATCGGCCGGCGGCGGCGCTTCGGGGAGTTGGTGATGGACATCGCACGCATAGCCAGGCATCTCGCCTCCGAAGGCGCCGCGCGCCGGCGTTTTCCTGATAGTGCGCTCGATGCGATCCAGAAAGCGATCGCTGCCGGCGAAGCCCGCCATCAGGGACAAATATGCTTCGCGATGGAAGGCGCGCTGTCGTTCGGCGACCTGCTGCGCGGACGCAGCGCCCGCGAGCGCGCGCACGAGGTGTTCTCGCATCTGCGTGTGTGGAATACCGAACACAACTCCGGCGTGCTGATCTATGTCCTCGTCGCCGACCACGCGATCGAGATCGTCGCCGACCGCGGCATCGCCGCGCGCGTGCCCGAATCCGAATGGCTCGCCGT
>DAIMZS010000193.1:0-6558 GCA_036733825.1 Rudaea sp.
CTTCGAACCGATAGCTGCGGCGCAGGCGCAAATGCCCTTCGGCGTTGCGCGCAAAACCGACGCCCGCGAGCGACACGCTCTGGTCGAGCAACTGCACGCCGGTCTTGGCGCAGAGCTCGTGCCCGAGCGCACGGGCGAGGTCGCGCGCCTTCAGCGCGTTCTGCCAGAGCGCGAGCGCGGCGAGGAGCAGCAGCAGGGAAAGCATAGGGCCGATCATCACTGAAGTGTATCCGGTTGCCGACGGCGGCCGATACCGTGGCCGCGCATCGTTCCCGGAATATAAGCGGTGGATTCAGCGCTGCGCCTTGCGTCCGGCGAGGCTCTGGGCAATAATGCGCGCCCCGCGCGTTCCACGCCCGGGCCTCGGCGACGCCGCAACGGCGTTTCGACGGGCGGTTAGCTCAGCGGTAGAGCATTGCCTTCACACGGCAAGGGTCGCAGGTTCGATCCCTGCACCGCCCACCATGTATTTCCTTCTCATGGCGAATATGCCGCGGTACGCACGGACACGTTGCGGCGGCCGCGTGCTATTGCGCTGCGAGAAGCTGCCGGGCGGCATCGAAATCATAGGTGCGAATCTGCTGCTCGACAGCCGCTAGCGTTTGCGGATTTACGCAACACGCAAGCGCAGCTTTATTGGCTGTGAAGTAGTCGAACGTATCGCCTCGATAAGCAGCCAGACGAGCACGGAGCTTGCGCAGCACCGCGGTCTCCGTATCCGTTTCCAGAGGAACATCGGGCTGGTGATCAATCTCGACCGCTGACGGCGCGTTGGCCTTCTCGGTCTCCAGCCACCGCCGAATCTTGCTCAACAGCTCGCCGGGATCGATCGGTTTGGCCACGCAGTCATTCATGCCTGAATTCAGGCACTGCGCCAATTCGTCTTTCGTCGCCGACGCGGTGACGGCGATGATCGGCAGGGCGCCGTGGCGGGCATCGGCGCGAATCGCGCGCGTCGTCGCATGGCCGTCCATGCCGGGCATGTGGATGTCCATCAGCACGATGTCGACCGGCGGCGCATGCAGATCGAATAATCGGCTCAGCGCGTCCTGTCCGCTGTGTGCGGTTGTCACCTCGCAGCCGGCGGCGTGGAGGATCTCCAGCGCCACTTCCCGGTTGTCGACGTTGTCCTCGACGAGCAAGACGCGCGCGCCTTTCAGTTCGGCGACCTCCGCGAATGCGGGCTCGATCCACCGGCCGGGGGCGATTGCGGGAGACGAGGCGTCGCCGTCGTCCAGAGGAATCGTGATACGAAACGTGGTGCCGGCGCCCAGCCGGCTGTCGACCGCGATGCGGCCGCCCATCAAATCGACGATGCGTTTGGAGATTGACAGCCCGAGACCGGTGCCGCCGAATTTCCGCGTCGTGGACTCGTCGGCCTGGGTGAACGGTTCGAAAAGCACATGCAACTGCTGCTCGGCGATGCCAATGCCCGTGTCGGTGACGACGAAGACATAATTGGCGCGTCCGTTCTCGTGTGCCTCGACATCGATGGTGAGGCTCACTTCGCCTTTTTCGGTAAATTTCACCGCATTGCCGAGCACGTTGATCAGCACCTGGCGCAGGCGCACCGGATCGCCGACGACCCGTGCAGGTAATCCCGGCGGCATCGTCACCCGGCAGCGCAGGCCTTTCTCCTGCGCGCGCACGGAAATGATGTTCACGACGTTCGCAACGACGTCCGGCAAATCGAACGCGATGGATTCGAGCATCATGCCGCCGAACTCGATCTTCGAGGAATCGAGAACGTCGTTGATGATCGCCATCAGATCGGTGGCGGCGTTGTATATTTTGTGCACGTAGTCGCGCGGCTTCGGTGCGAGTTCCGTGCGCAATGCGAGATAGGCCATGCCGATCACGGCGTTCATCGGCGTGCGGATTTCGTGGCTCACATGGGCGAGAAACATGGACTTCGCGCGCGCCGCTTCTTCGGCTTGCCGGCGCGCGCCCTCGGCCTCGCGCAAGTCCGCTTCGGCGCGGAGCAGTTCGATGCGGAAGCGCGCGGCTTGCCCCTGCGCTTCCTCGAACAAGGCGTGGAACGCGCGGTATTCGCTATAGGCGGCCTGCCAATTGCCGCGGCTCGCGTAGATTTCGGCGAGCTGCTTGGTCGCGTTGATCGGCACGAGCGAATAGCCCAGGCGCGTCGTCGGTGCGCGCGCACGGTCGAAATGCGCAATCGCCTCGTCGACATCGCCGCGGCGCAGATGCCAATGGCCGCTGGCGAGCCAGGTGTAGGGTTCGAGGTGCCGGTCACCCCCCGTGCTGATCAGCGCGTGCGCGCGCTCGCAGTAAAACCGCGCTCGTTCCAGGTCGCCTTTCAGCGTGAGCGTATAGGCGCACACCGAGTCGAAAAACTGCCGGCCCCAGGGCATCGTCAGGTCGCCGCTCGGATCCTCGGCGAAATACGGCCGCAGGATATCGTGGGCGGTCTCCACTTTGCCGAGCTCGATCTCGCAAACCACCAGCATTCCCGCCACGAACGGCCGCAGCCAGCGTTCGGTCGAATGCTCCGAGAGTTGATGCGCCTCCAGCAGCAGGTGTTCGGCGTCCTCGGAGTTGCCGCAGAACGAGAATATCTCGCCGATATTCGACATGATCTGCGCGACGCGGTTGACCAGGCTCAATTCGCGCGCGCCGGTCAAGGCGGCGTAGAAATGACGCAGCGAGCGTTCCGTTTCGCCGACTTCCTGAGCGAGGAAGCCCAGCAGGTTCATCGCTTGCACGGAACAGACGCTGGCTTGCTTGGGCAGCACCGGCAGGATCTGTTCCTGCGAGTAGGCGTAAGCCTCGTGAATCCGCTGCGCGGCGTGCAGCACCATTGCGATGCCGTAGCGCGTCATGCATAAGCCGTCGCGGTCGCCGGCTTCCAGGAACAGCGGATCGAGCCGCCGGAACTCGTCCTCGGCAGCGCGGCTGCCTCCCGCCCAATAGCGGCCGAGCGCCACGAGCAGCTCGCCGTAGGCGACTTCGCGGTCGTCCTTCAGGTAGCGCCCTTCTTGGATCAGCGCATAGCCTTCCTCGAACGTCGCGTTCGACGAGGTGCGCATCTGGTCCAGCGCGCGTTCGAACTGCGCCTGCCACGGGCGGCGCGCATCTAGGCGCGTGTCGCTGATAGCGGCAGGAACGCTCACGAAAAACTCTCGCGCAGCTCGCGCCTGGCGTAGCGGCGAATGACGATCGTCGCCAGAAACATCGCCGAAGCCGAAATCAGTCCGACCACGCCGAGGCGGTCGTAGACGGAAACGTAGCCGGCGACGTCGGCGAGCGCATCCAAGGCACCTGTCGTCGCCGTGGCCGCGGCGATCAGGCCGGCGCCGAAATTGGCGCAGGCGAACGACAAGAACCACGCGCCGACGAGCAGGCCGATTTCCTTCGGCGGCGCCAGCTGGGTGACGGCGGAAAATCCGGTCGGGGCGATGCACAGCTCGCCGCTGGTGTGCAGAAGATAGCAGAGCATCAGCCACCCCCAGGACATCGGATGCGCGGCGGAGCTGTGGCGCAGGGCCAGCGCGAGAATGAAGAAACCGGCGCCGACTTGCAGCAGCGCCAAGCCGAATTTGGTAGCGGGTTGCGGGTTGAGCCCGCGCTTGGCGAGCTCGCGCCACAGGCGCGAATAGCCGGGGCCGAGCAGCAGCACGAAGCTCGCGCCGGCGGATTGGAAGGTGGTGAAATGCGGCGTCCAGCCCCACAGCAGCGGCAGAGCGACATGGTCGCGGGCGAGGAAATTCAACGAGGTTCCCGCCTGTTCGAGCATGGCGAAAAAGAACGTGTTGCCGATCAGCAGCACGACGATGAGATAAAAGCGCTGCAACTCGACCGCGTTGTCGGCTCTCCAGCGCGAAACGAATAGCTTGATCAGCACGCCGGTGAGCAGCAAGCCCAGGCCGCAGCCCAGCACGCCGAACTGAAGCAGCAGGGCATGCACGATGGGAATGCCTTCGCTCATCCCGACCAACTGCGCCGTGCGGCGCTCGTCCATCAGAAAAAAGATGATCGGCAAGAGACACAGCATGCCTGCAAGACAAATCCAGAATTTTCTGCCGACGGCGTGAGGTTCCGCGCGCGGGTCGTCGCGTCCGCGGCGAAGAAAGGCGAGGATCGCGATTGGCATGCCGAATGCCGCCGCGAGCAAGCCCCAGCGCGCGCCGAACAGGGCCGCGACCAACGTTCCGCACACGAGCGGCGCGCTCACCGCGCCGACGTTTACGCTGACATAGAAGATGGTGAAGCCGGCATCGCGGTTGCGCGCGTTGTCGTCGAAAAGACGTCCGACCAGCGAAATCATGCTGGGCTTGAACAGCGCGCTGCCCAGGACGATGCAGGACAGCCCGAGCAGGAAGATCGAGAAATCGCTGGCGAGGAGCAGGGTCATCCCCGCCAGGATGAACGCCGCGCCGACCATCACGCTGCGCTCGTAGCCGAAGTAGCGGTCGGCGACGTGTCCACCGAGCACGCCGAGGGAGAAGACGAGTGCGGTGTAGCCGCCGTAGGTTACGCTGGCGTGCGCGCGCGACTCGTTCGGCGGCAGATGGCCGAAAAACACCGTGCTGACATACGCCGCGAGCAGCGCGCGCATGCCGAAGTAGCAGAAGCGTTCGCCGAATTCCGTCGTGCAATAAGTCCAAAGGCGAGGCGGGTAGGCGGCAGTCGTGTCTCTCACGGGACTAGACCTCCCGTCGGCATCCGCGACCACGCGGCGTCTGCCGTGACCATTCGAGTCTCTCCATGATCGGCACCAAGCCGCGCGCGACGGTTACGCCGCGCGCTGATTGGGCGTTGGGATTGGTGCGTCGATGAACGAATCGGCGATTTCCCGGAATTCCTCCTGTGCTTGCAGGAACGCATTCAACACGTCCGGATCGAAGTGGCTCGCGCGTCCTTCGCGCATGAGCGCCACCGCTTCCTCATGGCTGAACGCGGGGCGGTGAGGGCGAGGAGAAACCAGCGCATCGTAGACGTCGGCCACGGCCATGAGACGCGCGGACACCGGAATCTCATCGCCCGCCAAACCCTCCGGATAGCCGGTGCCGTCCCAATGTTCGCGATGCGAATAGGCCATTTCACGGGCGAAGCGCAGGAAGTCGTCGGATTCGCCGAGATAGTCTTCGATGGCGCGAATCGCGTCGCCGCCGCGCGCCATGCACATCTGCATTTCCGTCATTTCTTTCTGATCGAGCGGGCTGTCTTTCATCAGGATTCGATCCGCCACGGCGATTTTTCCGAGGTCGTGCAACGGTGCGGATTTGACCAGCAGTTCGATCCGCTCCTCGTCGAGCTCGTGGCGGAACCGCGGATGGCGCTGAAGCGCGAGCGCCAGAAGTTTTACGTACTTCTGTATGCGGCGCAGATGGTCTCCCGCGCCGCCCGTGCGCGCTTCGATCAAGGAGGCCATCGCCAGAATGGTCGCGTCCTGCGTGCGCATCAGTTGACGCGTGCGCTGATCGACGATGTTCTCCAGTTTCATGTTGCGCATGCGCAGAACGCGCTGCGCTCGGGCCAGGGTCAGATGCGTGTTGATGCGCGCCAGCACGATCGGCGGCGAAATCGGCTTGGCAATGTAATCAACCGCGCCGGCGGCGAAGCCCTGCGCCTGTTCGTCGGGCTGCATGCGGCCGGTGAGAAAAATGACCGGGATGTCCGCCGTGTCGGGATTGTTCTTGAGCTTCGCGCACACATCGTAGCCGTCCATGTGCGGCATCGAGACATCCATCAAAATCAGACTCGGCGACGGCCTGCGCGCCGCGACCTTCAGCGCATTCGCGCCGTTCGTGGCGATTTTCGTCTGGTACTGCTCCTTGAGCAGGTCGGACAACAGCGTGATGCAGTCGGGCGCGTCGTCGACGATCAGAATCGTCGGCCGGTCGTTGTAGCGTTCGCCGTCCGCGTCGTCCTCATCTTCGGAATCTTCCACCGACGCCGGCGGAAGCGTCGCAGGCAGCAGCGGGTCTTTGTAGAGCCGCCGCACCGTGGCGTCGAGGCGCACGCCGCGCCCGCGCACAGTGACGATCCGAGCCCCGTAAGGCCCGAGCAGCTCGCGCAGCCGCGTGATGATTTTGGTCAGCGCCTCGTCGGAGGCGACTTGATGGTTGGGCCAGACATACTCGAAGACGTCCGCGCGCCGGACGAGAAGTCCGGGGTGGTCGCACAGTATCTGCAGCAGCCGTAGCGGACGCGGCGGCACCGCCACGTCGCGTCCCTCGACGAGCAATCTGCCGCTCGCCAGGTCCAGCTGGACGTCATCAAAGGAATACCCGGATATGTGGTCGCGCTCTATCTTTCCCATGGCTCTTCTACCCCAAGATTGCCATACACACATCGTCGCGAAAGAGCAGATGCTGAAGCAGGCAAAGCTTTGTCGTACCTATGTGCTCGCACAATCAATGGCGCCGAAGGCCGCGTTGGCCGTTGCCCTTGCGCCGATGCAAATTCCTTCCCCGGGGAATCCGCACGCGTTGATTATTTTGCATAGCAACAAATGTAGTTTATGGATCCTCCGCGACGAAGTGACGTGGTTATCCTACTCTTTGTGCGCCATTACTCAAATACTGTCGTTCTTAA
>DAIMZS010000194.1:0-6495 GCA_036733825.1 Rudaea sp.
GCTTTACTTCGGCTCGCTCGGCGCGAGCACGTCGTCGAAGCTGTAGCGCCCCGGCTCGCGATGCGCCAGCCAGACCGCCGCGGCCAGCGCGCCGCGCGCGAAGATGTCGCGGTCGGTGGCGCGATGCGTGAGTTCGATGCGCTCGCCTTCGCTGGCGAACAAGACGGTGTGCTCGCCGGCGACGTCGCCGGCGCGCAGCGCGGAAAAGCCGATCTCGTCGGGCGGACGCGGGCCGATCTGGCCGTGGCGTTCATAGCGCGCGTACTCGTCGAGCGCAATCTTGCGGCCTTCGGCCACCGCCGCGCCGAGCGTCAGCGCGGTGCCCGAGGGCGCGTCCTGCTTGCGGTTGTGGTGCAGTTCGACGATCTCGCAGTCCCAATCCGGCAACGCCGTGGCCACGCGCCGCGCCATGCGCGCGAGCATGGCGACGCCGAGGCTGAAGTTCGACGCCCACAACACCGGAATCGTTTTCGCCGCGTTGTCGAGCGCGGCGTACTGCACGTCGCGCAGATTCGTCGTGCCGCTGACGAACGCGGCGCGGCGCTGCAGCGCCAAGGCGAGCGCCGCGTCGAAGGCGACGGGGCCGCTGAAGTCGACGAGCACGTCGCAGGGCTGATCGGGATCGAGCGAGGTGGCGAAATCGACGTCGCGCGGCAGCGCGCCGAACACGCGGTCGAGCGGCTCGTCGGCCAGGCCGGAACCGGGCCGTACCAGGGCGGTGGACAGGCGGGCCTGCTTGGATTCGAGCACGCTGCGGATCACGGCCTGGCCCATGCGGCCGGCGGCGCCGTAGACGACGACGTTGACGAGATCGTTCATGCCGCCATCTTAGCTTCCCTTTTCGATAACGGAGAAGAGGTGCGGATCAGGATAACGACTGAATCTGGAATTTTTGTCTTCCGTTCGTGGTGAGGTATCGAACCACGAACGGCAATCTTGGCGTGAGGTTCGTCCTTCGATACCTCAGGACGAACGGGCCCTGAAACTGATGTTGTATATCTAATCAGGTCGTCACGCGGTCCCAGAACTGTTTGACGCTGTCGAGCCAGGACGTCGCGCGAGGCGTGTGCGCGGCGTGGTCGTCGCCGAAGCTTTCCTCGAACTGCATCAGCAGCTCGCGCTGGTGCTTGCTGAGTTTCACCGGCGTCTCGACGACGACGCGGCAGAGCAGATCGCCGACATGGCCGCTGCGCACGTTCCTGACACCCTTGCCGCGCAGCTTGAACAGCTTGCCAGTCTGGGTTTCGGCAGGGATTTTGACCGTCGCCTCGCCGCCGAGCGTGGGCACTTCGAGCTCGGCGCCGAGCGCGGCCTGCGAGAAGCGGATCGGCAGCTCGCAGTAGAGATCGTCCTGCTGGCGCTGGAAAATCGGATGCTCGCGCACCTGCACCTCGACGTAGAGGTCGCCCGGCGGCGCACCGGCGGGGCCGGCCTCGCCTTCCCCCGACAGGCGGATGCGGTCGCCGGTGTCGACGCCGGCCGGAATCTTCACTTCCAGGTGTTTCTGCTCGCGCACGCGGCCTTCGCCGCGGCAGGTCTTGCATGGGTTGGCGATCGTGCGGCCGCTGCCGCCGCAATGCGGGCAGGCCTGCTGGATCGAGAAAATGCCGTTCTGCATGCGCACGCGGCCGTGACCCTGGCAGGTGGCGCAATTGGAAAGTTTGCCGTCGGCCGAGCCGGAACCCTCGCACTTGTCGCACTCGACCAGGGTCGGCACGTCGATGGTCTTGTCGACGCCGAACACGGCTTCTTCCAAGTCGAGATCGAGCATGTAGCGCAGGTCCGACCCGCGCCGCTGGCGGCCGCCGCGGCCGCCGCCGAAGATGTCCGAGAAAATGTCGCCGAAGATGTCGCCGACGTCGGCGTGGAAGCCGCCGTTGCCGCCCATGCCGTGTTCAAACGCGGCATGGCCGTGGCGGTCGTACATCGCGCGTTTCTGCGCGTCGCCGAGCACTTCGTAAGCTTCCTTGGCTTCCTTGAAATGCGCCTCGCAGTCCTTGTCGCCCGGGTTGCGGTCGGGGTGATGCTTCATCGCCAGACGACGGAACGCCTTCTTCAGCTCCTCGTCGGTGGCCGTGCGCTCGACGCCCAGGGTTTCGTAATAACAACGTTTGTTCATGAATGGAAAATCACTTGCTCGCCATCACGTGCTTTTCGATGCGCCGGTCGGGAATGAACCAGATCGCGGCGACCAGTGCGTACAACCCGCCCGCCACGACCGTGGCATAAGGAACAATGGATGCGGATAGCGCCAAAACAATGGCGATGAAATAAATGAGGGGCGATATCTTTTCTTTCCAGCCGCCGGCCAGCGCGCGCGCCAGCGGGCTGCCGGCGCCGCCGTTGCAGCCGATCAGGAATCGCGTCAGAGGAATCCACGACAAAGCGGTCATGAGCAGCACGAAGCCGTAGAGAGCCGCGGGCCCCGCAGCAAGGAACTCGCCATGTTCGCTATGCGCCTCGTTGAGCCAGGCCGTGGTGAACGGAAACAGGGACAGCCAAAACAGGAAATACAGATTCGCCCACATCACCTTGCCGTTCACATGCTCGACGAGCTGCATGAGGTGATGATGGTTGTTCCAGTAGATGCCGACGTAGATGAAACTCATCACGTAGCTCAGGAACAGCGGCCAGTTGCCGAGAAGCGCCTGCCAGGTCGCATCGTGCGGCGGCTTCAGTTCGAGCACCATGATCGTGATGATCACGGCGATCACGCCGTCAGTGAAGGCTTCCAGTCGGTTTTTTTCCATCGCCCCATCCCCATTCCGCAAAAAACAAATCGGGGCCATGACAGCCCCGATTTGCTCAATTGACGGACGCTATTTTACTTCTTGTCCTTGACCTCGGTGAATTCCGCGTCGACGACATCGTCCTTCGGCGCGGAACCGCCCGCCTGAGCGCCCGCGTCGCCGGCCGGGCCGCCCTGGCCTGCCGATGCGGCCGCGGCCGCCAACGATTGGGCGGCGGATTCGAGCGCGGTGATCTTCGATTCGATCGCGTCCTTGTCCTCGCCCTTCATCACCTTCTCCAGATCAGCCAGCGCGGTTTCGATGGCGCCGATCTGGCTGCCGTCGACTTTGCCGCCGTGCTCCTTGATCGCCGCGCGCGTGGCGTGGACGAGCTGGTCGGCCTTGTTGCGCGTGGCGACGAGCTCGTGGAATTTCTTGTCCTCTTCCTTGTTCGCCTCGGCGTCGCGGACCATGCGCTGGATCTCGTCCTCGCTCAGGCCCGAACCGGCCTTGATTTCGATGCGCTGCTCCTTGCCGGTCTTCTTGTCCTTGGCCGAGACGTGCAGGATGCCGTTCGCGTCGATGTCGAACGAGACTTCGACCTGCGGCATGCCCCGCGCGGCAGGTTCAATTCCCGCGAGATCGAACTTCGCCAGCGACTTGTTCGCGCTCGCGCGCTCGCGCTCGCCCTGCAGCACGTGCACGGTGACCGCGGTCTGATTGTCCTCGGCGGTCGAGAAGGTCTGCGAGGCCTTGGTCGGGATCGTCGTGTTCTTCTCGATCAGCTTGGTCATCACGCCGCCGAGCGTCTCGATGCCGAGCGAGAGCGGAGTGACGTCGAGCAGCAGCACGTCCTTGACCGAACCGCCGAGCACGCCGCCCTGGATCGCCGCGCCGACGGCGACGGCCTCATCCGGGTTGACGTCCTTGCGCGGCTCCTTGCCGAAGAAGGTCTTCACCGCTTCCTGGACTTTGGGCATGCGCGTCTGGCCGCCGACGAGGATGACCTCGCTGATGTCCGACACCTTCAGGCCCGCGTCGTTGATCGCGGTGCGGCACGGCGCGATCGTCTTCTCGATCAGATCGGCGACGAGCGCTTCGAGCTTGGCGCGCGTGAGCTTGATATTCAGATGCTTCGGGCCTGACGCATCCGCCGTGATGTACGGCAGGTTCACTTCGGTCTGCTGCGCGCTCGACAGCTCGATCTTGGCGCGCTCGGCGGCGTCTTTGAGACGCTGCAGCGCGAGCGAGTCGTTCTTCAGATCGACGCCGGTCTCCTTCTTGAACTCTTCGACGAGATAGTCGATCAGGCGCTTGTCGAAGTCTTCGCCGCCGAGGAACGTGTCGCCGTTCGTCGCCAGCACCTCGAACTGCTTCTCGCCGTCGACGTTGGCGATCTCGATGATCGACACGTCGAAGGTGCCGCCGCCCAGGTCATAGACTGCAACCTTGCGGTCGCCGCCCTGCTTGTCGATGCCGTAGGCCAGCGCGGCCGCGGTCGGCTCGTTGATGATGCGCTTGACGTCGAGGCCGGCGATGCGGCCGGCGTCCTTGGTCGCCTGGCGCTGCGAATCGTTGAAGTACGCGGGCACGGTGATGACCGCTTCGGTGACCGGCTCGCCGAGAAAATCTTCGGCGGTCTTCTTCATCTTCATCAGCACCTGCGCGGAGACTTCCGGCGGCGCCATCTGCTTGCCGCCCGCGGTCGACACCCAGGCGTCGCCGTTTTCGTGGGCGAGAATCTTGTACGGCACCAGGCCAATGTCCTTCTGCACTTCGGCGTCGGTGAACTTGCGGCCGATCAGGCGCTTCACCGCGTAGAAGGTGTTCTTCGGATTGGTCACCGCCTGACGCTTGGCGGTGGCGCCGACGAGGATTTCGTTGTCCTTGTAGGCCACGATCGACGGCGTGGTGCGATCGCCTTCGGAGTTCTCGATGACGCGCGCCGTCGTGCCTTCCATGACGGCCACGCACGAGTTCGTCGTGCCGAGGTCGATACCGATGATTTTACCCATGACTCTCTCCAAAAATTTTTACGGCGCAGTGCCGAGACTGTTAGCGAAAATGCGGTTAAGCGGGATTCAATTCAAGGCTCACGGCGCCTTCGCGACGGTCACCAGGGCCGGCCGCAGCAGGCGATCGTTCAGCACGTAACCCTTCTGGATCACGGCGACGACGGTGTCCGGCTTCGCGCCCGGCGCCTCGACCATGCTGACCGCCTGGTGCTGCTCCGGATTGAACGGCTGGCCGACCGGGTCGATCGCCTTCAAGCCGTTGCCTTCGGCGACCTTGAGCAGCGCCTTCAGCGTCAGCTCCATGCCCTCGCGCAGGCCGGCGACGTCGGCCGTCTGGATGGCCAAACCGCGTTCGAGGCCGTCGCACACCGGCAGCAGGTCGCCGAGCAGGCGCTCATTGGCGAACTTGCGCGCCTGTTCGAGATCGCGCTGCAGACGCTTGCGCTGGTTCTCGATCTCGGCGCGTTCGCGCAGCAGCACATCGCGCATTTCGCCGAGCTTGTTTTCGTATTCGGCCAGCTTGTCGCTGAGCTGATCGGTTTCCGCCTGCACGTCCGCGGCGTTGGCCGCCTCGTTCGGCGCGGATTTTTCCGGATCTCCCGGACGGATGTTTTCGTTGTTCACAAGCACTCCACAATATTTCGGCAGGTCGTCCCTGGCCGGAAAGCGGGTTTCCAGGCAAAACGCGGCCCGCAGACGTCGCTGTCTGCCGCGGCCGACTAGTTTACCCCACGGGATTTATGAGGCCAGCCGAGCCTGATTCAAGACACGCAGTTTCTGGACGCCGCCTACGATGTCGCGGCCAAGGCCCCGGACAGGATCTGCGCCGTCGCCTGCACGACCGGAATCACGCGCTGGTAGGCCATCCGCGTCGGCCCGATGACGCCGAGCACGCCGAGCACCCGCCCCTCCACCCCGTACGGTGCGGTGACCAGACTGTAGGCGCCGAGCGGGTTGAAGCCGGATTCCTCGCCGATGAACAGGCGCACGCCCTCGGCGCGCGAGCAGCTTTCCAGGAGATTCAACAGGTCGCGTTTGCGCTGGAAGGCCTCGAACAGCTCGCGCAGGCGGCCCATGTCGGGCGCCGCCTGCGATCCCATCAGGTTGACCTGGCCCTTGATCAGCATGTCGGCGTCCACCTGCTCCGGGAACGCCTGCTGGGTCACGTCCGCCGCGGCGACCATCAGCTGATGCAGGCGCGCGCTGGTCTCGTGCATTTCGCGCTTGAGCCGCTCGCGGATCTCGCTCATGCGCAAACCGGCGTAGTTCGCGTTGAGGAAATTCGACACCTGCTCCAGCTCGCTCGGCGAATAGACGTGCTGGGTCGTGACCACGCGGTTCTGCACCTCGTTGTCGGCGAAGACAAGGATGACGAGCACGCGATTGCCGCCGATCGCGACGAAGTCGATGTGCCTGAACGGGAATTCCTCGCGCTTCGGCACCGTGACCACGCCGACGAAATGAGTGACCTCGGACAGCAGCGAGGACACGCCGTTGAGCAGATCCTGCGTCGGCGCCTGCGTCGGCAGCCCGCGGCGCAGCGCGTCGATCTGCGGTTCGTCGAGCGGCTTGAGTTCGAGCAGGCTGTCGACGAAAACGCGATAGCCCTGCGCCGTCGGTACGCGTCCGGCGGAAGTATGCGGGGCGGCGAGCAGACCGAGTTCTTCCAGATCGGCCATCACGTTGCGGATCGTCGCCGGACTGACGTCGAGACCGGAATTTTTCGCCAGCGTGCGAGACCCCACCGGCTG
>DAIMZS010000195.1:0-6485 GCA_036733825.1 Rudaea sp.
TCAAAAGCAAAGCAGCGCCGCTTCTGCGCGCAGGACGCGCGCGCTCTGCTCTTCCGGGGTCCCCATGGCCTTGCGGCGGCAGCGGTCGATCAGGCCCCGCAGGGGTGCGCGCGATGGATCGCGCGCATTCCGCTATTGCACAGGGATGTGCAATTAGCGGAACCCGGCCGCTGACGCGGACCCGACGCGCACGATGCGCGTCGGGCGCAAGGCGCTGGGGCGTGTTTCTTTGCCTATCTTTCTTTGCACGAGCAAAGAAAGTAGGCCGCTCGCCGTAGGCGAGTGGAAGCTTTGGCTTAAAAAAAATGGATTCCGGCTTCCGCCGGAATGACGAGCGAAGGAGCTGGATTCCCATTCCCTGCGCACATGCGCCATGCACGGCGCACGCGCGTTCGCGCTTGACAGTCGTTAGTCAAAGCGCTATCACTCTGTCAAATTTTTTTGACATATCGAAATTCGATGACCGGCGTATTTCGCGCCGGGCGCAGATTCGATCGTCGGCAGGATGCCGTCATCCGCCCACACCACTCTCCCCGGGGAACTTCCATGAATACGCCGTCCGCCGATTTTTCAGGCACTCGACCTTCCTTGCTGCATCCGGCGCGCAACAAGATTGCGCACGCGGTGTTCTGCGCGCTCGCCGCGCTGGCCTTCGGTTCGGCGCACGCCGCCGACACCGCCCCGGCGGCTGCCGATGCGCAGGCCAAGCCCGCCGATGCGAATGCCGATGCAGAGTCCGCTTCGCTCGAAACGGTGACGGTGACGGCGAACAAGCGCGCCGAGTCGCTGCAGAAAGTGGCGATGAGCATCTCGGCGATCGACGGCAAGGACATGACCAACGCCGGCGCACAGAATTTCACCGACCTGATTTCGAGCGTGCCGAGCCTGGGCATCTTCAAGACCGGTTCGGGCCGCTCGCAAATCATCATGCGCGGCGTCAACGCGGGCAACTCCTCCGAAGACGATCCGCAGACGCAGGAAACGGTCGGTCTCTACATCGACGATGCGCCGGTGGCGATCAACGGCTTCAATCCGGAGTTCGGCCTGTTCGATCTCGAGCGCGTCGAGGTGCTGCGCGGCCCGCAGGGCACGCTGTACGGCGCGGGCTCGATGGCCGGCGCGATCCGCCTGGTCACGCGCAAGCCGCTGCTCGATGCGGTCGAAGGCAGCGTGGAGACCTCGGTCGCCGACATTGACCACGGCGGCACGAGCTACGACATGCGCGGCGTGATCAACGTGCCGCTGGTCAAGGACGTGGCCGGCCTGCGCGTGTCGATGTACGACGACCGCAACGGCGGCTTCATCAAGAACACGACGACCGGCGAGAACAACATCAATCGCGCCGACGCGGTCGGCGGCCGCGTCGCGCTGCGCGTGCTGCCGACCGACAGCCTCACCGTCGATTTGTCGATCTGGGCCCACGACCAGAACGACCACGGCCGCGGCCTCGACGAGACCGGCAACTATACGCGCTCGTACAAGTCGCCGGAAAATTCGAACGAGGATTACACGCTGTCCAACCTCACCCTGACGCAGGTGTTGGGTTGGGGCAGCATCGTTTCTTCGACCTCGTATTTCCAGATGAACATGGTCAACCGCTGGAACCTCGACAAGATCTACACGTCGACCTATCCGGCGCTCGGCCTTTCGGCAGACGGACCGACGGCGTCGCTGGCGGATCAAACGCATCTGAACGACTTCACCCAGGAAGTGCGCGCGGTCTCCAATGACGACGGCCTGTTCAAGTGGCTCTTCGGCGCCTACTACCATAAACGCAACCGCGGCTACACCAACGCCTTCCCCAATCCGGGCTGGGATGCTTACACCGGATTGCCGAGCGCGGACTTCGGCGCGCCGGCGGACTATCCGTTCTGGGGCATTCAGAACGTGCACATCGAGGAAGCCGCGCTGTTCGGCGAAGGCACCTACAAGCTCGGCAATTTCGCGCTGACCGCCGGCCTGCGCGCGTTCGACT
Organism: Rudaea sp.; assembly: GCA_036733825.1. GTDB lineage: Bacteria > Pseudomonadota > Gammaproteobacteria > Xanthomonadales > Rhodanobacteraceae > Rudaea. Next base: position 1,976 of record DAIMZS010000195.1, read on the forward strand.
GGAAAGAGCGCCACTGGCAGTATCAGTCCGGTTTCTTCAACGGCGGCGCGACCTCGAACGGCATGCAGCATTCGAAGGAGAACGGCGTCAATCCCAAGGTCAACGTCGCCTACACGATCGACGACAACAACGAGGTCTACGCGCAGGCGGCGAAGGGCTTCCGCTACGGCGGCGTGAATCAGGTGATTCCGTTGAACCTGTGCGGCGCGGAGCTCGAAGCCAACAACCTGCATCCGTCGACCGATTACGGTTCGGATAGCCTGTGGAACTACGAGATCGGTAACAAGTCGAGTCTGCTCGACAACCACCTCACCGTAAACAGCAGCCTGTACTTGATCAAGTGGAACAACGTGCAGGTGCGCCGCGGCCTCAATTGCGGCGTGAACTACGTGGAGAACGCGGCCGGCCTCACCAGCAAGGGCGCGGAACTCGAAATCGCCTGGCGTCCGATCCAGAACCTGAAGGTCACCGCGGGCGGCTCGTACACGCATTCCACGATCGACGCCGATACGCCCGAACTGCCGGCGCTCAAGGGCGAGTTCGCACCGTTCGTGCCGAAGACCGCGTTCAACGCCACGGCCGAATACACTTTCCCGCTCGGCACGGACATGCACGGCTTCGTCTGGGGCGGCTGGAACTATGTCGGCAAGCGCACCACACAGTTCGATCCGGCCAATCCGCTGTATCGCGAGATGGACGCCTACGACACGCTCAACCTGCGCGCCGGCGTGCAGTGGAGCTCGATGGAAGCGTCGGTGTTCGTGCAGAACGTGGGCAACAGCGACGGCGTGATCCGCCAGGTATCGGCGACGCCGTTCTATCCCGACGGCGCTTATCGTGTGCAGCCGCGTACGGTTGGCGCGTCGTTCCGCTATTGGTTCTGAGCATAGAACTCCCATGTGCTCGTCACCCCAGCGAAAGCTGGGGTCCAGCTCTTAATATCGTGAGGAAAAGCTGGATTCCAGCTTTCGCTGGAATGACGAGCTTCTGTTCTTCGAGGGCATCATGATGATCGAACCGCGCCGAAATCCGCTGAAATCTTGCGTAACGCGCACGGCATCGCTTTGCACGTTCGGCTTGGCTACGATGCTCGCCGCATCCCTCCACGCCAAGCCGCCCGTGACTGCAGCTAAACCCACTGCCCAAACCACCGCCGCCGTGCTCGCCGCGGCCAAGCCCGGCGACTGGCGCGCATTGGATCCGCAGAACACGCTGTATCTGGAACTGCCCACGGGCCGCGTCGTCATCGAACTCGCGCCGGCGTTCGCGCCGAATCACATCGCCAACATCAAGGCGCTGGCGCGCGAGAAGTACTACGACGGGCTCGCGATCGTGCGCGCGCAAGACAACTACGTCGTGCAGATGAACGATCCCGACTACGAGAACGAAGCGACGCGCAAGCCGATCAAAACGGCCAAACGCAGCCTGCCGCCCGAGTTCACCGTGCCGTGGGACGCGAAAATCCCGTTCACGCGCCTGCCCGATCCGGACGGCTACGCACCCGAGACCGGCTTCTCCAACGGCTTCGCCGCCGCGCGCGATCCAAAAGCGCAGCGCGCTTGGCTGACGCACTGCTACGGCACAGTCGGCGTCGGTCGGCTCAATCCGATCGATTCGGGCGGTGGGCCGGAACTCTACGTCGTCATCGGCACGCCGCCGCGCCAGCTCGACCGCAACGTCACCGTCGTCGGCCGCGTCGTGAAGGGCATGGAGCTTCTTTCGACTCTGCCGCGCGGCACCGGTCCGTACAGCATGTACGAGAAGCCCGAGCAGCGCACGCCGATCAACGCGATCCGCCTCGCCGCCGACGTGCCGGAAAAAGAACGCACCGCGCTCGAAGTGCTGCGCACCGACACGCCGACGTTCGAGGCGTTCGTCGAATCGCGGCGCAACCATCGCGAAGACTGGTACGCGGCGCCGGCGGGACACATCAACGTATGCAATGTCGAGGTGCCCGTGCGCGCGGCGCCGGCGGCGCGCTGAATGCTGCGGAACCGGACATTCGCGATTTCGGCATCGATACAACTCGTTACAACCCCCGGGGCTAGAATCGCGGCGCGTTCCTTCGCGTCCGCAAGCGCCAGATAAAAACGGAACCTGGGAGCAGGGGAGGCATAGATGAACACGGTCGTTTCACGCAAAAGAAAACCCGGCATCGGCATGGGTGCGCGCATCCAGCATCGGCGCAAGCAGCTCGGCCTCACGCTGAGCGAACTCGGCGCGCGCGCGGGATTGTCCGCGCCGTTTCTTTCGCAGGCCGAGCGCAACCAGACCGTGCCCTCGATCATGTCGCTGATGGCCTTGGCCAAAGCGCTCAAGGTCGACCTGCAGTATTTCCTCGAAAGTCCGACCGAACGCAGCATCGTCTGCCGCGCGAAGGAACGCCCGCGCATCCGCATCAACTCGCCGGTCACCTTCTACGATCTTTCCTCGAGCCTGATCCATCGCATGATGGATGCGATCCTCATGGAAATTCCGCCGGGTCACGCGTTCCCCACCGACCAGCGCGACGGCGAAGAATTCGTCATGGTGCTCAAGGGCCGCATCCACACGCGCGTCGGCGACATCGAAACCGTGCTCGGCCCCGGCGACAGCATGCATTTCAACTCGCAGTCGCCGCATTCCTCGCGCAACGAGAGCCATTCGACCGTCGTTCTGCTCTACGTCGGTACGCCGAGCGTGATGGGTGGGGAACAGCGCGCCGACGCCTGATTCGGCGCGCTTAGCGCCGCGGGCGCTGCGCAGTTACAATACGCGATCCTTTTGTTCAGCGTACCCGCGTTCGGCGCGGGCCAGGCAGCATCGTCATGGAAAAAAGTTTCGAACCCGGAAACCTAGAATCGAAGTGGTACGCCGCCTGGGAAGCCGCGGGCGACTTTCGGCCGCGCGGTGACGGCGCGCCGTACTGCATCCTGCTGCCGCCGCCGAACGTCACCGGCACGCTGCACATGGGCCACGCGTTCCAGCAGACCATCATGGACGCGCTGATCCGCCACGCGCGGATGTCGGGCAAGAATACGTTGTGGCAGGGCGGCACCGACCACGCCGGCATCGCGACGCAGAAGATCGTCGAGAACCAGCTCGCCGCCGCGGGCAAGTCGCGCCACGATCTCGGCCGCGCGAAGTTCGTCGAGCGCGTGTGGGAGTGGAAGCAGGAGTCCGGTTCGACGATCACCAACCAGATGCGCCGCCTCGGCGCGTCGGTCGACTGGTCGCGCGAACGTTTCACGATGGACGAAGGCTTATCGGCGGCGGTCAAGCGCGTGTTCGTGCAGTGGTACCGCGATGGCCTGCTCTATCGCGGCCGCCGCCTGGTCAACTGGGACCCGGTGCTGATGACGGCCGTGTCCGACCTCGAAGTCGACAATCAGGAAAAGGAAGGCTCGCTCTGGTCGATTCGTTATCCGGCGAGCGACGGCGGCGAAGGCCTCGTCGTCGCGACGACGCGCCCGGAGACGATGCTCGGCGACGTCGCCGTCGCGGTGCATCCGGAGGACGAGCGCTATCAGGCGCTGATCGGCAAGACGCTCAAGCTGCCGCTGACCGGCCGCGAAATCCCCGTGATCGCCGACGATTACGTCGACCGCGAATTCGGCACCGGCTGCGTCAAGATCACGCCGGCGCACGACTTCAACGATTGGCAGATCGGCGCACGGCACAAGCTCACGCCAATTGTGATCCTCACGCTCGACGCGAAGATCAACGACAACGCACCGGAAAAATACCGCGGCCTCGACCGCTTTGCCGCGCGCAAGGCGGTGCTCGCTGATCTCGAAGCCGAAGGCTTGCTCGTCGAGACGAAGAAGCACAAGCTGCAGGTGCCGATCAGCCAGCGCACCGATGCGGTGATCGAGCCGATGCTGACCGATCAATGGTTCCTCGACCTCACCAGCGACACGCGCGTCGACGGCAAGCCCGGCCCGGGCGGTCGCAAAGCGATCACCGAGCCCGCGCTCGCCGCCGTGCGCGACGGCGAGATCAAATTCGTGCCGGAGAACTGGTCGACCACGTACAACCAGTGGCTCGAAAACATCCAGGACTGGTGCGTGAGCCGCCAGCTCTGGTGGGGCCATCAGATTCCGGCGTGGTACGACGAAGCCGGCAACATCTTCGTCGGTGAAGACGAGGCCGACGCGATCGCGCACGCGAGCGTGCAGCCGGTCGGTGCGCTCAAGCAGGACGAAGACGTGCTCGACACGTGGTTCTCCTCCGCGCTGTGGCCGTTCTCGACGATGGGCTGGCCGAGCGAGGCGCCGATCAAGAACGAGCGCGGCGAGATCATCGCGAACTGGCCGCAGGACCAGCAATTCCTGCCGAGTGCCGTGCTCGTGACCGGCTTCGATATCATTTTCTTCTGGGTCGCGCGCATGGTCATGGCGACGCAGTACTTCACCGGCAAGGTGCCGTTCCGCGAGGTCTACATCAACGCCATCGTGCGCGACGCCGAAGGCCAGAAGATGTCGAAGTCGAAAGGCAACACGATCGATCCGCTCGACCTGATCGACGGCAT
>DAIMZS010000196.1:0-4382 GCA_036733825.1 Rudaea sp.
GTGCTCAAGGGGCTGGCATCACAGCGCAGGTCTGCGCCGGCGGCAGTTGAGAAGAAAGGATGATGAAAAAGCCTTTAACGCGGATCAGAGCGGATGAAAGACGATAAAAACGGATAAGGCCACTTTGATTTTCGCTCTATCCGCAGTTATCGCTTTTTATCCGCTCTGATCCGCGTTAAAGGCTTTTTGACGCGCCCTCTACGGCTTGCGCAGCGGCGGCGCGATCGGAAACGGCGTCACCACTTTCTCTCCGCTCGCCGCATCGCGGATCACGAGCGGCTCGCGCTTTTGCACTTCCTCGACGCGCACAATGCACTGGATCGGCAGGTGCAGCACGCGCGTATTGCCGAACGCTTCGCGCAGGCGTTCCTCGGTCGGATCGATCACCACGCTTTCGCCTTGCGAATCGAACACGATCTCGCCGACTTCGGTGAAGCCCCACAGTCCACTCGAGGCGACGTGGCGCGCATAAAGCTCGAGCGTCTTGCCCTCGCTGAAGAAGGTGATCTTGAACAGTTTCTTGCCTTTCATCGGGTTATTGTCGCATGAGCACGAGACGGCGCGTCACGCGCGCAGCCGGCGCGCGATCGCCGGCTTGGACACGAGCGCGAACAAGAGGCCCGCGGCGAAGCCGGCGACATGCGCCCACCACGCCACCGCGCCGAACGCCGGGCCGACGAAGGTGAAGGCGATCTGCAGCAGCGCCCAGAAACCGATCAGCAGCGGCGCCGGCACGCGCACGAATTCGAGGAACATGCCGAGCGGCAGCACCAAGCCGAGGCGCGCGCGCGGGAACAGGCCGAGATAGGCGCCGATGATCGCCGAGACCGCGCCGCTGGAACCGACGATCGGCACGTTCGTGTTCGACAGGATCACCGCCTCGGCAAGATTGGCGAGCGCGCCGCCGAGCAGGAACAGCAGCAGGAATCGCAGCGGCCCCAGCGCGCGTTCGGCGGGCACGCCGAAAATCATCAGGAACAGCACGTTGCCGACCAGGTGCAGCCAGCCGGCATGGATGAACAGGCCGGTGAACAGGCGCAGCCAGCGCAGTTCGACGATTTGCTGCAGCACGGGTACGTTCGTGTCGAACAACCGTGCCGGCACCGTGCCCCATTGACGCACGAACTGCCAGCGCTCCGCTTCCGGCGTGATGACGAGCCAGAGAAACAGCGCGATGCAGGCGACGACGATCGCCAGCGTGATCCAGGGCAGGAACGGCTTGCGCTGCCGGTCGACATGGACGAACACGGTCCGCTCCGATTACGAGCCGGGCCGCGGCAGCAGCACGCGCCGGCCCTGGAAATCGATCACCAGCCCGCCCGGGCGGATCTCCTGCACGGTGATGCCGCGCAGGCTGTCGCCTTCGACCACGCGCGCGCCGTCGATAATGACGAAGCGGCGCTTGGGATCGGGCGAATACACCTGCATGGTGATCGGCAGCGGCGGCAACGCGCTGCGCACTTCGGGCGGCAGGTCGTCGAGGGTCGGCACGTCGTTCACCGGCGCGGCGGGCGCCGGCGGAGGCGCGGGGGCGACCGCCGCGGGTGCGGGCGCGGCTGCGGGCGGCGGAGTAGTTGCAGGAGCAGGCGCGGGTGGCGGAGTTTCTTTCTTCGGCACCGGCGCCGCGGCGGGAGGCGGCGTTGCCGCCACGTTCGATGCGGGAGGCGGAGGCGGCGCGACGGGCTTTGGCAGCGAACGCGGCGCGGTCGGCGCCGGCGCCGGATTGGTTTCGGGTTTCGTGATCGCCCGGATCGGCGGTGCGTTCTTCGTTGCCGGCGCCGGTGGGGCGGGCACGGTTCCGCGCTGCAGGAAGCGCCAGCCGCCAACAGCCGCGATCGTGACTACGACGGCCGTGGCGATCCACGGCATCAGGCTGCGCCGCCGCCGCGTCGCCGTGATCGGCGTGCCGAGGTTCGGCATCTCGCCGAGCCGGCGCTGCTCTTCGGATTTCTTCAGGGCTTCGAGTATCAGCGACATGGGGGCGTCATTCGTATACTTTTATCGTTTTTCGCACACGGCCGCGCGCGCTCATTGCAGGCTGCGCGTGAGATGCGGGCCGGAGGGATCGAGCGCGGACAGCGCGAACAGCGTCTCCGGTCCGACGATGCCGTCGGGCTTGATGCCGTAGGCGTTCTGCAGCTTGCGTACGCGCTCGGCGAGCGCGTCGTCGAAGAATGCCGGCCCCGCGTCGCCCGCGCCGCCGTCCATGCGTGCGAGCTGGGCCTTGACCCAGGCCACGCCCGAACCCGCATCGCCCGTGTGCAGCTTCGCCGGCACTTCTTCGGGCAGGCGCCACAGAGCGATGAATTCGCCGTCCCAGAGGCTGGCGAGATCGTCTTTGCCGACGTGGAAACTTTCGCCGGCGAGATTGAGCTGCACTTGATCGCCGTTGACGCCTTGCAGCAGCGCGTACGCGCTCGCGTTCTCCCATTTCAGCGGCAGGATCAACGGGCGGTCGAAGCGCACGAGCTGCGCGATCGAGCCATGCCCGCGCAGGCAGTTCATGCCGGGGAAGAGGATGCTGCGGCAGCGCGCCGCGTCGCGCACCGTGGTCTCGGCCGAGGTGACCTGCCAGCGCGCGAGCAGCTGCGTCCACGCGGTGAGCTCGGTGTCGGTCGAGCTTTCGGCAAGCGCGGCGAGTTTCTTCTCCGCCGTGTCGTTCTGCGGTTGGGCCGGCGCCGGGGTTGCCGAAGCCGGCGCGGGCGCCGGTGTCGTTGCCGCGCCGGCTGCCGCCGCCGGTACGGCCGTGGCTGCCGGCGGCGGCTTGGGCTGCTGCATGAAATACGCGCCGGCGCCGAGCGCGATCACCGCGCATGCCGCCGCCGCCCACGGACCGTAATGGCGCAGGCGATAGCGCACGGTGCCGGGCAGGGTTTCGTCGGCGGCGCGGTCGACCAGGCGCTCGCCGATCGAGGTCTGCTCGCGCGCGTAGCCGGCCATCAGTGCGCGGTCGCCGATGATGTTGATCAGGCGCGGCACGCCGCCGGAACGCTGGTACAGCGCACGCAAGCCGAGGCGCGAAAACGGCGAACGCAGCGCGCCGGCGACGGCGAGGCGGTGGCGCACGTAGGCCTCGGACTCGTCGCGGTCGAGCGGGGTCAGGTGATAGCGTGCGGTGATGCGCTGGGCGAGCTGGCGCAGTTCCGGATCGTTGAGCTTGTCGCGCAGCTCGGGCTGGCCGAGCAGGATGATCTGCAGCAATTTCTGCGTCGGCGTTTCCAGGTTGGTCAACAGCCGCACCTGTTCGAGCGACTCGGTCGACAGGTTCTGCGCCTCGTCGATGATGAGCACCACGCGAAGGCCCTGCGCGTAGGCGTCGAGCAGATAGCGGTTGAGCGTGTCGACGAGGCCCTTGAGGCTGCCCTTCTTGTCGCTGACGTCGAGCTTCAGCTCGTCGCAGACCGATTCGAGCAGTTCGACCGGCGACAGCTTCGGATTGAGCACGAGCGCGACGCGCGTGTTCTCGGGCAACTGCTCGAGCAGCAATCGGCACAGCGTCGTCTTGCCCGTGCCGACCTCGCCGGTCAGCTGCACGAAACCGCCGCTGCCGCCCTTGCCGATGCCGTACAACAGATGCGCGAGCGCATCCCGATGGCGCTCCGAAAGGAACACGTAGCGCGGATCCGGGGTGATCGAGAAGGGGGCTTCTTTGAGCCCGTAGTACTCGAGATACATGGGATTACTTTACTCGAAACGCCGTTATTGCGCGGTAAGAATGGACCGCGCCACGGCGACGTCGGTTCTCGCGCGGCGCGCTTCTATCCGCTGCGGCAGGTCGGCTACATCTTGGGATGCCGCGCGCCGGTCGAGGTCAGGGAGTCGAGAAAGTCGAGCAGGTCGGTGCGCTGTTTCGGCGTGAGCGCGTCGAAAATCTCGAGCAAGCGCTGCTGTTGGCGCGACAGGCTGTGGTATTCGGAGGCCTCTTCGGCGACCGCCAGCAAGGGTTTGCCTTGAATCTTCTGCCCGCGGCCGGTCGACAGATACTCGAACGTCATGCCGCTGCGCCGGGCCAGCGCGATGAGGTTTTCCACGTTCGGCGCGGTGCCGCGCGTCATCTCCCACTGAGCCACCGCGCTGCGGCTGACGCCGAGCTCGCCGGCGAGCGCTTCCTGAGAGAGGCCGATCAGTTTTCTGGCTTCCCGTACGCGCTGATGGAGCTGGGTCATTGAAGCTGGGTCATGAACGTCGCATTTGTTTGCGAAAGCTATATAGACGCTTTGGCGCAACGCCGCGGCTCGTGCGGCTTGCATGTTCGGTTTTGTTAGTGATACTGTCGTTACAGGAAGTCAGCGATAGCGAGCGCCATGGATCGGAACGAGGACAGCAGGGCCGCCGTCAAACGCAAGTACGCCTCGCGCACCATCGGGAAATTCGCCGACCCG
>DAIMZS010000196.1:4482-6441 GCA_036733825.1 Rudaea sp.
GGCATCGCCGACGACGATATTGCCGAGGTCGAATTGTCGTCCGATGCCGCGCGCAACCTCGTCTATCTTCTCGTGCGTCGACGCGACGGCATGGAAATCACGACCCGGCGCAAGCGTCTGCGCGATGCGCAAGCCGTATTCCGCGCCGAGTGGTTGAAGAGGATCGCCGCGCACCGATGACGAGCGTCAGTGAGTTGCCGCCGGCAAGGCCGATCTCGGATACTTTCAACGACTCGCCGACCGATGGAATTCCCTCTGTGTCCAACCTGCAGCAACGCGCCGAGCAGATGATGGCCGAGCACGGCTTCCTCGGCGTGCCGACGCCGACGTTCGAGCATGCCGGCCGCGAGCAGATGCTCACGTTGCTGCAGGCCGGCCTGCTGCCCGAATCGCGCGTGCTCGAAATCGGCTGCGGTTGTCTGCGCATCGCCTATTGGCTCGTGCGCTTTCTCGATGCCGACGGCTATTGCGGCATCGAGCCGGCGCGGACGCGGGTCGACCTCGGCCTGTACTATCTCTTCACCGCCGAAGAGATCGCACGCAAACGCCCGCGGTTCAGTGACAACGCGAACTTCGACACCTCGGTATTCAATACGCGCTTCGACTACTTCGTCGCGCGCTCGATCTGGACGCATGCAAGCAAAGCGCACATCGAAACGACGCTCGACGGTTTCGTCCGCGACACGGGCGACAATGGCGTGTTCCTTGCCTCCTACCTGCCGGCACAGACCGCGGAGGAGGACTACCAGGGCGACGCATGGGTCGGCACCAGCCACGAATCGAGCGTTCCCGGCGTCGTCCGCCACTCGTTTCCGTGGCTGATCGCGCAGTGCGAGCGGCGCGGCTTGCGCGTCGAGCCGCTCGACGGCCTCGACTGCGACAGCCAGTACTGGTTGAAGCTGAGCAAATAGGCATTTTCGAGTCGGTGAGCGCCGGCGCTGCGGTGGCCAGGGCGGTTCATCGGCGGCCGCCTTATTTCCGCGTGAGCGCATTGCGTCCTCTTCCACGTTCGGGAGTAGCATGGCGAGGCGTTTCCTGCTTCTGCCAAGTCCATCATTCAGAGGGGATTCCGCCATGTCCAGGTTCACGCTCTCCGTCGTTGCTTTGACCTACCTGCTGCCGATCGCCGCGTTCGCCTCCGGCACCGGCACCTGTACCTACAAAGACAAGAAGCTGACGCTCGTCGACGGCGTGGTTTATCAGCGCCCCGATCATTTCGAGCCGACGAAGCAGGAAACCACGGTCGCGCTCGCCACGCTCAAGCTCGACGCCGGCAGCATTGCCGCGGCGAAAGATCCGGAAGACGCCATGCGCGACCAAGTTTGGAAAGCCGACGACGCCGGCCAGGTGCGCATCACCCTCGGCGAAAACGGTGTCACCGCGATCTACGCCTACCTGCCGCCCGGCGCCAACATCTCGCAATCGGGCACCGCGTTCGGCGATCTCAAACTCTCGCACAACGACGCCAAGGGCGTGGCCGGCCACTACACGTTGAAGGGCAAGGCCGCCGACGATCTGTCCTGCGATTTTTCCTTTGATCTCGCTTACCCCAAACCCGGCGCCGCAGCCGCATCGCCGTCGGCGCCCGCCGCGGCTGCGCAAGGCGGCAAGCCGATCCCCGCCGGCGGCGGCGAAGCCGGCAAGGTGCTGCAGGCGAATCTCGCGGCCATGCAGAAGGGCGACATCGACGCGATGCTCGCGACCGTCTCGAAACAACAAGCCGACCAGATGCAGGCGCAGCGCAAAGATCCGCAATTCCCCGCAATGCTCGAAATGATGAAGGCATTCGCGCCGAAGAGCCTCACCGTCACCGGCGGCCAGGATTTCGGTGACCACGCCGAGCTGACCCTCGTCGGCGTCGAACAGGGCGGCGGCAAGTCGACCGGCACGGCGCAGATGGTCAAGGAAGGCGGTAAATGGAAAGTGCAGAAGACGTCGATGCAATCGAAGGGCGGCTGA
>DAIMZS010000197.1:0-6381 GCA_036733825.1 Rudaea sp.
TGTCCTTGAGCGCCGGGTCATAGGCGAGGTTGCCGTGGAACGACACCACGCCGGCTACATCGCCGCCGGCGCGCGCGAGCTCGAGCGTGGTTGCGCCGCCGAAGCAGAAACCGAACGCGCCCCAATGCTTACCGTCGAGCGGCGCCTTGCCGCCTTGCGTTTTGAGCTGCTCGAGCGCCGCGCCGATGCGCGCGCGCAGCGCCGTGCGGTCGGCGTACATCGCCTTCGTCGCCGCGCCGGCTTCGTCCGGATTCTTCGGCCGCACCTCGGCGCCGTAGACGTCGGCGACGAGAACGACGTAATCCTTGCCGGCGATCTGCTTGGCCAGCGCGATGTTGTCGGCGTTGATGCCGAGCCAGTCCGGGGTCATCACCAGGCCCGGGCGCGACGTCTTCACCGCGTCGTCGTAGACGAGCACGCTCTGCATTTTCTTGCCGCCGACCTCGTAGTCGAGATTCTTCGCCACCATCGCGGCGTTCGCACTGCCGGCAAGGCAAAGGGAGAAAAGAAAAAGACGAACGGGAAACTTCATGACGACTCTCCATGACAAGGCTCGGGATTGCCGTTCCGGCCTGCGCCGGAACGACGGCTGAAAAGCAACGCGGGCAGCCGCCCGGCGGTGTGGGGATTTTCGCATAGCCTTTGTTAAACTCGCTCGGTCCGCCACGCCTTCGAGGTCGCCATGCTCAAGCTCCGTCTGTTCGTTGCCGTTTCCGCCCTCGCCTTGTCCGCCCTCGCCTTCGCCCACGGCAAGCAGGACGACGCGATCGACTACCGCATGGGCCTGATGACCGTGATCGGCTGGAACTTCGGCCCGCTCGGCGCGATGGTCAAGGGCAAGGTGCCGTTCGACGCCGCCGATTTCGCCAAGCACGCCGATCGCGTCGCCTATTTGAGCGACCAGATCCTCGAAGGTTTTCCGAAAGGCTCCGACAAGGGCCACACCGACGCGAAGCCCGACGTCTGGGCGAACTGGGACGATTTCCAATCCAAGGCCAAGGACCTCAACACGCAGGCCAAGCTGCTCGCCGACATCGCCAAGGCGAACGACGAGGCCAAGGACAAGGAGCAGTTCAAGAAAGTCGCCGAGGCTTGCAAGGCCTGCCACGACAAGTACAAGAAAGACTGACGCTTAGCTGCCGTAGCGGCTCAGTTCCCAGACCACCGCGGCCGCCACGGCGAACCACATCAGCGCCCGCCAATTGCTGACGAAACGCATCGGCGCGGGCCCGCCGTTGCGCTTGCGGCCGGTGATCATCGGCGTGATCAAGTTATCGTGCTTGATCAGCCAATGCAGCAGCACGGCGGCGATGTGCAGCGTGATCAGGATCAAAAGCACTGTTTCGCCGAGATGATGCAGGCGCGTGGCCAGTTTCACCGTGGCGTTCGACACCGCGCCGGCGAACGGGCCGTCCTCGTCGATGCCGTCGCTGGAAAACAGGCCGGTCACCGCCTGCACCAGCAAGCACAGCAGCATGACCACGACCGACCAGCCGCCCAGCGGGTTGTGGCCGATGCGCGCGCCCGACTCGGTGGAAGACGTCAGCTTGAGATAACGCGCGACCGTCGCCGGCCCGCGCACGAAATCGGCAAACCGGCTCGTCTGCGAACCAACCACTCCCCAGATCAGGCGAAACAGAATCAGCGCCAGCGTCGCGTAACCGAAACGATAATGCCACTCCATCGACAGCCAGCCGAACTCCGCCGTCGCGAACTGCAGCGCGATCAGCAGCACGAGCGCCCAGTGAAACAGGCGCGTCGGCAGATCCCACACGCGCGTCGTCGGTTCGCCATGGTTCACGAGACATCCTTTTATTCGAGGTAGGCGGGAAATTTCGGCAGCGCGGCGAAATCCGCCGGATCGCCCTGCGCGACGACACGGGCCTTCTGATTGACGGCGATCTTTTCGATGCGGTCGAACGTCGCCAGCGTGTCGGCGCGGCTGACGTTGATCGACGGCACGCGCTTCTGCGCGCGGCTCTCGCGCAACGGATACAGCCCGCCGGTAAGCAGCAGCGCGCCGGCCTTCTTCAACCGCAGCAGCAGCACCTGATGCCCCGGCGTGTGGCCCGGCGCCTTGAGGATGATCACACGGCCGTCGCCGAACACGTCGAAATCGCCGTCGATGTGCTTGACGTCGGCTGATTCGACGCCGGAAAAAAGCGCCGGATCCACGCGCATCGGCGTCGGTTCGGACTTGGCCCAGGCGAGTTCCTTGTCGTTGATCACCCAAGTCGAGTTCTTCACGAACAAGTTCGCGTTGCCGACATGATCCTCGTGCAAATGCGAGAACGCGACGACGCGGATGTCCTTCGGCGCCAGGCCCAGTGTCTTCAGTTGCGCGACGAGCGTGACCGGCACCTGCTCGCGCACGAGTCCGCCGAACAGCTCGATGCCCTGCGGCGACTTCGCGATCTCATCGCCCAACCCCGTGTCCCAAAGCATCCAGCCGACCGGATGGCGGATGAGAAAACACGGCGTGTCGATGCGTCCGGGCCGGCCATCGTAGTCGCCGGTATCGGAAAACATGCCGAGACTTTTGAAATCCAGATGGCCGCAGTCGAGCGCGTACAGCTTCACTTCGTTGTCCGCGGCCGGCACCGCTGCAGGCTTGTCGGGCGGGGGCGCCGCATGCGCCGCCGCCACGAGACACACCAAGGCCAGCAGGAAAGAACGAGGCTTCCAGTTCGACATTCCCTTCACTCCGTCATTGCGATCGCGGTAGCGCGCAGCCGTTCATTGTGCAGAAGGCGCTACTGCGACCACAAGCCGGAGCCGGGAGTTCACCGCCTGGCCACGCCCCGGCGGATTTTGTGTATCAATCCAGATACGCCGGGAACTTCGGCAAAGCGGCGAAGTCTTCGGGCGCGTGCTGGATCACGAAGCGTGCATGCGTGTTCTTGACGATGCGCTCGATGCGATCGATCGACGCCAGCGTATCCGCACGCTCGGTGTTGTACACGGGAACCAACCGCTCGGCGCGATTGCGCAACTGATGATACAGATCGCCCGACAGGATCACGGTGCCGCTTTTCGCCAGTTTGATCTGCAGGCACTGATGTCCCGGCGTGTGGCCCGGCGCGGCCAGGATCGTCACGCTGCCGTCGCCGAACAAATCGTAGTCCGCGACGATGCTCTTGGATTTGGCGTTTTTGTGCGCACTGATCGCTGCGGGATCAACCCCGAACGGCGGATCCTGCCCTTCCGCCGCCGCCAGCTCTTTCTTGTTCAACAGCCAGGTCGAGGCGCCGAACAGATTGGCATTGCCGGTGTGATCAAAATGGAAATGCGAGAACGCGACATAGGTGATATCCGCCGGCGCCAGCTTCAGCTGTTTGAGCTGATCGACGAGCGTGACGGGCACCGTGATATGCACGCCGGGCTCCGGATCCGCACCGCTCTTCTTGGCTGCGATGGCGTCACCCAAGCCCGTGTCCCACAACAGCCAGCCCTTGGGATGCCGGATCAGAAAACACGGATCGGACAGATCCCCCGGTTTGCCATTCCATTCCCCCGTATCGGAAAACTCGCCCATGTCCTTGAACGTGATGTGCCCGCAATCAAGCGTGTACAAACGTACTTCGTTGACGAGATCGCCGTTTGCCGGCTCGGCCGCGGAAACGGCCGCAGACAGCAGCAACGCCGAAGAAATGGACGCGAGGGAACGCAACATGACGGCTCCTTGTTGAGGGCTTGAAGAAAAATAAGATGGACCGGTACGGCCTATCGGGCTTGGCGATCGGGTGAATGGATTCAAGTGGCTCGCTCAGCCGACGGCATACACGCGCCCCACCTCGGCGAGCAACGCGCGGATGCTTGCCGGATCCAGGACATCGACTCGATGCGCGCCGCGCGATTTGCCGACCTCGATAACGCCGTGGCGCTGCGCCAGTTCGGTGACGATCGCCTTGCCGACGGTGCCGCCGGCGCCGATCACGAGTACTTTCATTTCACACGCCTTTCAGCGCATCGAACTGCGGATCGGCGACGCGGCAATCGATGTCGGCGATCTGGTACTCCGCGACGTCGGCGCGCACGAACGAATCTTCGGCCAGCAGCGACTGCAGCGCCGCCTTGTCCATCGACCGCGCGGCGATGATGCCGCCGAGGCCGCTCTTCTTCGGTCCCGCGAAAAGGAAATGGCCGGCTTCGAAGTGCTTCTTCAGCCACTCCATGTGGCTGGGCGCATGCACCGCGACTTTCTCCGGCGCCTGGGTATAACTGACGTTGAGCAGATACATGAGAGTTCCTCGATCGTATGAATGGGTTGCAGCGCGCACATGCTGCTCCGCCGGGAGCCGCGGATAAATCGTGCTATGGTTGGCTGACTTCGAACTTTTAGTTTGGAATCGGATGGACCGCCTCACCAGCATGACGGTATTCGTGCGCGTAGCCGAGCTCGGCAGCTTCACCGCGGCCGCAGATGAATTCGAGATTTCCGCAACGATGGTCGGCAAGCACGTCAAGGCACTGGAGGCACGCCTCGGCGCACGCTTGATCCATCGCACCACGCGGCGGCAACAGCTTACCGACATCGGCCGGCTCTACTGCGATCGCTGCAAGACCGTGCTGGAAGGAGCCGCCGCTGCCGAGGCATCGATCGATTCGCTGCGCGGCGCGGCGCGCGGCGTGCTGCGCATCACCGCATCGGTCACTTACGGCGCGCGCAAGATTGCCTCGGCGCTGACCGAATTCCTGCGCCTGCATCCCGAGGTGCAGGCCGAGCTGGTGCTCAACGATCGCGTCGCCGATCTGATCGAGGAAGGTTTCGATGCCGCGATCCGCATCGGCAAGCTCGACGATTCCGGCTTGATCGCGCGCCCGCTCGCGCCGTACCGCATGCTGATCTGCGCGGCGCCCAGCTATCTGGCTGAGAACCCGCTACCGCGGCGGCCGCGCGATCTGGAAAAACATTCCTGCCTCGCCTACTGGTCGCAGCAGGGCCGCTGGCGGCTCATGGACCGCGACGGCCGCGAACACCTCGTGCGCGCGGAAAGCCGTCTGCGCATGAACAACGGCGAGGCGCTGCGTCAGGCCGCGCTCGCCGGATTCGGCATCGTGATGCAGCCGCAAGTGCTGCTCGAAGACGACGTTCGCGCCGGACGCCTCGTGCCGCTGCTGCCGAACTATCGCGCTCCGGGCGCGCCGGTGCATCTGGTCTACCTGCCCGACCGCCGACCGACGCCGAAACTGCAAAGCTTCATCGATTTCATCCTCGCACGCTTCGAGAAACCGGAGCCGTTGCCCGTGCTGCCTCCCCGGCGCAAACGCGGCGTTTGAAAATCAGCGAATGCCCATGCCTTCGATCTGCGCGATCGCCGCGGGATCGAAACCGGCCAGACGCGCGAACTCGCGCCCGCGCTCGGTGTAGTCCTTGAACTGATCGAAGCTCGGTGCGCCGGGCGACAACAAAACGGCGCCGGCGCTGCGAGTAAGCTTCCGCGCGCGCGCAAATGCATCGGCCAAGGTGCGCGCCGAAGCGAGTTGGAATCCGGGGTGCTCGATTTTGTTCAGCGCAGCGACGATCGCCTCGCCATTAGCGCCCATCGTGACTATGGCATGCGGCGGATGGCGCGTAACGAAGTCGACGAAGGGCGTCCAGTCGACGCCGCGGTCGTGGCCGCCGACGAGAATCGTCGTGCGCGACTCGCCGACGCTGCGCAGCGCTTCGATCGCCGCATAAGGCGTCGTCGAAATGCTGTCGTTGATGTAGTCGACGCCGTCGCGCGTGCCGAGTTTTTGCAGGCGATGCGGCAGCGCTTTGAACGTCGCTACGTGACTCGCCAGCGCCACCGCGTCCTCGCCGGCCGCGTCGAGCGCCGCCAGCGCCGCGCAGACGTTGAGCGCATTGTGCTCGCCCGGCAGCGGCACGTCGTCGAGCGCGAGCACGCGCATGTCGCCGCGCCAGATCGCCGCGTCGCGCACATGCCAGCCTTCGGCGATGTTGAACGCGTGGCGTGCGTCGCGACTCACGAGTTCGGCCAATTTGGGCTGACCGGCGTTGGCCACGATGTGCTGCGCATGCTTTGCGATGCGCAGCTTGTCCGCCGCGTAGTTCGCCGGCGTCCGGTGCCAGTCGAGATGTTCTTCGTAGAGGTTGTTGATCACGGCGATCGTCGGTGCGCCGGCGAAGTCGCGCGTCTGGAAACTCGACAGTTCAATCACCCACCAGTCCGGCTCGCGCTCGACGTCGAGCAATTCGAGCAGCGGTAACCCGATGTTGCCCGCCAGCGCGACACGCCTGCCGCCCTTGCGCAGCAGATGCGCGATCAGCGCGGTTACCGTGCTCTTGCCCTTGGTGCCGGTGACGCAGATAGTCTTCGCGTCCGCGTGTTCGGCGAACCAGATCGCCGTGCCCGAGGTGAAACGCACGCCGGCTTT
>DAIMZS010000198.1:0-6372 GCA_036733825.1 Rudaea sp.
TTCCACAACGACAATTCGATCGCCGCGCTGCGCGACATTCCCGGCCTCGTCGTCGGCTGCCCGAGCCGCGGCGACGACGCGGCGACGATGCTGCGCACGCTCGCCGCGCTGGTCAAGGTCGACGGCCGCGTGACGATCTTCCTCGAGCCGATTGCGCTGTACATGACGAAAGACTTGTACGCAGCGGGCGACGGTGAATGGTCGTTCACGTATCCGCCGCTGAACGAAGCGATGACACTCGGCGAAGGCCGCGTCTATAACGAAAGCGCGAACGATCTCGTCATCTTCAGCTACGGCAACGGCGTGCCGATGAGCCTGCGCGCCGCGCGCGAGATCGAAAAGGCACGCGGCTGGAAGGTGCGCGTCGTCGACCTGCGCTGGCTGGTGCCGCTCAACGAGGCGTACATCGCCGCGCAGGCGAAGTCGGCCAAGCGCATTCTCGTCGTCGACGAAGGCCGCCACAGCGCCGGCGTGGGCGAGGGCGTGATCACCGCGATCGCCGAGGCGGGCTTCGGCGCGACGGCGTTCAAGCGCGTCGTCGGCGTCGACACATACACGCCGCTGGCGGGGGCGGCGTTCCTTGTGCTGCCGGGCGAGGCGGATATCGTGGCCGCGGCGCAATCGCTGGCGTAGCCGCTTTTGCCCGTCATTCCAGCGAAAGCTGGAATCCAGTTTTGCTACTGGCGAGCCAAGAAAAGGCTGGATTCCAGCTTTCGCTGGAATGACGAGTCGGAGGGACGCCGTCAGGGCCATGCCTCTCACGCGGCGTTTCCGGCTAAACTTCGTGCCGATGAGCGAGCAACTGACCATCCTGTTCGCCGACGTCAGCGGCAGCACCCGGTTATTCGAAACGCGCGGCAACATCGAGGCGCGACGCCTCGTTGCGTCCATGCTCGGTGCATTGGCCGAAGTGACGCGCCAGCACGGCGGGCGCGTGGTCAAGAACATCGGCGACGAAATCCTCTGCACGTTTCCGGGGCCGATTCAGGGCCTGCTCGCGTCGGTCGACATGCAGAAGCGCATCGCGGCGGATGCGGAGTTCGCGCTTGAATTCCTTGCGATCCGCGTCGGCCTGCATCACGGCGAAACCCTGGTCGAGGACGGCGACGTCTACGGCGATGCGGTCAATACCGCCGCGCGCATGACGTCGCTAGCCAAGCGCGAGCAGATCATCACGACCGCCTCGACCGTGCGCCTCTTGACCAACGCCGGCATGCTGCGCACGCGCTCGATGGGGCAGACGCGCGTCGCCGGCAAGCTGCTGCCGATCGACATCGTCGACGTGCTCTGGCAGGAAGACACCTCGAACGTGACCATGGTCCAACGTGCGATCGCGAGCGGGCCCGACGAGGTGCCGCGCATCCGCCTGCAGCTGCGCTATCGCGGCCGCGCGATCGATCTCGACGAACTCGCGCCGCCGTTCACGATCGGCCGCGATCTGGCTTCGAGCCTGGTCGTCGATGCGGAGTGGGTGTCGCGCAACCACGCGCTGATCGAATACAAGCGCGGTTATTTCGTCGTCTCGGACCGTTCGACGAACGGCTCCTGGGTGAAGTTCGGCGACGACGACGAATTGCCTTTCCATCGCGACGAAGTACGCCTGCACCGCAGCGGCGTGCTGAGCCTCGGCCAGACGATCGCGCTCAATCCGGAGCATCTGCTGTACTTTCAGTGCAGCGAATAGATCGTTGCCGCATCGGACTTTGTCGATTCCGCGGTCCCCCGTTCGTCGAGTAGACAGAAGCAGGGCAGGCGACACGCTACCGCCCCGCAGCCACCGAGCCGAGGAACGATCATGTCCGCAGAATATTCATTCAAGCCCGAGCCTGCGGCGCTGGTGTCCCCGGCGCTGTCCGAACTGGGCAAATCCGCATCTCCGATGGTGCGCGCCGGCGTGCTTCTGGCGAGCATCGCGAACAACGTGATGACGAATCCGCGCAATGCGATGATTGTCGCTGTGCTGGTCCTCGTTGCGATGCCGATCTGCTGGTATTGGAAGCGGCGCGCGTCAAACCACGAGCGGTTCCGGCCCCAGCGCCACGTCGAATCGGGTCTGGAAAAATCCAACAGACAAGCAATTGATATTGCTTGAAAATCAGTCCGGATAATCTTTCGCTCATGTTTTGCTCACGAATGGCTCAAGCTCGCGAACGAGAGCATTGACTAAGCTCCGGCGAGCCGTGAAGCGCCCGAATCGGGGCTCGCGGCGCGCATAAAAAAGGAGCCCCATGCGTCGTTCGGTCGAGTTGCTGCTGTCCGTTCCGATCCTGCTTTTCGCTTTCAACCCGGCCGACGCCGCGATAACGATCGGCGCGGGTTCGGTCTTTAATCTCGCCGACGCCATCGTCGATGTCGGCTGCCAGGATGTCGTCATTGCCGGCCAGGCGGGGGCCACGGCGGGCAGCTTGCGTTCGGTAGACAGCCTGTCGATCGCCGCCGGTGGCAACCTTGCGCCCGGTGCGGGTGATATTTCCCTTGGCGGCGATTTCAACAACGCCGGCGGTTTCGTGGCCGGCACGAGCCGTGTCGCCATCGTCGATGCGTGCGGCCATGGCGCGAGCCAAGTCCTCGGCGCGACGAGCTTCCATGATTTCTTCGTCACCACGACCACCGGCAAACAGCTCGTTCTGCCCGCTGGGCAGACGCAGACCGTCGCCCGTGCGCTGACGTTCGAAGGTGCGGCCGGCGCGTTGCTCAATATCGTCAGCTCTTCCGCCGGCGTGCCTGCCGTGCTTGCCGTGGACGCCGCGGCGACGCAGACCGTTGATTACGTCAATGCGCGCGACAACACCGCGATCGCGGCCGGCATCGCGCCCGGCACGCCCGCGCAATACCACTCGGTCGACGCGGGCGGTTTGACCAACTGGTTCGGGGGTGCGGCCGGCGCCGGTACGGGTGCGACCGTGCCGGCGCCGCTGCTTAATGCCCTCGGCCGCGCCATGCTGCTGCTCGGCCTTGTTCTCGGCGCGATGCGTGCCTGTCGCGCTCCGCGCTGCACCGATTCGCGGACGCAGACATGACACTCGCTCGCGCCTCCCATGATTTGCACGACTCAGGAAAACCGCCCATGACCACGAATTCTCCGTCCATTTCCCGCTTCATCCCGATGGCACCGGCACGGGTCAATCTGCATTTGCAGGTGGCTTTTGCACTGGCAGGCGCATTCAGCGTCGTTCCGCTGCACGCTGCCGACGTGACCGTGCAGCCCTCCGCCGGGAGCGGCTTCGTGATCAAGGACACCAGCGGCGCCAATGAGCGCCTGCGCGTGCAGGAATCCGGCGCCGTCAGCCTGCCGGGACTCGCCGCGGCGCCGACACAGGCGCAGGGAGTGTGCGTCAGCCCGACCGGCCAGCTCGGCCCGTGCAGTGGCGTCGGCAGCGGAAGCACGTATGCAGCAAGCACAGGATTGGCGTTGGCGGGGACGACATTCTCGGTCGCGCCGACCTACCAGCTGCCGCAGACGTGTGCGGCCAATCAATTCGCCCAATGGAATGGCACGGCGTGGGCCTGCGCCAATGCCGGCGCCGCGGCGCTGCCGCCGGGCGTCGTCAACGAAACCGTGCGCTACGACGCGAACAACGTGCTGGTCGCCAATGGGCTGCTGCTGGCGTTCTCGGACGGCGGGCTATGGGCGGGCGGCACGCTCGGTACGGGGTCCATTCCCACGAGCGGAACCGGCGCACGCATGATGTGGTATCCGGCCAAGGCGGCGTTCCGCGCGGGCTGGGTAAACACGAACGTATGGGACGATGCCAACGTGGGCCAGTATTCGGTGGCGCTCGGGGAAAACACGAGCGCGAGCGGATCGCACGCGGTCGCGCTGGGAGCGGGCAGCTCCGCGGCCGGCTTCTATTCGACCGCGATGGGCTATCTGACTCAAGCCACGGGATACGGTTCTACGGCCATCGGCAGCAATAACGTCGCCAGCGGCCCGAACGCATTTGCGGCGGGAATGAGTTCGCAAGCTTCAGGAAGGGCGGCTGCCGCCATCGGCGAGCAGGTGGTCGCCGACGGAAACGATTCGATAGCGATGGGCAACGGCGCTTCTACGATGGGTCACGGCGGCTCGTTTATTTTTCACGATTTCTGCCTCAGCGCTCCGTGCGCTCCTTACACCAATACCGCCGACAATCAGTTCATGGTCGCCGCCTCCGGCGGCATCGTGTTCTGGTCCGGGCCGAGTTCAGCGGTCAGCGTGCCGCCCGGCGGCGGTTCGTGGACGACGACCTCGGACCGGAACGTGAAGACCGCGCTCGGCGACGTCGATCCGCGCGAGGTGTTGAAGAAGGTCGCCGCGCTGCCGATGAACACGTGGCAGTACAAAACGCAGGACGCCAAATACCGCCATCTGGGCCCGATGGCTCAGGATTTCTATGCGGCCTTTCATCTTGGCGAGTCCGACAAGGGCATCGACACGGTCGATTCCGAAGGCGTGTCGCTGGCGGCGATCCAAGGGCTGAATGCGCTTCTCACGGAACTCGACGCGAAAGCGAATGCGAGAATCGACGAGAAGGACCGTGAAATCGCCGCGTTGCGCGCCGAGCTGACTACGCAGAAGACGCGCGTCGCGGCGCTCGAGTCGCTCGCCGGCGACCTGGCGCAGATGAAGGCGCAGATCGCGGCGCTGCGTCAACCATCGCCGGAAGCGGTCGCACTGGCAGCGCGCCGGCCGTAATTCGCGCGAATCATCGTCTCGCGCGATGCGGAGCTGCCGGGCGCCGCGTCGCGCTCGTCGTGTGCGCGAAATTGCTAGTTCGCGCAGCCGCGGCGCCCGGCGACGTGCGCACTCTCCCAATAACTGATCCAGCGCCCGAGCTGCGGATAGGGAACCTGCGGCGCCGACGGCGCCGCACGCCGCGGCAGACCGAGGTCCTGGCGGAGGAGGTCGGCCTCGTCCGCAAAGTAACCGCTGTCGATGCCGGCCGCATCGGCCGCGGCGAGTGCACGCGCGACCTCTTCGGCAGCGCAGTTCAGCCACGCGCGCCGGGCGCTCGCCAGGTCGGCGAGTCCCGGCGTCGAGGTCAGTTGCTCGGCCGGCGGGGCCGCGTCGGCGGCGCTCGACAAAGGCTCGATGCGTGAAAGCAGCAGTGACAAACGCGCCAGTCCCAGAGGGTCTTCGTTTTTTTTGAATTCGGCGGCGGCGCGGCTCCACGCCGCGGCGCTCTCGCCGCTCCGGCCTTGGCGGTGGCGGGCATAGGCGAGCAGCATTTCGCCATCGGCGACGAGCCGGCCGGAAGCGTGTTCGGTGCCGGTTTGCAACGCATGTTCGGCGTCCTGCGCCATGTTGTCCCAATTGCCCTGCTCGCCCGCGCACACCGCAGCGATCAGCCAGGCGTAGCTGAAAACGCCGTACAGCCCGTCGCGCTCGGCGCGTTCGGCGGTGGACTCGTACAGCGTCTGCGCGGTCTTCCAATTTCCGTGCGCGGTTTCGATGCGCGCGCGGACGTAGTCGGCGATGAGCGGCGCGCGCTGCGCGAGTGCGGGAAGTTCCGCGAGCATCGCGTCGGCGTCACCGAGCGAGGCGCGATCGCTCATCACGAGCATCGCATACCTCGGCGACAGGCGGGGCAGCGGAACCGCGCGCAGATCGATGAGAGCACGATCGAAATGCGCAAGACGCAAGTTCACGTGCGCGCGCGCAAGGTGCAGGCGCCACGCCGATGGCTCGAGATTGAGCGCGGCGTTGAGCAGTTCGAGTTCGACGCCAGGATGGTTCCGGTTGCTGCGCACCCAGCGCGCGAGCAATTGCAGGTAGGGCGAGGCATCGGGCGAAAAACGCTCATCGAAGGCTTGCAGCCAGCGTGCGAAGCTGTCCCGGTGCGGGCTGTTGCCGATCAGATAGAGCAGGAAAAACGGCGCCGCGGCGCTGCGCGGTTCGCTTTCCATCAATGATTCGAGCATGTGCTGCGCCGCTACGCGATCGCCGTCGTCGTCGCGCGCGAGAATCTCGCGCAGTGTGCGCGCACTCTGCGCGCTGATTGGGCCGAAGTCGCTTGGCGCTACCGCATATCCGTCCAGTGCAGTGTTCTGCACGTCGTAGGCGCGCATGGCGACGGTCGTCACGATCATGGCCGCGACGGCAAGCAAGGCGAGCACAATCATCAATGCAGGCCGGCGTGTGCCCGAGTTGCGAGCTGTCTGCGGCGGCGCGACGTCGGTCGCGCGGTTGTTCGCGGCAGACGGCAAAGCGATCGGTTCGATCGGAAGGTCGATGCGAAATCCCCGGCCGCGCAATGTGACCAGCGCACTCGCATCCTGCCCGAGCGCCTGCCGAACCTTGGCGACTATCTGCGCAAGCGCCTCGTCGCTGCCGTTGCCGCCGCCGGGCCACAACAAATCAAACGCCTGCGCCCGCGTCAACAGTGCGCCGGA
>DAIMZS010000199.1:0-6359 GCA_036733825.1 Rudaea sp.
TGGCCGTCGGGATCGAGCACGAACGCGCCGTAGTAGTTGGCATGATAGTGCGGGCGCAGGCCCGGCGCGCCGTTGTCGACGCCGCCGGCGGCGATGGCGGCTCGGTAGAACGCGTCGACGACGGCGCGGCTCTCCGCCGCGAAAGCGACGTGCAACTTGCCGCGCAGCGCGCCGTCGCCGTTGCCGATCCAGAAATACGGTTTGCCGTTGTGGCCGTAGCCGGCGTGCGCGTGGCCGCCGGTCGTCTCGGCAGTGACCTCCCAGACGAGGCCGATGCCGAGGGGCGCGAGTGCGCGCTCGTAGAACGCTTTGCTGCGCACGATGTCGGAAACGGTGAAGCCGAGATGGTCGAACTTGTCGGATGCGGCCATGATTTAGACCTCCCTGATCCAAGGCGGCGGCTGTTTGTCGAGGAATGCGCTCAGTCCGGCCTGACCCTCCGCGCCGACGCGCAAACGGGCGATCAGCGCGGCGTTTTCCGCGTCGACCTGTGCAGCGTTTTCCGGCGTGGCGCCGGCGATGCGCAGGGCCAGTTCTTTGGCTTCGCGCTGAGCCAGCGGCGCGCCTTTGGCAAGCAGGTCGAGTTCGCGGGCAACAGCGTCGTCGAGGCGGTCCGCGTCGACGACGCGATGGACGAGATCGATGCGCAGCGCTTCATGCGCGTCGATGATTTCGGCGCTGAGGAACAGGCGCCGCACCTGGCGCGCGCCGATCGCAGCGATGACGTACGGCGAAATGACCGCCGGAACGAGGCCGAGCTTGACCTCGCTCAGCGCGAACTTCGCTGTGTCGGCGGCAATGGCGATGTCGCAGCAGGCGACAAGGCCGACGCCGCCTCCCATCGCCGCGCCGTTGACGCGGGCGATGGTCGGTTTCGGGAAGAAATTCAGCGTGCGCATCAGCATCGCGAGGCGCTCGGAATCGGCGCGGTTCTCCGCTTCGCTCGCCGCGGCCATGCGCTTCATCCAATGCGCGTTGGCGCCCGCCGAGAACGACGCACCCGCGCCGGTCAGCACGAGCGAGCGCAGCGATGCATCGTGGGCGAGCTTGTCGAGTTCGCGGGTCAATTCGCCGATCAGCTCGTCGTCGAACGCGTTATGCGTCTGCGGCCGATCAAGCGTGATATGTGCCGTGCGCCCGATGATCGAGACCTGGAGCGATCCGGACATGCGCGCGACTCTCCGACGGCGGAACGGGACGCGCATGATAACGGGTCGCCCAGGGAACTGTCGCGCCCGCCCGGAATCGCCCGGCCGTGGCGGACGAGTGGACCGCAGATGAAGCGCGGCAAAGCGGGCTCATCGCACGAGGTTCCTACCGGGAGCCGGAATAGTTAAGCTAGGCCTGTCCGGGCCCGTGACTGGAATCGCATGAGCATTTTGAGAATTTACCTGCGCGTCCTCGCGCTGCTGGCCCCGGAAAAGTGGTTGGCGATTACGTTGGCGGTGGCGAACCTGGCGCTGGCCGGCGTGTTTTTCCTGGAGCCCTGGCTGTTCGGCCGCGTCGTCGACGCGCTGACCGCGCGCGGCGAGCACGACGCCTGGCGCTTCATCGGCTGGTGGGCGGGCGTGGGTTTCGCCGGCGTCGTGGCGAGCGTGCTGGTTTCGCTGTATTCGGACCGCCTCGCGCATCGGCGCCGCCTCGCCGTCATCACCCAGTTCTTCGAGCACTCCGTCGCGCTGCCGCTCGCGTTCCACGGCCAGCATCACACCGGGCGCCTGCTGCGCATCATGCATGCCGGCTCGAGCAACCTGTTCCAGATCTGGCTGAACTTCTTCCGCGACCATCTGACGACGCTGTTGTCGATCCTCGTGATGATTCCGCTCGCGATCAAGATGAACTGGAAGCTCGCGCTGCTGATGATCGGCCTGATGACGAGCTTCGCCGTGTTCAACGCGATCGCCGTGCGCCGCACGCACAAGGCGCAGGGCGAGGTGGAGGAACTGCACCATGCGATTTCCGAGCGCGTCGGAGACGTGTTCGGCAACGTCATGGTCGTGCAGAGTTTCTCGCGCATCTCGGCCGAGGTGGCCGAGATCAAGAATCTGGTGCGCAAAGTGCTCACGGCACAGTACCCGGTGCTGCGCGGCTGGGCCTGGCTGTCGGTCGCCAACCGCGCGATGAGCACGATCACCATCGTCGCCATGTTCGCGCTCGGCGCGCAGCTCAACGGCAAGGGCGAGGTCACGGTCGGCGCGATCGTCACCTTCGTCGGCTTCTCGATGCAGCTGATCGGCCGGCTCGAACAGTTCGCCGGCTTCATTTCCAGCTTGTTTTTCCAGACCCATTCGCTGCGTGATTTCTTCGCCGTGCTCGACACCGAAGAAGTGCTGCACGAAAAGCCCGGCGCGCCGCCGCTGCCGGAGAATGTGCGCGGCGAGGTCGAATTCCACGACGTGTCGTTCGGCTACGATGTCTCGCACCCGGCGCTCAAGCATCTGAGCTTCCGCATCCGCGCCGGCGGCACGGCGGCCATCGTCGGGCCCACCGGCGCGGGCAAGACGACGGCGCTGTCGCTGCTCTACCGCGCGTTCGACCCGAGCGAGGGGCGCATCACGATCGACGGCATCGACATCCGCGACGTCAGCCTGCATTCGCTGCGCGAACACATCGCCGTGGTGTTCCAGGATCCGGGCCTGTTCTATCGCTCGATCGCGGACAACCTGCGCATCGGCAAGCCCGACGCGACCGAGGCGGAAATTGAAGCCGCCGCGATCGCGGCGGAAGCCCATCATTTCATCATCGTCAAACCCGAAGGTTATTCGACGTTGGTCGCCGAACGCGGCCGCTCGCTTTCGGGCGGCGAGCGCCAGCGTCTGTCGATCGCGCGCGCGATGCTCAAGGATTCGCCGATCCTGATTCTCGACGAGGCCACCAGCGCGCTCGACAACGCAACCGAAGCGCGCATTCAGCGCGCGCTCGGCGCGTTGACCAAGGATCGCACCACGTTCGTCATCGCTCACCGCCTGTCGACCGTGCGTACGGCCGACGTCATCCTCGTGCTCAAGGAAGGCAAGCTCGTCGAACAGGGCAAGTACGACGAACTCGTCCGTCTCGGCGGCTTGTTCGCCGAACTCGACCGCGGCGGCAAGTTCGTGCCCGACGCGGTGGTCGAAGAGGCCGATCTGGAATTGACCGGCTGAGGCAAGGATGCCGGTGTTTGCACACCGGCATCGGAGCGGCCGCGAGTTACTGCGCCATCGCCGCCGAGGCGAGCTTGAAGAACACTTCGGTATTGTCGATCACGCCGTGGAACTGCGCGGCGCCGGCGCCGTAGGCCGACAGCGGGATGTCGGTGGCGGTGTGCACGGCCTGATCGCCGGGCACCTGGCCGGAGACGAAGTAGCCGACGTCCTTGTTGCGCGTGCTCGGGCTTTCCGGCGATTGCGCCGGCGGAAACGGCTGCTGCGTGTCCTTGGTCGGGAACAGGTTCGGCAGCCAGGTCTCGTAGCGGTCCGCGTTCGCGCCGTAGCCGATCAGCATTTTGTGGTCGATCAGCGTGCTCTGCGGGAAGCCGTCGGCGGCGATCGTGTATTTCGGGAACTTCGCCGCTTCGTAGGTGCCGACGACGGCCGTGCCTGCGTTCGGCTTGGCGCCGAGATCGGCCGCGCTCGCGGTGGCGGCGCCGAGGATGGCCGCGCCCGAGCATTCGTGGTCGGCGGTGACGATGACGAGGGTGTCCGGATTCTTCGCCGCAAAGGCTTTGGCCACGGCGACGGCGCGGTCGAACTCGATCACTTCGTGGACCCAGCGGTCGCTGTCCATCAGGTGCGCCTGCTTGTCGATCGAGGCGCCTTCGACCAGCGCGACGAAACCGTTCGGATTCTTCGCCAGCACTTGCAAGGCCTTGTCGGTCATCTCCTCGAGCAGCGGCTGGTCGGGGAAGCCGAACGCGTCGACCACGGTGGAGTCGCCGCGGCGGCCGGCGATCTTGTCGAAGGAAACGTTCATGTTCGAGTAGGCGAACAGGCCGAGCAGCTTGTCCGGCGCGCCGTGTTCGAACGCGTTCTTGAGAGCGGCGTTGTCCGGCGCGTAGGCGAAGCCCGCGTTCTGGAAATCGGCGATCAGATCGCGCTCGGGATCGAGCTTGCCGCGCGCGACGCCCCAGCCGTGGACCACATCGTCAGACAGCACGTAGTCGTTCGCCTTGCGCCGCTGCGAGCCGTTGACCGGCTGCGGGCTGACGCTGTTCGATGCATTAGGCAGAAACCACTTGCGCCCGCCGCCCATGAGTACGGTCAGGCCGGTGTGCGCGCGGTCGTCGAGGAATTGATCGACGATGCCGGTGCCGTTGCCGCGCGCGGAAGTGTGGATGGCCATCGACGCCGGCGTCGCATCGAACACGTCGGCCGTGGTGACGACGCCGAGCGATTTGCCCTGCAGGTTGTGCAGGTATTCGGAGAGATATTCCACGCGCGGGTTGTCGAACGCGTCGAGCGTGTCGTCGGGGAAAACGCCTTCCTCGTTGTTGTTCGCCTTGTTGCCGGTGACGTAGTTCTGCATGCCCGGCGCGGAGTCGGTGACGATCGAATTGAGCGAGGAGGTCATCACCATGCTCGTATACGGGAACGTGTCCATCGTCAGCGGCGCCTTGGCTTTGCCCTGCGCATAGCCTTTGGCCATGATGCGCGCGGCGGTGCGGTGAGTCGCGCCCATGCCGTCGCCGAGGAAGATGACGATGTTCTTCGCCGCAGCATTGCCGCCGGCCGGCGCGACGATTTCAAAATTGCCTTCGGCGGTGATTTGACTGCCGTCGGTCTGCGTTGCGATGACCTTGAGCATGTGCACGCCGGGCTCGTAGCTGGCGAACGCGCGCTGCGAGATCACGGCCGTGTTGCCCGGCAGCCCCGCCGCGAGCTTGCAGCCTGACTTGCCGGTGGTTTTGCCGCTGACCGCATCGATGCACGACGCGTCGGACGCGGATTCGTCGACGCGGCCGAGATGGTCGGCGAGGGGGTAGCTGATCTTGTAATTGCCGTCGATGCTCGGCGGATTGGTGATGCGGCCGTCGACGCTGAAATAGAAGTCGACGACGCTCTGGCCGGCGTCCGGCTGTACGGTCGCCTGCAGGTCGAAGCGCTGGCCCGGCAGGAAGCGCGAGATCACCGGGCCGTTCTCATCGCCGGAAGCGAACAGTTCGCTCGGCGGCGTCAGCCGCGAAATCTTTGCGGCGAACGCATTGCCTGCGCTCAGCGCAAGCGCGCCGGTCACGGCAAGATTCAGGGTGTTGCGGATAAAACGCTTGGTACGCATGGCGCTATACCTCCGAAGGGGCTGCGGGAAGGAAACGAAAGAAATCGTGCGGCTCAGCGCGCGCCGGCGTGGGCGAGGCGCGGCGCGGATCGCGCGGGAGGATTGCTGTCGAGCAGGGCTTTGCCGAGGCGGGCATCGAGGGCGATCTGCACGGAGGACACGCGGCCGCTCGCCGCATCCGTTTTCGCGCCGACATGCAGCACGCCGGTGACTTGGATCAGGCCCGACAGCAGCGGAACCGGCCGCTGCGACGCGCCGACGATTTCCACGGCGACGATATTCGGCGGCAGATCGTCGGCCAGCGGCTCATCTTCGCCGCTGATGTCCGCCGGCAGCGGAGAGAGCAGGAACGAGCCGATCGGCGCAGACGGCTGCCGCACCATGTAGCCGACCATGCGCACGCGCTTGCCGTCGAGCGCGAGCAGTGTCGCGCTCGGCTCCAGGCCTTTGGCGCCGACCGGCATTTTGAAGACGTCGTGGAATTTCAGATCGCTCATGCCGGCGGGCGGCGGCCCCAGCGTCTTGCGCACCGCCAGCGGCGGCGGCGTGCGTTGTGCAGCAACGGCGATGTCCGCCGCGGCAAGCGCAGGCGACGACGCGAAGAAAACGACCGCCGACACGATCGCCGCGGCGATCGATCCCGATACCCCGTTCATTGTCACTACCCCGAAGCCAGACTTCACGAAACCGTCGATGCCTCCCGAGCATCGACGGCCATAGCCTAGAAAGGCGATATGAAATCTGTGTGACCCCGACGGCCGGCGCGACTACGCGGCCGCGCAAAGCGGGTCACATGCGGAACACGCCGAAGCGCTGCTTCTCGATCGGCGCGTTGAGGCTCGCGGAAATCGCCAGGCCCAGCACGCGGCGCGTGTCGGCGGGATCGATCACGCCGTCGTCCCACAGGCGCGCGGTGGCGTAGTAGGGATGGCCTTGGCGCTCGTATTGCTCGCGGATCGGCGTCTTGAACGCGTCCTCGTCGTCTTTCGACCACGTCTTGCCGCCGGCCTCGATGCCGTCGCGGCGTACGGTGGCGAGCACCGAGGCCGCCTGTTCGCCGCCCATCACGCTGATGCGCGCGTTCGGCCACATCCACAGGAAGCGCG
>DAIMZS010000200.1:0-6349 GCA_036733825.1 Rudaea sp.
CCTGCGCAGCGGGGGAAGCTGTCGCGAAGCGACTGAAGGGGGCGCTTTGCGAGCAACAAATCGAAAACGTGCTAGCCGGTTTACCATGCCTTTCGCACCAGCCGCGCTTTACCGTCGGCACCGCGATCCACGCGGATGTCGTAGCGCTGGCCGCGGAAGGCGACGTTCTTCAGCGTCATCGACCGCCAGCCCGGCGGCAGCAGCGGCGCGTAGGCGGTGTTCAATCCGGAATCCTCGATACGCAAGCCGGTGAGGCCGAAGATCAGGTTCTGCAGGAATCCGGCGGAGGCGGTGATGAAGTAGCCGGTGTTGTTTGTCGCCGTTTCGGTGCGCACCGCGAACGGCGGCTTGACCACGCCGCCGGTGAAGTTCTTCTGCAGCCATTCGACCGCATGCGTTTCATCGCCGACGGTCGCGGCGGTGATCGACAGCGGGGCAAGGCCCATGCTGTTCGGATCGCGGCTCGAAGCGAGCACGGGACCGATCGCCTGGTCGTAATTGTTGCGCCGTACCTGCGGGCTCATCGCCAGATCGAGCGCGGGCAGCGACAGCATCGGCAGCGAGCTGCCGCCCCAGGTGTCGAGATCGTGCGGCACGCTCTCGTCGAAATGCAGGTGATGCTGCGCGCCGGCGTCGAACGGGATATGCAGTTTCGCCGCGACCTCGCTCCAGCGCGGATCGGCCTTCTCGCCGACGAGCGCGGCCGCCTGCGTGGCGATGCGCAGCGCCTTGGCCGCCGCGGCGTTGGTGTAGGTGTCGTTCGGCACGTCGTTGTAGTCCTCGTCGACTGAGGTGACGTGCAGGATGTCGTAGCGCTGCTTCGCGGCGTTCCAGGTGGCGCGGCTCGCCCAGAACTCGGCGAGATTGCGTATCACCGGCCAGCCGTATTGCTTGAGCCAGGCGCGGTCGTGCGTCGCCAGCCAGTATTGCCACTGCGCGATCGCGATGTCGGCATTGACGTGGATCTCGCGTTCGCCGAGTACGTAGGCGAAATGCGGCGTCTGCTCGCTGCCGTTTTCCGGATCGGCTTCCCACGGGTATTTCGCGCCGGCGACGCCCGCCGCTTTCGCGCGCGCCTGGGCGGCCGCGAGCGTGCGTGCGCGGAACATCACGAGCGACTTGGCGCGGTCCGGATGCAGCAGGAGCAGGGCGGGGAACACCCAGAAGTCGGAATCCCAGAAGATATGCCCCGCGTAGCCCGGCGTCAGCGCGCAGGCGCCGACGGCCCAGGCGGTGTCCGGCGTCGACGACGACAGCAGGTAATACAGGTCCGAATGCACGCTGCGCTGCGCCTGTTCGTCGCCGCCGATGACGATGTCGGATTTCCACAGCGCCGCCCATGCCGCGCGGTGCGCGGCGAGCAGTTTGTCGAAGCCGCCCGTGCGCGCGGCGGTGCCGAGGGCGAGATCGGCTTTTGCGTCGCCGCCCCAGCCTTCGCGCGAGGTGGCGACGTATTTGGTGAAAGTATAGGTTTTTCCTTTTTCCACTTTTACAGAAAGATTCAGCGCCAGCCGATACGGGCTTTGGTAAAGCTTTACGTCCGTCGGCGTCACTCCTTTCGGCAGGGCGACGGCCGCCGCCTGGGCCATGGCGAGACCTTGCTCGGCTTTGCCGTCGAGCCAAAGCGTCAACGATTTCGCATCGCCGCCGCGGTCGCCGACATGCACGTCGCCGTGGTACCACACCGGTGCGCGATCCGGCGTCGCCGGCGGGAGAGCGACGAATTTCATCTGGTACGCGGCGACGGCTTCCTGCATCTCGTCGCCGCTTAGTTTCGCCAGCGGCAGGCGCGGCTGGTATGGCGCCCACAGATTGAGCGCGAAGGACAGTTCCACCTCGCCGTCGAAATCCGGCGTCAGCGTCAGCTGGGTCGCCGCGAGATGGGGCGCGGCCTGGCTGACGAACGTGACGACGCGGACGTCGGTGGATTTCTGGTGATCGACGTAGCGATAGCTCGTCGTCAGCGTCGCCTCGTGCAGGTCGAGCGTTTGCCGATAGTCGAGGAAGAGCGCCGGTTTCACGTCGACCTGGTTCATCCAGAAGTGGCCGGCGGCGGACTGGCCGGTCGAATAGTCGATTTCGGTCCAGCCGGGAATCGCGGCGGGCCGGGAGAAATCGTCCTTCGCGTAATCCATCAGGCCGACCATGTAGGAAAGATTGCCCTCGGTGCCACGCGGGCCGGTCAGCGTGGAGAAATAACCATTGGCCAGGTAGCCGGGGAAATAGGCGTCGAAATCTTTCGCGGTGGCGGTGAGCGTGAAGCTCGGGTCGGGAGCCGCGTAGGCGAGCGAGCAGGCGCAGCAGAGCAAGGCGAGGCTGAAGGATTTCATGCGTTCTCTCGAAGGGCCGACGTCCTGCTGTCGATGGGGAAAGCGTGCGCGATGTGGAATAGCCGCTCTTGCGAGCAGGCCGGTCGCGCGCGCAATATGGCGGGTGATCTCCGCCGCATACCGTTCTGGCCGGCGGTTTGCCTCCTGCAGGAATTCCTCGGATGACCGGCAAATTTCATTTCACCTTCAAGCTGCCGCGCGAAGGCCAATCGGTGTTCGGTTCGCCGTCGGCAGCACGCGATCCGAGCGCTGACGACACGTCGACGGCGACCCGGCTGGATCCATACGACCTCTTCGTCACGCGCATCTGGCAGGCGCGGCCGCCGCTGGCGCACGAGCAGATGCGGGCGTGGGTGCGCGAGGTTCTCACCATGCGCGCGGTGAGTCCCAAACCGGCCGGCCGCACCAACCGCCAAGGCTGGAACAGCGAGGACATGACAGTGCTGGAGCGGCCGGCGTTCGCCGCGCTCAAGCAATCGATCCATGCGGCCTGCGTGGCGGCGCTGCGCGAGATGGGGCAGCAGGATGTCGCGTTCTATCTGCAGTCGTGGATCAATCTGCACGACCGCGGCGGTTTCAATTTCGCGCATGTGCACGAAGGCTCGTTGCTGTCGGGCAGTTTCTATCTGCAGGTGCCGCCGGGTTCGGGCAAGTTCGTTTTCCGCGATCCGCGCCCAGGCGTTGTGCACGGCTACCTCAAGGGGGCGGTGCCGAACGGCTACAGCGATATCCACCTCACGCCCGAGTTCGGCCTGCTCGTACTGTTCCCGTGCTGGATGGAGCACTACGTCGAACCGCACAATAGTGAAGAGCCGCGCATCGTCATCGCCTTCAACGCGAACCGCAGCGCGGCCTAGGCAGGCGTCGGCGCGCATCAGCGTTCCGGCACGATGTCGAAGGCGACGGTGAGGCGCGTCCGCTCGCTCGCGAACGGCACCGTCCCGTGCCAGAAATACGAAGGAAAGAGCACGAGCATGCCGACTTCGGGCCGCACGACGTGCTCGGCACGCAGCGCGGGCGTCGTGATCAGGCTCGGTTCGCCGAAGGTCAGGCAGCCGGCGTTCTCGTTCGTATCGGCGTTGGTGTCCGGCAATTCGATATAGCACGCCGACGAAATCCAGCCGCGCGGATGCACGTGGTTCGCGTGGAAGCCCGACGAGCGCAGCCGCACCGACCAGCTGCCGTTGAAGCGATAGCGCTCGCGATTGCGCCGGCGCAGTGGTTCGGGGCCGTGGCGGATGTGTTCGAGATAGCGCCGGATCGGCGCGTCGAACGCGGCGAACAGCGCGCGGATTGCGGGATCGTCGCTGCGCGATAAATCCTGCGTCGTTTCGGTGCCGTGGCGCAGCGACTGGAACAGCAGCGGATGGCCGTGCGGGTTGTGCAGACGGTCGAGGCTACGCGCGAGATCGGCGAAGAACGCGGCGAGATTCGGCCACGGCGCCGGTGTTTCGAGACGCTGCGGCAGCACCCATTGCGCGTAGTCGCAATGTTCGCGATAACGCGGATCGTCGAGCAGGCGCCAGGCGGTCGTCTGCAGCGCGATGAAGTATTGATCGTCGGGTGCGGCGGCGCGCAACGCCTCGCAGTGCGGCAACGCGGCTTGCGCATCGCCGACGCCGAGCAGCGCGGCGGCGAGGAGGCTGCGCGCCGCGGTATTTCCCGGCATCGCACTGGCTGCGCGTTCGGCGTAGCCGCGTGCCAGAGCCGGGTCGAATTCGAGCGCGGCGAGTCCTGCGCGCACGAGCAAGGCGGGCGGGGCCTGCGCACGTTCGGTCAGCGGAGCCAG
Organism: Rudaea sp.; assembly: GCA_036733825.1. Classification (GTDB taxonomy): domain Bacteria; phylum Pseudomonadota; class Gammaproteobacteria; order Xanthomonadales; family Rhodanobacteraceae; genus Rudaea. The sequence continues at coordinate 4,120 of DAIMZS010000200.1, forward strand.
ACAGGCATGCGCGCCGCGCGCGTCGCCGGCGCCTTGAAGGATCGCCGCCTTGGCCGCATGCAGGGCGGCGTCGTCAGGGAACCGGCGCAACGTCTCGTCGAGTGCGGCGGTGGTCTGCTTCGCATCGCCGGTGCGCATCCAGACGAGGCGCGCAAGATGGTCGTGCGCGTCGGCGTGCAGCGGATCGGTGCGCAGGCGTTCGCGCAGCACGGTTTCGGCCTGATCGAGTTCGCCGCGTGCGACCAGATTGCGCGCCTGCGTGGCGCTGTCGTGGCGCGAAAGCGCGAGTGCTGCCTGCGGCAGACGCTGCGCTGCGCGGCGCAGCAGCGGCTCGGCTTCGGCGATGTTGGCGCGATTCAGCAGCAGCTCGCCGAGCGCGGCCAGCGTCGGCGTCCAGTTCGGGTCGAGCGCGAGCGCCTTGCGCAAAAGCTGCTCGGCGCCGTCGAGATCGCCGAGCACCTGTTTGGTGCCGGCGTAGAGGCGCAGCGCTTCGACGAAATCCGGCTGCGCTTCGACGAGCGCGGCGAGTTGATCGTGCGCGGCGCGGAAATCGCCTGCCTGCAGCAACGCGTCGATGCGGCGGATGACACCTTGGAGCGGGAGCACAGGGGAGGACATCGGTAGAGTTTTTTGCTCGTCATTCCCGCTGGAAGCATGCGGGAATGACGGCGGTTTACGAACCTACAACCCTTTCTTTGTCAGCTTCGCCTTGCCGTCCGCGCCGCGCTCGACCGCAATGTCGTAGTGCTTGCCGCGGAACGACACGTTCTTCAGCGTCAGCGATTTCCACTGCGCGGGCAGCGTCGGCGGATAGGCTTCGTGCAGGCCTTCATTGTCGATGCGCAGGCCGGTGAAGCCGTAGAGGAAACTCTGGATGAAGCCCGCCGACGTCGCGAGAATGTAGCCGGCGTTGTTCGCGACCGTTTCCGTGCGCACGTTGAACGGCGCCTTGAGGAAACCGACGAGGTTGCGCTCGACCCACTCGCCGGCGGATTTCGCATCGCCGAGCTGCGAGGCGTGCACGGCGAGCATCACCATCATCATCTCGTTCGGATCGTCGCCGTGCACTTTCAGCTCGTGCAGCTGAAAGTCGTAGTTGTTCTGGCGCACCTGCGGCGACATCGGCAGGTCGAGATTCGGATACGACAGCCACGACAGCGACGAGCCCATCCAGGTGATCTTGTCGTGCGGCACGGTTTCGTCGAAATCGAGATGGCGCTGGTTCTTCTCGTCGAAAGGGATGTACATTTTTTTGGAGATGTCCGCCCAGGCCGGATCGGCCTTCTCGCCGACGAGCGCGGCGGCTTGCGTGGCGATGTCGAGCGCCTTGCGCGCCGCGCCGTTGGTGAACGAGTCGTTCGGCACGTCGTTGTAGGCCTCGTCGGGCGAGGTGACGTGGTGGATCTCGTAGCGATCGTGTTCCTTGTCGTAAGTGACGCGGCTCTTCCAGAACTCGGCGATCTCGCGGATCACCGGCCAGCCGCTGTCCTTGAGCCATTTTTTGTCGCCGCTCGCGAGCCAGTATTGCCACTGCGCGATCGCGATATCGGCGTTGACGTGGATTTCGCGATAGACCTCGTAGGCGAAGTGCGGCGTGTTGTCGACGCCGGTTTCCGGGTCCGATTCCCACGGGTACATCGTGCCCTGCACGCCAAACTGCTTCGCGCGCTCGCGCGCGGGCTGCATCGTGCGATGGCGGAAGTCGACGATCGGCTTGGCGCGTTCCGGATGCAGCAGCAGCAGCGCCGGGAACACCCACGAATCCGAATCCCAGAACGCATGGCCGGCGTAATTCGGCGTCAGCGCGCAGGCGCCCATCGGCCACGCGGTGCCGACGGTGGTGTTCGACAATAGATAGTAAAGATCGGAGTGGATCGCCTTCTGCACGTTGGCGTCGCCGTCGACGAGGATGTCGGACTTCCACAGCTCGTGCCAGGCGGCTTGATGCGCGGCGAGCAGCTTGTCGAAGCCGGTCGCGCGCGCTTTCTTGGCCAGATCGAGCGTGATCTTCGCATCGCCGCTTGCGCTTGATTTATCGCGCTCGGCAAGGCCGAGCGCACGGTTCTCGCGCGACATCGCGATATATTTCGTGAACGTATACGTTTTGCCTTTCTGCACTTTCGCCGTGAGGTTCAGCGACAGCTTGACGTCGCTCTTTTCGAGCTTCGTATCGAGCACGGCAAGGTCTTTCGGCAGCGAGATCGCCGCGGCTTCGGCCATGCTCAGGCCT
>DAIMZS010000201.1:0-6335 GCA_036733825.1 Rudaea sp.
GCGCGCGAGATCGGCTATCCGCTCGTCGTGCGGCCGAGCTACGTGCTCGGCGGCCGCGCGATGGAGATCGTGCATTCCGATGCGGACTTGAAGCGCTACATCACCGATGCGGTGAAGGTGTCGAACGATTCGCCGGTGCTGCTCGACCGTTTCCTCGACGCCGCCGTGGAGGTCGACGTCGACATCGTCGCCGACGCGCAAGGAAACGTGCTGATCGGCGGCATCATGGAGCATATCGAGGAGGCCGGCGTGCACTCGGGCGACTCGTCGTGTTCGCTGCCGCCGTATTCGCTCAGCGAGCAGGTCCAGGACGAACTGCGCGCGCAGGTGACGCGCATGGCGCGCGAACTCAAAGTCATCGGCTTGATGAACACGCAGTTCGCGATCCAGCTGGAAAACGGCGATTCGACGATCTACATCCTCGAAGTCAATCCGCGCGCCTCGCGCACCGTGCCGTTCGTGTGCAAGGCGACCGGCGTGTCGCTGGCGAAGATCGCCGCGCGCTGCATGGCCGGCAAGAGTCTGGCCGAGCAGGGCGCGACGCGCGAGATCATTCCCGACTATTTCTCGGTCAAGGAAGCGATCTTCCCGTTCGCCAAGTTCCAGAACGTCGACCCGATCCTCGGCCCGGAAATGCGCTCGACCGGCGAAGTGATGGGCGTCGGCCGCAGCTTCGGCGCCGCGTTCGCGCGCGCGCACGAGGCGGCGAACATTTCCGCGCCGAAGCCGGGCAAAGTGTTCGTCTCGGTGCGCGATGCGGACAAGCCGCGGCTGCTGTCTGTCGCGCAGGATCTCGTGCGCCGCGGCTACAGCCTGATCGCCACCTCGGGCACGCACGCCTACCTGGCCGAGCACGGCGTTCCCTGCGAGCGCATCAACAAGGTGCTCGAAGGCCGCCCGCACGTGCTCGACGCAATCAAGAACGGCGAAATCGTTTTCATCGTCAATACGACCGAGGGCAAGCAGGCGATCGCCGACTCGTTCTCGATCCGCCGCGAAGCGCTGCAGCAGCGCATCACCTATTCGACCACGGTCGCCGGCGCGCGCGCGCTGGTCCACTCGCTCGATTTCCGCAGCGGCGGCGACGTGTATAGTCTGCAGGAACTGCACAAGGAATTGACCGCATGAGGTGTCAAGAATGAAGCGTGCCCCGATGACCGCCAAGGGCGCCGAGCGCCTGCGCGGTGAACTCGACCGCCTGAAATCCGAAGAGCGTCCGCGTATCATTGCGGCGATCGCCGAAGCGCGTGCGCACGGCGATTTGAAAGAGAACGCCGAATATCACGCCGCGCGCGAGCTGCAGGGCTTCATCGAAGGCCGTATACAGGAACTCGAAGCGGCGCTGAGCTATGCCGAAGTGATCGATACTTCCCGTCTCAACCCGAATGGCCGCATCGTTTTCGGCGCCACGGTCGAACTCGTCGAGGAAGCGAGCGGCAGCGAAGTGACCTATCAAATCGTCGGCGATCTCGAAGCCGACATCAAGCAGCGCCTGATCGCGGTCAACTCGCCGCTCGCGCGCGCGCTGATCGGCAAGAGCGAAGGCGACAGCTTCCAGTTTCAGGCGCCCAACGGCGTGAAGAGCTACGAGATCGTGGCGGTACGCTACGAAACCTGATTCTCGCGACGAAGCAGGCCGCCTGCGCTTTCCATGCGACTGAATCTGCTTCTGCCTGCACGCCAGCGCGTCGACAGCGTGATTCTCGCGCAATGGCTTGCGCGCGGTGATCGTCTGCCCGACGCCGTGCCGGGGCGCGCAGCCGTTCTGCGCGAATGCTTCGACATCGGCGCGGCCGAATTTCCCATGGCGGCGCTGACCCGCCAAGTCGACGCGGGCGACGCCGCGGATTCGATCTGGCTGCGCGCCGATCCGGCGTTCGTGATGGCCGACGCGGTGACTTTGCGTCTCCTCGCGTGCGGGAACCTCGGCCTGTCGGCGGAAGATGTCCAAGCGTGCGCGCAGGCGTTGAAGCCGCTGTTCGACGACATGGGCTTTTACTTCGACGCGCCGCATCCGCAGCGTTGGTACCTGCGCTGTCCGCCCGAAACGACGCTGCCGACGTTTTCCTCGCCCGACGATGCGCTCGGCGACGATCTCGCGCGGCATCTGCCCGAAGGCGAGAACGTGCGGCGCTGGCGCGGTCTGCTCAACGAGGCGCAGATCGTGCTGACTCAGCATCCCCTCAATGCGCAGCGCGCGCGGCGTGGATTGCCGCCGGTGAACAGTGTGTGGTTTTGGGGGGCGGGGGTGTTGCCGGCGCGAGTGCACAGTGACTTCGATTGCATCATTAGCGACGATGAAGTCATCGTTGCGATGGCGCGGATCGAAAACAAGCCGTCATTCCCGCGAAAGCGGGAATCCAGTTCTACGCTTTTTCGTGAAGCCCAAAAACTGGATTCCCGCCTTCGCGGGAATGACGAGCCAAAGCAAATGCAAGCCGTGTTGATCGATCTCGCTGATCAGCGTGATGCCGCCCAACTCGATGACGAATGGTTTGCGCCGATCGATGCCGCGTTACGGAGTGGTCCGCTCGCACAACTCGATCTGCGATTCGAAAGCGGCGACCGCTATGTCGCTCGCCCCGCCCATCGCTGGCGGTTCTGGCGCCGTACAAAGCCTTCCGCGTGATCGGCCGCCCGCGCATCGAGCGTCGTGCCGTGCCGCCGGTGAACGCGGGCTGGCCGGCGCCGCTGCATCCGGTGCTGCAGCGGGTGCTCGCCGCGCGCGGCGTCGCCGTGGCGAGCGACGTCGAATACCGCCTCGCCGGGTTGCTGGCGCCTGCCCAGCTCGGCGGCATTGCACGAGCCTGCGAGCTAATCGCCGACGCTTTGCAGGCCGATGCACCGATCGTGATCGTCGGCGACTTCGACGCGGACGGCGCGACCGGCACCGCTGTCGCCGTGCGCGGCCTGCGTGTGCTCGGCGCAAAACGTGTCGAATACGGCGTGCCGAATCGCTTCACTCACGGCTATGGGCTGAGTCCGGCGCTGGTCGACGAACTCGTCGTGCGTCTTCCGCAATTGGCCGGACGCGGGCTGCTGATCACCGTCGACAACGGCGTCGCCGCGAATGCCGGCGTGGCTGCGGCGAAGGCGCAAGGGTTGCGCGTGATCGTGACCGATCATCATTTGCCAGGCGACACGCTGCCGAACGCCGACGCGATCGTGAATCCCAACCTCGACGGCGATGCCTTTCCTAGCAAGGCGCTGGCCGGTGTCGGCGTGATGTTCTACCTGCTCATTGCGTTGCGCGCTCATCTGCGCGAACGTGCTTGGTTCGCCGAGTGCGGCATCGCGGAACCGGACCTGTCGGAACTGCTCGATCTCGTGGCGCTCGGCACCGTCGCCGATCTCGTGCCGCTCGACCGCAACAACCGCATTCTGGTCGAAGCCGGCTTGAAGCGAATTCGCGGCGGCCGCGCCTGCGCCGGCGTCGCCGCGCTGCTCGAGAACGGCAAGCGCGATCCGGCGCGCGCGGTGGCGAGCGACCTCGGTTTCGTCGTCGCGCCGCGCATCAATGCGGCGGGACGGCTCGAGGACATCCGCCTCGGCATCGAGTGCCTGTTGACCGAGGATCGAGCCCAGGCGCGCAGGCTCGCCGACCAGCTTTCGGCGATCAACCACGAACGCCGCGACTTGCAGGCAGGCATGGTCGAGCAGGCGGAGCGCGCCGTGGAGAAATGGCTGGCGCAGCACGGCAGCGGCTCGCTGCCGGTCGGCATCGTGCTGTACGAACCCGATTGGCATCACGGCGTCGTCGGCCTGGTCGCCTCCAAACTCAAGGAACGCTTCGGCCGCCCGGTGATCGCCTGCGCGCCGGCGGGCGAGGGCAGCGAGGAGGCCAAAGCATCCGGCCGTTCGATTGGCGGATTCCATCTGCGCGACGCGCTGGCCGAGATCGACGCGCGTGCGCCCGGCCTGCTGCGCCGCTACGGCGGCCATGCGATGGCCGCAGGGTTGAGCGTGCATCGTGGCGACATCGCGCGTCTCGGCGAACTGTTCGACGCCGTCGCGCGCGAACGCATCGCACCCGAGCAGCTCGACGCCGTGCTGTTCACCGACGGTGAACTCGGCGGCGGCGATTTCACCCTCGATCTCGCCCAGCAGCTGCGCTACGCCGGTCCGTGGGGGCAGGCGTTTCCCGAGCCGCTGTTCGACGGCGTGTTCGCAGTCGCGGACTGGCGCGTGGTCGGCGAAACGCATCTGCGCTTGCGCTTGAACTGCGAGGGACTTTCCGCTCCGCTCGAAGCGATGCTGTTCGGCGGCTACACCGGCGCGCCGCCGCCGCCGCGGTTGCGCGCCGTGTACGCGCTCGATGTCAACGAATGGAACGGCTCGCGCAGGCTGCAGCTGCTGTTGCGCCACATCGAGGCGGTTTGATCCGACAGCGAGTCCGCGCGGCCGTGGTGCGCCTGTTGTTGCGACCTACCACAGCCAAGGCGCATCTGATAACGACTTGCCTAGCCGAGGATCGTCATGCGCATACTCGCCGCGCTGTTTTCTTTTTCACTCGCTCTCGCCGCACCGGCGCAGGCCGGCGCGCACCAAAGTTGGCTGCTCACGACCGACCTCTGGGGCAACGCCAGCTACGACGCGCTCGATTTCGACGACCAAGCCGGAAAATTGTCCGGCACGCTCGGCGGTGATCCGATCGATGGCACGATGTCCGCGGCGAAGATTCGTTTCTCCGTCGGCAAGGCGCCCTCACGCTGCCGATACGAAGGCACGCTGGCGCGCGACAAGATCGAGGGCGTCGCGGATTGCGTCGACCACAACCGCGCCGACGCGCGGGTGAAGCACGCCTTTCATGCGCGGCGACTGCCCGATCGGCCGCCAGGTCCGCCGCGCCGGCACGAATTTCGGCCCAGCGATTATGCGAACGAATTTTCGCCACATCGCATGCCCGTGTTGACGATATGGTCCGGCGACAGCGTGCATACGACGACGGTCGATTCGGGCGGCGTCGACGAGAACGGCATGACGCGCGCGCTGTTCGGCAATCCGCAAACCGGCCCGTTCTTTGTCGCCGGCGCCGCGCCCGGGGACACGCTCGCGATCCGCATCCTGCGCCTGCGGCCGAATCGCGATTACGCCGACAGCCTCGATGCGATCGTCGGCCGTGCGCTCAGTCTCGGCGTGGCGGCGAAGGCGGGTGATCTCGGCAAGCCGGTGCGCTGGAAACTCGATCGCGAGCGCGGAATGGCTCGGCCGGACACGCCGAGCGCACGCCTTCAGGATTTGCAGGTACCGCTACGGCCGATGCTCGGCGGACTGGCCGTGGCGCCGGGGTTCGGCTCGGCGCCGATCTCCACGGGCGACACGGGCCGCTTCGGCGGGAACATGGATTTCAACGAAGTCGTCGAAGGCAATACGGTTTACCTGCCCGTGTTCCAGCCGGGCGCGCTGCTCTATCTCGGCGACGCACATGCGCTGCAGGGCGACGGCGAGACCTCGCAGTACGCGCTGGAAACTTCGATGGACGTCGAGTTCGCGGTCGAGGTGATTCACGGCAAGTCGATTGCGATGCCGCGTGTGGAATCGCCCGATCAGATCATGGTGCTCGGCCAGGCTGGCTCGCTCGACGAAGCCGTACGCGCCGCGACCGCCGGGCTTGCGCAGTGGCTCGAACAGGACTACGGCCTGAATTTGTCGGAGAGCGCGCAGGTGCTCGGCAGCTCGGCGCACTATGTCGTCGCCAACTTGGCCGGACGCAGCGTGGGTATTGCGGCGAAGCTGGACAAAGCGCGGCTTGCGGCGTTGGCGCCGCGCGGAACCTGACGCCGACCGCGCTCGACGACATGCTGCGACGAGGTGGCGGCGCCGGTAAATCCATGCCATGCCAGGCCGCGGATTTGCTAGAATTCGCGTCCTTTCACGCTGCTTCACGCTATTCGGAAAACATGATCGAAACCAATCCCATCCACGCCCGCATCGCCGACCTGACCGCTCGCGTCAGCTCGCTTAGGGGGTATCTTTGACTACGAGACGAAAGCCGAACGTCTCGAGGAAGTCAGCCGCGAACTCGAAAACCCCAATGTCTGGGACGATCCGGAACGCGCACAGAATCTCGGCAAGGAACGCGCCTCGCTCGACCGCATCGTCACCGGCATCCGCGAACTGACCGAGGGCCTCGGCGGCGCCGACGAGCTGCTGCAGCTCGCCGAAGCGGAAAACGACGAAGGCACGGCGCTGTCCGTGTCCGAAGACGTCGACAAGCTGACCCAGCGCGTCGAAGCGCTCGAGTTCCAGCGCATGTTCTCGGGCAAGATGGACTCGCATAACGCGTTCGTCGACATCCAGGCCGGCGCCGGCGGCACCGAGGCGCAGGACTGGGC
>DAIMZS010000202.1:0-3597 GCA_036733825.1 Rudaea sp.
GTCGTGCGCGTGTTCACGCGCATGCTCGACAACGTGGTCGAGATCAACGGCCTGCCGCTTGCGCAGCAGCGTGAGGAGATTCTGTCCAAGCGCCGCCACGGCATGGGCTTCCTCGGCCTGGGCTCGACGATCACCATGCTGAAGATGAAGTACGGCTCGAAGGAGTCGTGCGAATTCACCGACCAGATCGCGCGCGACATGGCCATCGCCGGCTGGGAAGTCGCCGCCTCGCTGGCGAAGGAAAAGGGCCCGGCGCCGATCATGACCCAGGAATTCGAGGTCACCGCCAAAATGCTGCGTCAGCGCCCGGAAATGGCGCGCGACGGCTACAAGGCAGGCGACAAGATCGCAGGCAAGGTGCTGCACGCCAAGTACAGCCGCTACATGCAGCGCGTGGCCGAAGTCGCGCCGGAACTGGTCAACGAACTGGCCGAGGTCGGCGCGCGTTTCACCCACCATTCCTCGATCGCGCCGACCGGCACGATTTCGCTGTCGCTGGCGAACAATGCCTCGAACGGCATCGAGCCCTCGTTCGCGCACCATTACAGCCGCAACGTGATCCGCGAAGGCAAGAAGACCAAGGAAAAGGTCGAGGTGTTCAGCTACGAGCTGCTCGCCTACCGCGAGCTGATCAACGCCAAGGCGATGCCGTTCACGGACGATGCCGAGGCCAAGCTGCCGGACTACTTCATCGCCGCCGACCAGGTGACCCCGACCGAGCACGTCGACATCCAGGCCGCCGCGCAGAAGTGGGTCGATTCGTCTATCTCGAAGACGGCGAACGTGCCGACGGATTACCCGTACGAAGACTTCAAGGACATCTATCGCTACGCCCACAAGCAGGGTCTGAAAGGCTGCACCACGTTCCGCTTCAACCCGGCTGCCTTCCAGGGCGTGCTGGTCAAGGAATCGGACCTGGAAAACACGCTGTACCGCTTCGAGCTCGAGGACGGCAGTGTCGTCGAGGTCAAGGGCAACGAAGAAATCGAGTACGACGGCGAAACGCATACCGCGGCGAATCTGTTCGACGCACTGAAAGAGGGTTACTACGGCAAGTTCTGAGCGGGTGAAATCAGCCCTTTGGAACTCAAAAAGCACTTGCACGCCGCCGCGCAACGGGTAAATTCGCAAAACCGAATCGCGACTCGTCGTTCGGGGTGGTTGCCGTTGAATCTTCTGGTCTAGTGCTTACGTAACTCGGAGGGATTTATGCAGATCGAACAGTCCATCGGCGAAGCCGCGAGCAACGCGGTCGAAGCCGTCGTAGAGAAAGCGCAGGAAGTCGGTCAGGCCGCGGTCGAGAGAACCGGCGCGGTCGTGGCCGAGGTGAGAACCGCGGTGGTCAACACGGCGGCGGCGGCAGGCAATACCGCGGCGGCGGCGAAGGACGCGGTGGTGAAGAAAGCGGCCGCGGTGAAGAAGGTCGTGGCGAAGAAAGCCGCAGCGGCGGTGAAGACGGTCAAGGCCGCAGCGAAGAAAGCGGCGCCGAAAAAGGCGGCCAAGAAGGCGGCGAAGAAAGCAGCCAAAGTCGCGAAGAAGGCCGCGCCGAAGAAAGCGGCCAAGAAAGCCGTAAAGAAGGCGGCGAAGAAGGCCGCGGCCGCCAAGAAAGTCGTGAAGAAAGCCGCGAAGAAGGTGGCGAAAAAGGTCGCGAAAAAGGTTGCGAAAAAGGTTGCGAAAAAGAAAGGCCGCCGCACGACGCTTTATTCGAGCAAAGGCAAAAAGCTCTACGCGGTGCGCGATGCGAAAGGACATTTCAAGGACATCCAGACCTACAAGCGCGCCCATTCGATGGACATGAAGCGTAAATCCAGGCCCGAACTCGTCGCCAAGGCGAAGAAGGCCGGGAAAGCGAAGAAGAAGTAATTACGACCCACGAAGCCGCACGGGCGGCTTCGTGGCGTCCAGTTGAGGAAATACATCACATCATGGCGATCAAGATCTCGAAAAAAATAAAAGGCTACAGCGTCGGCAAGCCGGAAGACGGCGCCATTCCCACCGTGGGTCCGGATCCGCGCGATGCGATCGACGTGCCGCCCAAGGCCGAAGTGATCCAGATGCACGAGAAGGTCGAGCGTCCGGACACGTTGATCGGCGCGACCTACAAGATCAAATCGCCCTTGTTCGAACACGCGCTGTACGTGACGATCAACGACATCGTGCTCAACGCCGGCACCGAGCACGAGCTGCGCCGTCCGTTCGAGATCTTCATCAACTCGAAGAACATGGACCACTTCCAGTGGATCGTCGCGCTGACCCGCATCATGTCGGCGGTGTTCCGCAAGGGCGGCGACGTCACCTTCCTCGTCGAGGAACTGAAGGCCGTGTTCGATCCGCGCGGCGGCTACTTCAAGGCCGGCGGCGTCTACATGCCCTCGATCGTCGCCGAGCTAGGCGCGATCGTCGAGCAGCATCTGAAGATGATCGGCCTGCTGCACGATCCCGAACTCGACGATGCGCAGCGCCGCCTGATCGCCGAGAAGCGCGCCGCGTACGAAGCGCGCGTGGCCGGCAAGGACGCAAAAAAAAAGTCTGACGTAAGCGCGCCGGCCAAGGCCGAAGCGAAGTCCGCCCCGCAGGATCTGAGCGCCGACCTCGCCGGCGTCGGCGGCGAATCGGCGCGCAAACCGTCCGATCCCGAATTCACTGAACCGGCGAAAGGCGAATTCCCGCCCGGCGCGACGATGTGCAACAAGTGCAACACGCAAGCCGTCATCCTGATGGACGGCTGCGCGACGTGCCTGAATTGCGGTTATTCGAAGTGCGGGTGATTTCGGAACAAGTCTGCTCGCTGGAATCTGCTTCCAGTGTAGGCGACCGCCGCCGTGGTCAGGACCGCAGTTCCGAGGACCATCAGCGAGCAATGCTCCGCCTTACTTTTTATTGTCGGGCGGGGCAGCTACTTGTTCGATAGGTCCTACATCGACTTTCCCGAACATGGTACTGGCGTAGTCGGCGTATTCCTCATTCATTTGTGCATAGAACTGCGACCCGGGGACGACCGTTCCGTCCATCTGACAGACAAAACCGCCGCCGGCCAGTTCCGTCATCGTTTGCCCGCGCTCACGCATGAACTTGAGCCGGGCGCGTCGTTGCGTCGTCGACACCGAATAATCGTCGGCGAGCTTCAATAAAATGCTGTCCGCCGCCCGGCGCTGTTCCTCGGTAAGCGCGGAGTCCATTTTCCGTAGTGCTGTTTTTGCATCAGACTGCTGGTACTCCGACGCCAGTCTCATCCATGCCAGACCTCTTGAAACATCCACAGAGATTTTCGGTGCGCCGCGCAGATACATCATCGCCATTTCGTATAACGCATCCTTGTTGCCGTAATAGGCAGCACGTTCAAACATGCCCAGGGCGCCTTTCGCGTCTCCTTTGTCCAGGTACGCATGCGCTTTGATTCGGTAATACTTTCCAGGCAAGAAATTACCGCCGCGCGGATCGCCGTAGGGATCGCCGACATGCACACATTTCTCGAAGACGGAGCTGCCGGGGTGTAGACCCGATTGTGCAAAGGTGTCCTGCGATGCTCCGAATAGAAGACAGACGCAGCTCAGTACGGTGGTTAGGCGCACCTTACTCATATTTGTCACTCTCCAA
>DAIMZS010000202.1:3697-6331 GCA_036733825.1 Rudaea sp.
CCTAACGGCAGAAGTTCCATGGAGTCGGACATTTCGCGGACAATTACAGGAGCACAATCGGACATGACCATATTTGTGAGGAACGCAGCGTAATGACGAGCCCAGTCGCAGTAACCGATGCCACATTCAATGCCGAAGTCGAGAAATCCGACGTGCCGGTCCTCGTCGAGTTTTGGGGCGAGTGGTGCGCGCCGTGCAAGATGATCGCGCCGATGCTCGAAGGCGTTGCGCACGACTATTCGGGCAAGGTGAAAGTCGTGAAGGTCAATATTGACGAGAACCAGCGCACCGCGATCGCCTGGCGCGTGCGTTCGGCGCCGACGTTAATGATGTTCAAGAACGGCGCGGTCGCGGCGACGCAGATCGGCGCCGTGTCGAAATCGCAGCTTGTGCAGATGGTGGAACGGGCGTTGTAGCCTCTCGCGCCGCTCGCCGGCGCGTTTCCTCGCAATATTCTTTCGATGCCTGCCTTGCCGGGCGTCTTCCGGCAGCACACGCAGCAATCCTTCCAGGCCCCGAAACGCCTTCGGGTGATACCGCTGCAAGCCGCATTTTTGCTGCTTTGCATCGATCTAATTCACATAAATTTATGAATTCATCTGCTACACCTTCCGGCGCAGGGGCAAATCCGTTCGCCGTGGGGGCATCATGTTTTCTGAATTTCGTTCGCGGGTCCTTTTATCCGCTGTATTGATCGCGTCATTCGCCGGGTCCGGCTGGGCTCAGGCGCAGGCATTGACCGTCGGCTCGAAAAACGTGGCCACCGCCGATCCGCTCGTGCCGCGGCCGCCGACCACGCCGTGCACGGTCACGCTGTTCAGCGGTCAGCAGTTCGCCGACTTCAACAACAAGCCGTTCGACTACGCGCCCGCGGCCAACTGCGCCGGGCCGTGGGAAAAAGTCGTGCTGGCGGTGGATTTCGGCATCGTCGGCACGCGCCAGTACGACCGCACCGCGCGAATCTGGCTCGGCAACAGCGTGATCTATTTCGGCACCACGCAGGAACCGTCGATCGCGCCGCCCGCGGCGACGACCTGGCACGTCGAGCGCGACCTGACCGACTACAGCGCGCTGCTGTCGCAGGCGCAGAGCGGCTACGCCGAACTCGGCAACTTCGTCGGCACCTACGACGGCGTGGTTTACGACGGCATCATCACCGGCACGGCGACGCTGTATTTCTATCCCGGCGGCCAGGGCAACGGCGGCGAGCGGCCCGATCAGGTGCTCTCGCTCAATCAGAACGGCGGCATCGCCACGCTCGCGCAGCCGAGCGATCAGCTCTCGGCGTCGTTCAGCGCGCTGCCGAAGAACATCGAGCGCGCCTATCTCGATGTCTTCACCCAGAGCCAGAGCGCCGATGAGTTCTGGTTCTTCGACCTGCCCGACGATATCGCGCCGCTGTTCCAGGACACCGGCAGCACCGCGTTCAAGGAAGCGCTGGTGACGATCGACGGCCAGCCCGCCGGCATTTCGCCGATCTATCCGTGGATCTACACGGGCGGCGCCGATCCGATCCTGTGGCGTCCGATTCCCGGCGTGCAGACGCTCTCGCTCGAGCCTTACCGCCTCGACCTGACCCCGTTCGTCGGCGTGCTCGGCGACGGCAGTGCGCATACCGTGGCGATCAGCGTCTACAACGCCGCTAACTATTTCGCCACCGCGGCGAATCTGCTGCTGTATCTGGATAGCTGCGCGACCACGGTCAGCGGCGGCGTGACGACGAATACGCTGACCGCCACGCCGGTCGTCGACGTCGTCAACAACGTCACCAGCGCTGCCGACGGTTCGGCGTCCGGCTCGGTGTCGGTGACGTCCAACCGCAGCTACACCATCGCCGGCACGGCGAACACCTCGCACGGCGCGGTGACCACGCGGATCGACACGAAGATCGCGTTCTCGAGCGTACAGCAGCTGGCGACGTCCGACACCGTCTACCAGCAGGACACGGTGCAGCGCACCGACATCGATACGCTCACCACGCGCACGTCGGGCAACGGCAAGGGCAAGGGCGGTACGCAGACGCTGCACGAAGTGCGCAGCTATCCGCTGACGTTCGACTACGACTTCAACGTCGCCGCTGACGGCACGCAGACCCTGCACAGCTTGGCCGATCAGGAATTCCGGCAGCGCGTCGATGCGGGCGTGAACGGCAATTCGGTGAAGACGGCGACGCGCGACAACCACGTCGTCAGCACGGTCACGCGCAACTACGCCGCGGACGGCTCGCTGACCAGCACGCCGGCGACGGCCTCGCAGACCTACACCTACGCCGATCCGTTCGGCGCCTGCTACAGCCGCAAGGTCGAAGCGCAGAACCGCGTGCTGACCGCGGTGACCGACGGCACCGGCTGCCCCGGCGGCCACAACGTGCTGAGCTGGCACGATCAGTTCGCCAAATTCGTCTCCGACGCGTGGGGCGCCACGGTGAAATTGCTGCCCTGAGGGTTGCCGTCAACGGAAGTCGCGGCTGCGGCTGTCGAGCCCGCGCAATAGCGGGCTCAGATCCTGCAGGTTTTCGGCGATGAGGTGTTGTACGCCGCTGACCGATTCGAGCAGGCCGTCGACAAGCAGCAATCGCGATTCGAGGAAGGCTCGGCGCTGGCGTTCGGCCAGCGCCAGCCGCACGATGACGTT
>DAIMZS010000203.1:0-6310 GCA_036733825.1 Rudaea sp.
CTGATTGAAATTCAACGCCTCACCGCGGAAAGCTTCGTCGCTGTCGCCGGTTCAGAAGGAGCCTCGCCATGACTCGACGCATTCCGCTCGGCGCGATGGCGCTGTTCCTGATGTTGACTGCCTGCGGCGGTCAACCCGATTCACACCCGGCGAAAGAAGCCCGCGACGGGCACACTGCGGCGGCGACGTCGCAGCGGCAGGCCGATGAAAGCCATGAAGGCCGCACGGAGATTTCCGCCGAAATGGCCGCCGCGTCGGGTATTCGCGTCGCCGCGGCCGGACCCGGCACGATCGCCGACGAGCACGAAGTGCAAGGCCTGCTGACGCCGATCGAAGGGCGTCTGGCGAAGGCGACGGCGCGTTTTCCCGGCCCGATCCGGCGACTGGACGCCAACGTCGGCGACACCGTCCGCGCCGGACAATCGCTCGCCACGATCGAAAGCAATCTCAGCCTGACCGACTACCGCGTGACGGCGCCGATCGCGGGCGTCATCCTCGCGCGCAACGCCTCGGTCGGCGACGTCGCCGGCGAAGGCGCGCCGCTGTATGAAATTGCCGATCTGTCTTCGCTGTGGGTCGATCTGCATATCTTCGGCGCCGATGCGCAGCATATCCGCCCCGGCGTGCCGGTGACCGTGACGCGTTTGAGCGACGGCGTCGCTGCAGACACCACGCTCGCGCGCGTGCTGCCCGGCACCGCGACGGCGAGTCAGAGCACGGTCGCGCGCGCTACGATCGCCAACCGCGACGGCCTGTGGCGGCCGGGATCGGCGGTGAAGGCGCGCATCACCGTCGAGCAGAAGCCGGCATCGTTGGTCGTGCCGCTGTCGGCGCTGCAGACGTTTCGCGGCGACGACGTCGTATTCGTCCGCGCCGGCGACATCTATGAACCCCGTCCGGTGAAACTCGGCCAACGCGATGCGCAGCAAGTGGAAGTGCTTGCGGGCCTGCGGCCCGGTGAGGACGTCGTGGTCGAACAGAGCTACCTGATCAAGGCCGACATCGAGAAGTCCGGAGCTTCCCATGAACACTGACGTTCCGGGTCTGCTCGAACGCATTCTCCGCTTCGCCATCGCGCATCGCTGGCTGATGCTCGCACTGACGCTGACCCTCGTCGGCGTCGGCGCCTGGAGCTTCACCCGCTTGCCGATCGATGCGACGCCCGACATCACCAACGTGCAGGTGCAGATCAACACCGAGGCGCCCGGCTACTCGCCGTTAGAAGCCGAACAACGCGTCACCTTCCCGCTGGAAACGGGGCTCGCCGGCTTGCCGAAGCTCGACTACACGCGCTCGATTTCGCGCTACGGTCTGTCGCAGATCACCGCCGTGTTCAAGGACGGCACCGATCTTTATTTTGCGCGCCAGCAAGTGGCCGAACGCATCGCGCAGGCGAAGTCGCAACTGCCTGCCGGACTCGAACCGGAGATGGGCTCGATCTCCACCGGCATGGGCGAGATCTTCATGTACACGCTGGACGCCGATCCGCAGGCGCGCAAGAAAGACGGCTCCGCCTACACGCCAACCGACTTGCGCACGTTGCAGGATTGGGTCGTGCGGCCGCAGCTGCGTAACGTGCCGGGCGTGACCGAAGTGAATACGCAAGGCGGCTTCGCGCGCCAGATCCACATCACACCCGAACCGGCGCAGCTCGTCGCGCTCGGCCTCACCCTCGAGGACGTGGTGCGCGCCGTCGCCGCGAACAATCAAAACGTCGGCGCCGGCTACATCGAGCGCAACGGTCAGCAATTTCTCGTGCGCGCCCCCGGCCAAGTCGCCGATCTCGACGCGATCCGCGACATCGTCCTCGACCGGCGCGAGGGCGTCCCCATCCGCGTGCGCGATGTCGCGGCCGTGGGCGAAGGTGCGGAACTGCGCACCGGCGCGGCGACCCAGGACGGCAACGAAGTGGTGCTCGGTACGGTTTTCATGTTGATCGGCTCCAACAGCCGCGACGTCGCACAGGCGGCCGCGGCCAAGCTCGACGCCGCGAACCGCAGCCTGCCGGCCGGAGTGCAGGCGCATGCGGTTTACGACCGCACTGCGCTCGTCGACCGAACCATCCAGACCGTGACCAAGAATCTCGCCGAAGGCGCGATTCTCGTGATCGCCGTGTTGTTTCTCCTGCTCGGCAACTTTCGCGCCGCCCTGATCACCGCGGCGGTGATTCCGCTGGCAATGCTGTTCACGCTGACGGGCATGGTCGTCGGCGGGGTTTCCGGCAACCTGATGAGTCTGGGTGCGCTGGATTTCGGCCTCATCGTTGACGGCGCGGTCATCATCATCGAAAACTGCCTGCGCCGCTTCGGCGAGCTGCAGCACTCGCTCGGGCGCGCGCCGACAAGTGCCGAGCGTCAAGAAGCAACCGCCGCGGCATCCGCCGAAGTGATCCGGCCGAGCCTCTTCGGCCTCGGCATCATCACCGCGGTCTATCTGCCGATCTTCGCGCTCACCGGCGTCGAAGGAAAAATGTTTCATCCGATGGCCATCACCGTCGTGCTGGCGCTCAGCGGCGCGATGCTGCTCTCGCTCACGTTCGTGCCGGCGGCTATCGCGCTGTTCCTTCGCGGGAAAGTCGAGGAGAAGGAAACCTGGCTCATGCGATGGGCGCGGCGCGGCTACGCGCCGGCGCTGGCCTGGGCACTGCGCAGCCGCGTCGCGGTCACAGCCGGTGCATTCGCGCTCGTGATGGCGTGCGGCTTCCTCGCGACGCGGCTCGGTTCGGAATTCGTGCCGAGCCTCGACGAGGGCGACATCGCCATGCACGCGATGCGTATTCCGGGCACGGGCCTGGAGCAGTCCCGACGCATGCAGAGCACGGTCGAAGCGCGGATCAAGCAATTCGCCGAGGTGCAGCGCGTATTCGGCAAGATCGGCACGCCTGAAGTGGCGACCGACCCGATGCCGCCGTCGGTGGCCGACACGTTCATCATTCTCAAACCACGCCCGGAATGGCCGGATCCGCGCAAACCCAAGACGCAACTCGTCGCCGAAATCGAAAAGGCGGTGAAATCCATTCCCGGCAACAGCTACGAGTTCACCCAACCGATCCAGATGCGCATGAACGAGCTGATTTCGGGCGTGCGCGCCGACGTCGCGGTCAAGGTGTACGGCGACAGTTTGGATCAACTCGCGCAGATCGGCGGCAAGGTGCTCGAAGTGACGCAGTCTGTCGCGGGCGCGGCCGACGCGAGGCTCGAACAGACGGCGGGACTGCCGCTGCTGACCGTCACTCCCGATCCCGCTGCGCTGGTCCGCTACGGTCTCAATCGCAGAAACGTTCAGGACACCGTGGCGACCGCCGTCGGCGGCGAAGTGGCGGGAAAATTGTTCGACGGCGATCGCCGTTTCGACATCGTCGTGCGCCTGCCCGAGCGGCTGCGGCAAGACCCTGCCGCGCTGGCCGACCTGCCGATTCCGCTCAGCGGCAACGTCAATTCCGACGAGTCGAGCCGCTCGGCGACATGGACGTCCGGTGCCCCGCAAACGGTGCCGCTGCGCGAGGTGGCGAACATCGAAACCTCGCTCGGGCCGAATCAGATCAACCGCGAAAACGGCAAGCGCCGCGTCGTCGTCACCGCGAACGTGCGCGAACGCGATCTCGGCAGTTTCGTCGGCGAACTGCAGCAACGCCTCGCTAGCGAGGTCAGCTTGCCGACCGGCTATTGGATCGAGTACGGCGGCACCTTCGAGCAATTGATATCGGCAAGCCAACGTCTTGCGGTCGTCGTGCCGGTCACGCTCGCGATCATTTTCGCACTGCTGTTCTGGGCCTTCGGCTCGGCGAAAGACGCAACGATCGTATTCACCGGCGTGCCGCTCGCGCTGACCGGCGGCGTGATCGCACTGGCGCTGCGCGGCATACCGCTGTCGATTTCGGCCGGCGTCGGCTTCATCGCCCTGTCCGGCGTCGCGGTGTTGAACGGCCTGGTGATGATCGCGCTGATCCGCAAACTGCGCGAACAAGGCGATCGCCTCGAGCACGCCATCGTCGAAGGTGCGCTCGGCCGCCTGCGTCCGGTGCTGATGACCGCGCTGGTGGCCTCGCTCGGCTTCCTGCCGATGGCGTTCAACGTCGGCGCGGGCTCGGAAGTGCAGCGTCCGCTCGCCACCGTCGTAATCGGCGGCATCGTCTCGTCGACGCTGCTGACCCTGCTCGTGCTGCCGGCTTTGTATCGGCTGCTGCATGGCGAGCCGGCGAGGTCTGACCACAAAAAAAGCCGCTGAAGATCAGCGGCTTTTTTGCGCAACTGGCGGAGAGAGAGGGATTCGAACCCTCGATAGAGCTTTTGACCCTATACTCCCTTAGCAGGGGAGCCCCTTCGGCCTCTCGGGCATCTCTCCGGGGTTTTTTCAGGCTATTTGAGATCGACAACGACTCTCTCCCGCCACGCGCGGCGCGGCGGCGGGTCGCATAAGATAGCCAGTTCGGGCTCTCGGGTAAAGAGCGATTAAGAAGTGGGCGTGGTGGGATTGTCGCCCTGGTCGGAATGCTCGCGCTTGATTCGTTGGAAGATTTCTTCACGGTGAACCGCGACATCCTTCGGCGCGTTGATTCCGATACGGACCTGATTTCCCTTGACTCCGAGAACCGTCACGCTGACCGACTCTCCTATCATCAATGTTTCGCCAACGCGGCGGGTCAAGATAAGCATATAAATCTCCTTCAGCCAGTTCGTCGTTCCAAACGACTTGTTGCGCATCATCAGTCCTGACGGCGCGCACACGGCAACGGCTCAAACGCTGCAGATGACGGACATCCGCCCCCCAAATAGCGGACCGGTGCAGCCTGCGTAATCTTTCGTAAAACTTGATTACGGGCAACCCGATTCAGTTATTCGATTGATACTAGCGGACGCGTCCGAGGCATGCAATGAAGCGGATATAGTCGATGTCATCAGTGTGATAAGTATCACACTAATTTCGACTCAATCCACAAGTGTAAAGTTTCCAGAGCCTGGGCCAGGGCCGGAGTGTCCTCTCCGCCCCCCTGGGCCATGTCGGGACGCCCGCCCCCCTTGCCGCCGATCTGGGCCGCCACGTGGGCGACCACGTCCCCGGCCTTGACCTTGCCCAAAGCCTTGCCGCTGACCCCGGCGACCAGGGAAACCTTGCCCTCGTTTGCCCCGGCGAGCAGCACGACGCTGTCGCCCAGCTGCTGCTTGAGCTGGTCGACGCTGTCGCGCAACGCCTTGGCGTCGGCGCCGGCCAGGCGCGCGGCGACGAGTTTGACCCCGTCGACCTCCCGGGCATTGCCGGCCAGATCGCCGGCCGCGGCGCTGGCGGCCTTGGCTTTCAGGGCTTCGAGTTCGCGTTCGAGCTTTTTCTGCTTGTCGAACAAGGCCTGCAGCTTGTCGACCGCGCTGCCGCCGCTGGCGGACAGCAGATGGGCGATCTGGTCGAGCTGCTGCTCCTCCGCGTCGACGTGCTTGAGCGCGCCGGCGCCCGTCACCGCCTCGATGCGGCGGATGCCCGAGGCGACGCCGCCTTCGCTTACGATCTTGAACAGGCCGATATCGCCGGTGCGGCCCACGTGGGTGCCGCCGCAGAGTTCGGTGGAGAAATCGCCCATCTTGAGCACGCGCACCTCGTCGCCGTACTTTTCGCCGAACAAGGCCATCGCGCCGAACGCGATCGCCTCGTCGTATTTCATATGGCGCACGTCGGCGGCGACGTTGCGCCGCACTTCGTCGTTGACCAGCGTCTCGATGCGCTGCAGGTCCGCGCGCGACACCGGCGCATTGTGCGAAAAATCGAAGCGCAGACGGTCCGGCGCGACGAGCGAACCCTTCTGCGTCACATGCTCGCCGAGCACCTGGCGCAACGCGGAATGCAAGAGATGCGTCGCCGAGTGATTGAGCACGATCGCCTGGCGGCGCGCGGCGTCTACCTCGCCGCGCAGCGCGGCGCCGGTGCGCAGCGGCTTGCCGCTCCAGCGTCCGACGTGGCCGTAGAAGCTGCCGGCGAGCTTGATCGTGTCGTTGACGATGAAGCTGCCCTCGCCCGCGGATAGTTTTCCGGTATCGCCGACCTGGCCGCCGGATTCGGCGTAGAACGGCGTGCGGTCGAGGATCAGTGTGGCTTCTTCGCCGTCGCTGAGCGTATCGACGGCCTGGTCGCCGCGCACGATTGCGATCACTTTTAAACCCTCGGCGGCCAAGCGGTCGTAGCCGAGGAAGGCCGTCGGCTGCAGCTTCTGCACGAGTTCAGCCGACAGGCTCGCTTTCGATTCGAACTGACTCGCCGCGCGCGCGCGTTCGCGCTGCTTTTCCATTTCGGCTTCGAAGCCGGCCATGTCGACCGTCAGGCC
>DAIMZS010000204.1:0-6229 GCA_036733825.1 Rudaea sp.
GTCGACTGCGCGCGGCGCAGGCCGGCGATCCAGGTGTGCGCGCCGAGTTCGCCGAGCGCGCGGCGCATCGGTTCGACCTTGCGCAACGCGTTGTATTCGGTGATGCCGTCGACGCCGTTTTCCCAGAGCTTGCCGTGACGCGCTTCCATCCAGGCGATGCCGAGCTTGGGGCGGTAGACCTTGAGATTGAGCGATAGTTTTTCGGTCAGCTCGTCGGCGAAGCGGTAGGTTTCCGGAAACAGATAACCGGTGTCGATCAGCACGACCGGAAGATCCGCGCGCTCGCGCGTCGCCAGATGCAGCAGCACCGCCGACTGCGCACCGAAACTCGACGACAGCACGTGTTCGCCCGGCAGATTTTCCATCGCCCAGGCGAGGCGCTGATGCGCGTTGCGGCTTTCGAGCCACGTATTGAGCTCGATAAGTGTGGTGGGGTCTTTGATGGCCAGTTCGATTTCGGGGAGTTTCATGGCGCGCGCTCCGGCGCTGTGTTTATTGACGGTGTTGCGCTGAATTTCGAGTGACGCAGATTCGCTGCTACACGATGTCGAACAGTGGAACATGGGATCGTTGCTCCTCAATTCACGCCGCCGCCAACGAAGGCTCGAGCAGCGTGACCGGAATGACTTGGTAGTGAGCCTCGGCGAGCACGCCGCTGCGCACGAGAAAATCGCCGAATGCTTCGCCGTCCGACCGTTCGGACGCGTAGCGCGCGAACAGCTCGTCCAGCGCGGCGAGAATCTGCGCCTCGTCGACGTTTTCGCGATGCAGGCGGTTGAGCCGCTGCCCGCGCGCGTCGGCGCCGAGCATCAGGTTGTAGCGGCCCGGCGCCTTGCCGATCAGCGCGATCTCGCCGAGATAGGGCCGTGAGCAGCCGTTAGGGCAGCCGGACAGGCGCAGATGAATGTTCGCCTCGCGCAGCCCGTGCTTATCGAGCAGCGCCTCGACCTTGCCGGTGAAATCGGGCAGATAGCGCTCGGCTTCGGCCATCGCCAGCGCGCAGGTCGGCAGCGCGACGCAGGCGAGCGCGTTGAGGCGCAGCGGCGTCGCGGTGCGATAGAGATCGAGCCGATACTCGGCAAGGATCTCGTCGATCTCGGCGCGGTCTTCGCTCGGCACGTTCGCGATGAGCAGATTCTGGTTCGGCGTCAAACGAAATTCGAGCTCCGAATTTTCGTTCGCGTGGATTTGCGCGATCAGCCGCAGCGCGGACAGATGGCGCTGCTCGCCGCGGTCGGCGACGCGGCCGGCCTCGATGCGCAGGGTCAGATGCGCGCGGCCGTTCGCGCCTTCCACCCAACCGAAACGATCGCCGTTGTGGTCGAAACGGAACGGCCGCGCCGGGCGCAGCGGCGCGCCGAAGCGGCGTTCGACTTCGGCCTTGAACCAGTCGAGGCCGCGATCGTCGATCGTGTACTTGAGCCGCGCATGCTTGCGATCGGCGCGGCCGCCGAAATCGCGCTGCGTGGTCACCACCGCTTCCGCGATCGCGTTGACGCGGTCGGGTGCGACGAAACCGAGCACGTCGGCGAGACGCGGGTAGGTCGCCGGCTCGCCGTGCGTCGCGCCGAGACCGCCGCCGACGGTGACGTTGTAGCCGAGCAGCACGCCGTTTTCGACGACGGCGATGAAACCCAGATCGTTGGCGAACACGTCGACGTCGTTGACCGGCGGCACGGCGAATGCGATCTTGAACTTGCGCGGCAGATAGACCTGGCCGTAGATCGGCTCGTACTCCTCTCCGGAGCCTTCGACCTTTTCTTCGTCGAGCCAGATTTCGTAATAGGCGCGCGTCTTCGGCTTCAAGAATTCCGACAGCTTCGCCGCGTCCTCGTACACGCGCTGATGCAGCTCGGACTGCAGCGGATTCGCCGCGACCATCACGTTGCGGTTGACGTCGCCGCAGGCCGCAACCGTATCGATCAGCGCGGCGTTGATCGCCTGTATCGTCGCCTTCAGTTCGCGCTTGATCACGCCGTGAAACTGGAATGCCTGACGCGTGGTGAGGCGCAGCGTGCCGTTGGCGTAGCGCGTCGCGATCGCGTCGAGCTTGAGCCACTGTTCGGGCGTGATCACGCCGCCCGGCAGGCGCGTGCGGATCATGAAGCTGTAGTCGGGCTCCAGCTTCTGCGCGCGGCGTTCCTCGCGCAGATCGCGATCGTCCTGCATGTAGCTGCCGTGGAATTTGATCAGCTGCGTGTCGTCGTCGGCGATCGCACCGGTAACGTCGTTGGCGAGGCTGTCGAGCAGCGTGCCGCGCAGTCGCCGGCTGCGCGTCTTGATGCCTTCGACGGGGGAGAGAATGGGTGCGGCCGTAGACATATCAGTAGACGTCGCGTGCATAGCGGCGCTCTGCCGCGAGCTGGTTGAGAAAATCGCGCGCATCTTCATCGGACTTGCCGCCGTGTTCGATCACGATGTCGCGCAGCGCCGCGTCGACGTCGGCGGCCATGCGCGTCGCGTCGCCGCAGACGTAGACATGGGCGCCGTTGGCGATCCACTCGTAGAGTTCCTTGCCGCGGCGGCGCAGGCTGTGTTGCACATAGACTTTTTCGGACTGATCGCGCGAGAACGCGAGATCGAGCTTGTGCAGCGTGCCGCCCTTGAGCGCCTTCTGCCATTCGACTTGATAAAGAAAGTCGCTGCGGAAATGCGGGTTGCCGAAGAACAGCCAGTTGCGCCCGCTCGCGGCCGTCTCCGCGCGCTCCTGCAGGAAGCCGCGGAACGGCGCGATACCGGTGCCGGGGCCGATCATGATCACGTCGCGCGAGGCGTCCGCCGGCAGGCGGAAGCGCTCGTTCTCTTCGATAAATACCGGCACGTCGGCGTCTTCCGGGAGAGCAGCCAGGAACTGTGACGCGGCGCCGACGTGCCGGGTCCCGAACTTTTCGTAATCGAGCACCGCAACGGTGAGATGAACCTCGTCGCCGACCGTCTTCTGGCTCGACGCGATCGAATACATGCGCGGCGCGAGCGCACGCAGCGCGCCGACGAATTCTTCGGCCGACCACGACGCCGGGAAGGTGCGCAGCACGTCGATCAGTTGATAGTCGCCGAGCAGTTCGCGCAGCGCATCCTTGCCTTCGGGAGCGAGCGCGCGGTCGAGCGCCTCGCTCTTTGCGCGCTTGGCGAGCTCGACGAGGAATGGCTTCGACAGCGTGGTGATCTCGCGCTTGCGCAGCAGCCACTCGCGCAATGTGTGCGATTCACCCTGCGCGGCAACGGCGCGATCGCCGTCGAGCTTGAGCGTGGCGAGCACCGCGTCGACGAGCACGGGCGGATTCGTTGCGACGACGCCGAGCGCGTCGCCGGGTTGGTAGCTCAATCCCGAGCCTTCGAGCGAGAGTTCGATGTGGCGGATGTCCTTCGTGCCGTTGCGCGCGCTGATGCGCTGGTTCGCGAGCAGCGGCGCTGCAAACGGCTTCTCGCGCGTCCACGCGGGCGCATGCGCGGCGCTGCGCAGCGGCGTGACCGTGGCGGCGCGCGGCGCGGCCGGCGCGTCGGTCTTGAGCAGATCGCGCGCCTGGTCGAGCGCCTTCTTCGCCCATGGCGCGGCGATGCTGGCGATGTCGAGATCGGCCTCGCCGCGGTCGAACAGGCGCGTGGCGCCGAGTTCCGCCAGACGCGCGTCAATCTTCGTGCCGATCGCGCAGAACTGCGGATAGCTCGAATCGCCCAGACCGAGCACGGCGAATTTCAACTGCGGCAGCTTCGGCGCGCGCTTGCCGGCGAGGAATTCGACGAAGCCGCGCGAGTCGTCGGGCGGATCGCCGTCGCCCTGGGTCGAGATCACCACATAGAGCAGGCGCTCGTTGGCCAGCTCGCGCGTGTTGTACGCGTCGGCGCGGACCAGACGCACGTTGAGCCCGGCGCCCTCGGCCTCGCGCGCGAGCGCTTCGGCCTGGCGCTTGGCGTTGCCGGTCTGGCTGCCGTAGACGACGGTCAGGCGCAGCGCCGCCGCGGCCTCGGCGGCCGGCGCGACGGCCGCCGCCAGCGGCACGGCGAGGTTGCTCGCGACCGACGCGCTCAGCGGCACGTGCCGGGACGACGCGGCCACGCCGGCGACGTAGCCGGACAGCCAGTAGAGGGAATCGGTATCGAGCCCTTCGGTCAGGCGCGCCAGCAGGGCGAGCTTGTCCTCGGAGAACGGCGAGAGGATGCGGTTCGGTTGGGCTGACACGTCGGCGCTCGCTGGATGTTTGGACGGCTAGACGTCTGAACGATCAGACGGGATGCCAGCGATCCTAGTCCTCGCGCGCATATGCCTGAACATACCTTTTGTTATAGGGTCATGCGCTGCAGTTATTGCCTGGGGTGATAAGCGGCCTCGGTGGTTTCCGCGGCGCGCTGCAGGCGAAGCGTGATGCGGTTTGTGATACGGCCATACCGCGCCGTGGCGGCCATAACCACATCACTCGCGGGCATTTGGATTTAGCGAACTCCTAACGATCGTTGTGCTTCCATTCAGCTATCGCCGCCTCGACGCGGCTCTCGAATAAACAATATGCAGCGTCTTATCGTGATCGGCGGGGGAGCCGCGGGCTCCGCCGTCGTAGGCGAGTTTCTGCGCCGTGGCCATCCCGGCGAGTTCGAACTCACTTGGCTGGTCGGCCGGCAAGCCCCGGGCCGCGGTGTGGCCTATTCGACCACGGCCGATCATCATCTGCTCAATGTCCGCGCCGCCAATATGGGCCTGTTCGCCGACGATGTCGGCGCGTTCATGGCATATGCGCAGGCGCAAGGTTGGCCGGTCAAAGGCCCGGATTTCGTACCTCGCGCCTGGTACGGCGACTATCTGGAGAGCGTGCTGGCGCGCGAGATCACGAGTGCGCGCGAACGCGGCCTTGCGCTGCGCGTGCTCTCGGTCGATGCGACCAGCGTGCGCGGCCGCGATGTAACCGGTTACGTCGTCGGCACGGCTGACGGCGAAGCATTCGACGCAGACGGCGTGGTACTGGCGATCGGCGCGTTGCCGTCGACGCCGCTGGCGGAAGTCAGCGAGGCCGCGCGCGCCAGCCATGCCTACACGGCCGATCCCTGGCACTGGCCGCTGCCGCGCAAGGCGCCCGAACGCGTAGTCGTACTCGGCACGGGCCTGACCGCGGTCGACGCGCTGCAGTCCGCGGCGCGCCTGTGGCCGAACGCCCAGCTCACCGCGATTTCCCGCCACGGACGCCTGCCGCGCAGCCACAACCATGCGCCGGGCGCGCCGTACGAACATCAAACCTCGCTCGTCGACGCGCTACGCTCGAATCCGCAAGTCACCCATTGGCTGCGCGAAATCCGCGCGGCGATGGAAGACGAAGACGTCGAATGGCGCTCGGTCATCGACGGCCTGCGTTCGGAAACGCAGAACCTTTGGCGCCTGCTCGATACCGACGAGCGCGCGCGCTTCCTGCGTCATCTGCGCTGGATGTGGGAGTCCGCGCGCCACCGCCTGCCGCAGCAGACGACGAACGAACTGGCGCGCCTGCGCACGCAGGGCCGGCTGAAAATTCTTGCCGCCCACATCCGCTCGATCGACACGCACGCGAGCGAACGCGACCAGCTCGAAGTACGCGTGCAGCCGCGCGGCGCCGAAAGCGTTCGCAGCTTCGCCGCTGATCTCGTCATTCAGGCGACCGGCTTCAACACGTCGGTGAACGCGACCGATCATCCATTGATCCATCAGATGGTGAGCGAAGGCGTCGCGCATCCGGACGAACTCGACCTCGGTCTCGCCACCGACGCGGAAGGCCGCCTGCTCGGCGCCGACGGTAGGCCGACGCATGGTCTGCGCTGCCTCGGCACACTGCTGCGCGGATCGATATGGGAGTGCAGCGGTCTGCCCGAGATCCGCGCGCTCGCCAAGGCCGTCGCGCGCGATCTGCCCGCGGAACTGCAGCGAGTGACGAAGTCCGCGCATTCGCGCGCGCCTGCCTCGCCGCATGTGGTGATGGCTGCGGTCTCGGCGCTCGCATGACGTTTGGGTCCTGGTCTAATTTATGAATCAGGACCCGTTCGCCCTGAGGTATCGAAGGGCGAACTTCACGCCAAGATTGCCGTTCGTGGTTCGATACCTCACCACGAACGGAAAGCAATATCTCAAACTACGCCACGACCGATAGCCGCAGATTCTTGCTTTCGGCGCATGGAGGCCGATAAGCTTCGTTTCACGCGCCAGCCTCTCGCGACGCGGGTGTAGTTCAATGGTAGAACTGCAGCTTCCCAAGCTGCTAACGTGGGTTCG